>CAIKLQ010000248.1 GCA_903828255.1 uncultured Verrucomicrobiota bacterium
CTGGAAGCCGCGGGCCGGATGTTTTTTGGTCAGGAAGCCCGGCTGAGCGGTTGAGTGGCCGCGTCGCACGACAGAAAATGGTGACGCTCGCGACCGGCAGCCCCGGTCGAACGGAGAGGGACTGCCCTCGAACAGCCGTTTCTAGGTAGAATGCCTCATTGCCGTAATCGGCAATGAGATCGTGCGAGCGGAAATGGAGATCGAGACGAACGCGGGCGCTATCGGGCACGGACGCGTTGTCGTGGGCGAGGTCGAATGCGCTGTTCGTGCGATACGTGAATCGCTGGACCTGTGCGTCCGTGAGGCCGTGTTGCTCCAATAACGTCTGGTCAACTACCGCGTCCAACGTGCTGATGTGCTTGAGTTGCATGGGGTCGCCGGCAAGGACAGCGCGTTTGCTGCGGGCCAGCAACGGCACAATGGATGGGATGTCGCACTGGCTGGCCTCGTCAATGATCACAAGGTCGAACAGGCCTGGCACGAGTGGTAGCGCGCTGCGGGCCGAGAGGTTCGACACCGACCAGAGTGGAAACGCCCGCATGCGGAGCGGAAAATGCCGCTTCAATTCTTTGCCGAAGCGGTCGGGTCCCCAATTTTGAATGCCTGCCCGTAAGTTCGCCAGCGCTTCCCGGTCAAGGTAATGCTGAGTGAAGGCAACGACACCGGCATGAAGTTGGCAGAGAAGTCGGAGGGTCTCGTAGTAGCGAGGAAGCGGCTAATCACCGTGGAGCCAAGGGGACCATGAAGATGAGAACATGAAACCCGAACAACTGAACTGGATGTTCGCCGAAGCCCCACAAGGGAGCGGCGACAAGGAGATGCCCGATTTATGGGCGGCGCCTTCGTGCAGCGGAAATGGAGTTCGGTAATTTGTTGCGAAGTCTGGTTTCACCGCTAAAGCCCAACTCCTACTTCAAACACTTGCGGAGATTGAGGGCTGGGATCTCAATAAGCTGATTGAACATGGGTTGACGTGGCAACTCACTTCGCCACGAGCGCCGCTTCGATAGCCTGCGTCACTTCCGGCGCGTCGGGTGCGGTCTTCGGCTCGAAGCGTTTGAGAATCTTGCCGTCCTTGCCGATGAGGAATTTGTTGAAGTTCCACTTGATGTCGCCAGGGAACGGTGATTTCTCGCCGGCTAGGGAGACGTACAGCGGATGGCGGTTGCCGCCGTTCACGTCGAGCTTGTCGAACATCGGGAACGTGACGCTGTATTTGCTGGAGCAGAATTGCTTGATCTCCTCGTTGCTGCCCGGCTCTTGGGCACCAAATTGATTGCACGGAAAGCCCAGCACGGTGAAACCCTTGCTCTGGTATTTCTGCTGGAGCGCTTCGAGGGCTTTGTATTGTGGGGTCAGCCCGCACTTGGAAGCGACGTTGACAATGAGGATCGCCTTACCTTTGTAGGCGGCGAGTGTGGTGTCCTTGCCGTCAATGTCCTTGAGTTTGACGTCGTAAATGGATTCCGCCTGGGCCGCAACGGTGGCCAAAAGCGAAACAGCCGCCAGCAGAGCAATGGTTTTCATGGGCAGAAGAGTTGACCAGAACGCGCCGGCTGTCAAATCCGGCCTGTCGCTGCTCAAAAATCTTCCCATTTGCCGGCGAACAATTATCATTCACCTATGCCGTCATTCGACATTGTCAGCCAGGTCAACTCGATGGAAATCGAGAACGCCGTCAACATCGCCAACAAAGAGTTGGCCAACCGCTTCGACTTCAAGGGCAGCAAAGCCGAGATCGTTTTGGAGAAAGACGAAATCAAGCTGTCCGCCGAAGACCAGTTCAAGATCAAGGCGCTGGTGGAAATCGTCCTCGGGAAAATTTCCAAGCGCAACATCAGCATGAAAAACGTGGAGCAATGCGATCCCGACGTGTCGCCGCTGGGCCACGCGCGACAGGTCATCAAGATCCAGCAGGGCATCGCCACGGATGTGGCCAAGCAGGTGACCACCTTTATCCGCGACGGGAAGTTCAAGGTGACCACGCAGATTCAGGACAACCAGATTCGCGTGACCGGTAAGAGCCGCGATGAGTTGCAGTCCGTCATGACGGCGGTGCGCGGCAAGGATTTTCCCGTGGCGCTGCAATTCCAGAACTTCCGGGATTAGGATCCCGAACCGCCGCGGCCGCGCGCTGCTGCCTCGCCTTTTGAGAATCCGCGAACGCGGCGGTTCGCGCTCCTTTCCAATTGCCACGCTCCCTTGCGCCGATAGCATCGCGGCGTGGTAAATCTTCCGGAGCACGTTAAAAATTCCATTCGCGAGCGCAAACTCTTGCGGCGCGGCGAGCGGATTCTTGTGGCGGTCTCCGGCGGGCTGGATTCCATGGTGTTGTTGCAACTGCTCCACTCGCTCGCATCGCCACCGGGCTGGAAACTGATCGTCGCGCATTTCAATCACCAGCTTCGCGGTCGGGCGAGCGACGCGGACGAACGGCTGGTCTGCGACACCGCCAAATCCCTCGGCCTGCAAACCATCTCCGAACGCGGGGAAGTGCAAGCGCACGCCGAAAAATGGCGCATTTCCATCGAAATGGCCGCGCGCGATCTTCGGCACGAATTCCTGGCGCGGACGGCCCGCTGCGCCCGCTGCCGGATCATCGCGCTCGCACACCACGCGGATGATCAGGCCGAGCTTTTTTTCCTCCGCCTCCTGCGCGGCGCGGGCGGCGAAGGTCTGGCCGGGATGAAGTGGCGCGCGCCTTCCCCCGCTGATGACCGGGTCCATTTGATTCGCCCGCTGCTCGATGTGGGCCGGGCGGAACTGGGGCAGTTCGCGGACGAAAGCAAAATCCACTTCCGCGAAGATGCGACCAATGCTTCGCGCGAAATCCTGCGCAATCGAATTCGCCATGAACTCTTGCCGCTGATGCGCCGTCGCTTTCAGCCGGGGCTCAACAAGAGCCTGCTGCGCGCGATGGAAATCGTCGGCGCGGAGAGCGAGTTGGTCGCATCAATCGCCCGCCGGTGGCTGGCGAAAAAACAGCCGCCATTCGTCCGTCTCGCCGTCGCCGTGCAACGCCGGGTCGTCCAATTGCAACTGCGGCGGCTGGAATTAGCCGAGGATTTCGATCTCATCGAGGCGCTTCGTCTTTCCTGCGGCAGGCCTGTTACCATCGGCCCAGAGGTTACGGTGGCGCGAAACTCTGCGGGCCGGGTGTTGGTGCGAACCGTCACTCGCGAGCCGTTTCAGTCCAACTTTCTCGCGCTGGATTTGGGGGGACAGGCCGGAGCAGCCACGCTGGACGACCTGCACTTGCACTGGAAAGTGATCGCCCAGACGGGCGCTCGGTTCCGACTCCTGCGAGGTTGCGAGCAATTCGACGCCGACAAAGTGGGCCGGCACGTCGTGCTGCGGCACTGGCAACCGGGGGATCGCTTTCAGCCCATCGGCATGGCCAGCGCGATGAAACTTCAGGACTGGTTCACGAATCAGAAAGTGCCGCGGCCCGAGCGCCGCCACCTGGTGGTGGCCGGCACTGCCACCGGTGAAGTTTTTTGGGTCGAGAATCAGCGGATTGGAGAGCGGTTCAAACTAGGCCCGGAGACCCAACGGCGTTTGATCTGGACGTGGCGCCGGAGCGCGAGTCTGTGACCCGCAGCGCGGCCGAATTGGAAGTGGTCCGCGAAATTTTCAGAGCCGCCGGATTGGCGGACCGGCGGCGACTCCCAGAGCGGCGCTCCGCCAGAGGGCGACCGCGGCGGGTGAGCCGGCAACAGTGGAATTGTGCTGCCGGGATTTTGGCTGCTAAATCCTGCGTTGCGGTCGTGGGTGGAGCGTGATAGTTTGACGCACAAATTTTAAGAACATGGCTGACGACAATCGCAAGAACAACGACGACAAAAACAAGAAGGGCGGGGAATTTCGCGTCCCGCCGAAGACGTGGATTGTGTGGATTGCCATTTTTGGCGGCATCATTTCGCTGATGATGCTCAAGGATCGGATTGATTCCAACGTCGAGGTTTTGCGGCACTTCGACTTCTTGCAAAAGGTAGATTCCAACCTCGTGGCCAGCGCTTCCATCAATTACGGCGCCCAGTCCGGCTACCTGACAGAAATCACCGGTGGCTACTTCAAGACCGACAGTGCCGGCAACATTTTGAAGAAGGATGAGGTCCGGTTTCGCACGAAGGCGCGGCTGACGCAAGAAATCGAAAACAAGCTGCTCAAACTTCCGCAGTTTGAGCCGCACGAACCGAATCCCATGTGGGTCGGCCTCGGCTACCAACTCCTGTTCTTCGTCGGCATTGGGCTGTTCATCTGGTTCTTCTTCATCCGGCAGCTCAAGATGGCCGGCAAGGGGGCGTTGAGTTTCGGCAAGAGCAAGGCGCGCCTGCTGGCCAAGGAGCGCAACAAGACCACCTTCAAGGACGTCGCCGGAATCGAGGAAGCCATTGATGAAGTCTCCGAGCTGGTCGAGTTCCTGAAAGACCCGAAGAAATTCCAGCGCCTCGGCGGTCGCATCCCCAAGGGCGTGTTGATGATTGGACCGCCCGGCACGGGCAAGACGCTGCTCGCCAAAGCCATCGCGGGAGAGGCCGACGCGGCGTTCTTCAGCATCAGTGGCTCGGACTTCGTGGAAATGTTTGTGGGCGTGGGCGCGAGCCGCGTGCGCGACATGTTCGATCAGGCGCGCAAAAATGTTCCGTGCCTGGTGTTCATTGATGAAATTGACGCCGTCGGCCGCAGCCGTGGTCACGGCCTCGGTGGCGGCAACGACGAACGGGAGCAGACTTTGAACGCGCTGCTCGTCGAGATGGACGGCTTCGATACTCAGGACGGCATCATCATCATCGCGGCCACGAACCGCCCGGACGTGCTCGATCCCGCGCTGTTGCGGCCCGGTCGTTTTGATCGCCAAGTCACTGTGAATCTCCCCGACGTCCGCGGACGCGAGGCTATTTTGAAAGTTCACGCCAAGAACGTAAAGCTCTCCGCGAACGTGGATTTGTCAGTCATCGCCCGCGGCACGCCGGGTTATTCCGGCGCCGAACTCGCGAACCTGCTGAACGAAGCCGCGTTGCTCGCTGCCCGCACGAACAAGAAAGGCGTCGGGATGCCGGAACTCGAAGAAGCCCGCGACAAAGTGCGTTGGGGCCGCGAACGTCGCAGTCTGGCGATGACGGACGAGGACAAGAAGTTCACCGCGTGGCACGAAGCGGGACATGCGCTCGTCAACGTCTTGCTCGAACACACTCACCCGTTGCACAAGGTCACGATCATTCCGCGCGGCCAGGCGCTCGGCTCGACCATGTATCTGCCGAAGGACGATATCCTAAGCCGCAAGCGCAAGGAAATGCTCGATCTGATTTGCGTCACGATGGCGGGACGGATCGCAGAGGAAGTCGTTTCCGATGACATTTCCAGCGGCGCCGCCGGGGACATCCAACAAGCGACGGGCATGGCCCGCGCGATGGTTTGCAATTGGGGCATGAGCGAGAAGCTCGGCATGGTACAATACGGCGGGGACAGCGAATATGTCTTCCTCGGCCGCGAAATGGCGCGCAGCAAGGATTACAGCGAAGGCACGGCGAGCGAGATTGACACCGAAGTGCGCCGCATCATTGACGAGGCTTACCAGCGGGCGCAGGACATTCTGGACACGCATCGCGACAAACTGGAACTCATCGCCAACGCGCTGTTGGAATTTGAAACCCTCGAAGGCTCGCAAGTGGCGGACCTTGTTCGCACGGGCACTTTCATCCCGTCCGAGAAACCGACCGATGTCGGCCCGCTGATGGGCGCGCCCGCCGGCACGCCGTTGCCCGAGCCGCCGCCGAAATCCGTGCCGCCGAAACTGCCGGGGCTCGGCAGCCCGTCGCCCGCGCCGGCGGGGTGAGCAGCGAGTCCTTGCGGCTCAAGCCAGATCTAAGCATCGAATGTCACTGGCGATTTTATGACCACACAAACACAGAGCCAAAAAGCCGAATCTTGCGAGGAAACCATAGCTGGTAGCGCTCAAACCGTACTGGGTTTTGCGGTGCTCGGTATGCTGGTTGCCGGCGGAGTCGGCATCGCAAAAGCGATGGAGATGGAGCATGGCTCTGACGTGTTGCTTTGCCTGCTAGGGTCCATTGCCGCGTTCGGCACAGTGTTTTTTATCTACTTCCGGAAGTAGGCCAGTTAGCTGGTCAGACGATAACTTTTCCCACCCTTTGCCCGCTTGATTATCGCCCCTTCGCTCTTGGCTGCCGATTTCGGCAGGTTCGCCAAAGAAACCGTGCGCGCCTCGAAGTCGGGCGCGGAATGGCTGCACCTCGACATCATGGACGGCCATTTCGTGCAAAACATTTCCTTTGGCCCCGCCGTGGTGAAAACCATTCGGCCCTGCACGAAAATGTTCTTCGACGTGCATCTCATGTGCTCGAAGCCGGAGATCCTGCTCGAACCTTTTGCCAAAGCCGGCGCGGATCAAATCATCGTTCACGTCGAACTGGGCGAAAAAGTCACGCCGCTGCTTTGGAAAATCCGCGCGCTCGGAAAGAAAGTCGGTCTCTGCCTCAACCCGCCGACGTCCATCAGCCTCGTGCAGCCGTA
>CAIKLQ010000249.1 GCA_903828255.1 uncultured Verrucomicrobiota bacterium
CAGAGGAAGGTCCAGGTTTAGTCCTTCCAGATGGCCGGCTCTTCGTTTAGTTTAAGTGTGCCAGGAGGGGAGGCTGATTGAATGTAGGTCATGGGCTTCTCGTACCCGACCTGATGATAATGAGCCAAGGTCAGATCCGCTTCCCGCCCAATCAACGTCTCCAAATCGAAAGCGCTGCCGGCATTCGATTCAAAGAAGTCCGCTCCCAGCCAATCATCCAGAAACTGTCGCAAGTCACTTTTGCTTCTTAGATTGAGGACAAAGCTCCGGCCAGCCATGGGGATTTCACGTTTGATGCTCGGGATGTTCATGCGGAAGAGAAGCCGGATTCCTTCACCCGGTCCTGTTTTCTTACGGGGAGGGATGACAGAGAGGGTTTGCAGTTGCCCGCGATAATTGCCTTCGTTGAGATGGAAGACGTTGTTCATTGGGATTGTTATTTGCATAGGCATATTTGTTATTCCTTCGTTTATGTGAGCAGGTGAATCCTACTCATTAGTTATAGTTTAGCTGGAATGGCGGAACTGTACAAGACTTATTTGCAGGGAATCGCAAAAATCTCTCTCGCGATTAACAGCAGGAGACCTTCGTGGATAAGTTGGCAGCTGATCTCCATGTTGTGGGTTAATTGGAGTCATTCCGGTTCCGAGGTCGTTAGCGGGGACCCAGATCGCACCAGGATTGGTTTTAGGGCGTTTTGGGCAGTGGAATCGGTCAGAGTAGCGGAATGAGGGATCAACGCACCAGAAGGCAAAGGAGCGCAACCGTTCGCATGCACCAGAATTCCTATAGTTTGCCTGTTCTTTTCTGTCGGCCTTCGGCCGGTGCCGATCTTGTAGTTTCAGGTTTTCTGACCAAACCATAAGATGACAGGCAAGACGACCTTTAGGGAGTCTTGCCGTATCGGATGGTGTGACTGGATCAGCAACATCAACTTCCCTATAGCCTGCTGCTGAATTATCAGCGCGAGAATTCCGTGCTGCTGCGGAATCGTCAGCGCGAAAATCTCGTGCTGCTGCGGGTCGTAAAAACCTGATTTGGCACCTGCTATCTTACGAAAGCTGGTTCTGCCCTGCGAGCCGGTAACTGTACTTTTTGGTCGCGACGTCCAGATTCACGCCCTCAGCCTTTTCCATTTCTAAGAACAGCCGGCGAAATGTGGTCTCTCCCATCCCCGCCTGCTCCATGACCGCCTTCTTGAGTTCCGCCTTGGTCTTGCTCGATTCCGCCAGACTCCCCAGCAGCTTTTTCACGTCATACTGCGGCGTCTTGCTCAAATTCCCCTTCAGCTTCCTCGGGTTCAGCGTGGCGTCTTTTTGCATCAGGGGGTATTCCCATCTTATACAAAACGGTTCCAGCGGTTTGAAGTTGCGCAAGGTAGCTTCGACCACAAATACCTCCTCCACTTCATGCCGGGTCACTGCAATCACGCTATCGGGATCTCGCGCGAACACACCTGACCCCGACACGCGATCAATGCTTTCCTTGTTGCTTTGGTTGCCTTTGGAGTAGAGCCCGTCCCCAAAGTGGGACTTTTCTACGATTGTGCTTTTCGGCCTGATGCGAGGGGCCGGAGCTGTGGAACTACTGGGGGTGGCGCGTCCGAAGATAGGAGCATTCACCGTAGGGACTCAATGGATGACGACACTTCCTCCCTGCTGAGTTCCCGCCGCCGTTGTACGCCGCGCGCTATGCCGCTTTTGGCAGTGGAACCGCTTTCGGCTGGGTCCGCTGCTGGGGCTTTCTGATCTTTGCCAGCATCCACAAGTTGTGCGTCAACACGCCCCACGCCAGCGCCAGCTCCCGATGGGCAAATCCTTTGGCGCGCATCGGGCTTCCGAGGAAGCCGTGCTTGAGAATGCCGATCCGGGCTTCCGTCTGCGCCCGCCGGCGTTGCAGGCGCGCAAATTTCTGCCCCTTCATCCGCCGCCGTAGTTCCGCCGGCGCGCGGGGGCACAGCGCGTCAAAGGGGCCAGACTCTTTCAGCGCACGACTGTTGGCGGCACTGGCGAAGCCGCGATCGGTGGCGACGGCTTCGACGCAGTGCCCCGTCCCCTCATAAACGCGGACCAAGCTGCCGAAGAGGGTCTGGCTATCCGCCGGCGCGGATTCCCGGAAGATGGCATAGTCCAGGATGACCCCTTGCCGATTCTCTCCGCAGAGCACCGTGTTGCCAAATTCCACCTCGGCGCCGGCTTTCCCGCGCACAATCACCTGGACGTCCGCATCATACAGACTGAGAATCTTGTCGGCGTTGGCCACCGGGCGCTCGCCAATGATCCGCTCATGGGCCTGTTGCTGCGCCTGCGGCAAGAGTTCCAGCACGCGGTCCAACCGGCGCAGAATCTGTTCGGCTTGCGCGCGCGTCCAGTCCGTTTGCTCCCACTGTTGGTCCAATAGTTCCCGGTGCCGGCGCGCGTGCGCCCGCACGACGCGCACCAGTTTTTTCATCTGGCGGAGCACCCGCTTGCGCCCCTTTTTGCGCCCGGCGCGCCGGGCCTGTTGGGTCATCTCAAGGCTCAGTCGGTTCATGCGCCGCAGAAACGCTTCCGGCGGGGCCATGCGCCCGCGCAGGCCGGCCTGGCGGATCAACAACGTCGCTTTCATCAACGTCCGAACGCCGTCCCGCAACAGCACCCAGTCCGTCGGAAAGTGGATGTTCGCCTTCAGGCAGGTGCTATCCAAGAAATACGCCTCCAGATCCAGCGCCTCCCGCAGGCCTAATTTCCGGGGCTGCTCGACCGCACCTTTGAGCAGGCCGTTGATCACCTCTCGCATTTGTTCCGCCGGCAGCCAATGGGCAAAGCGCTGAACTTCGCTCTTGGACGGGACCCGCACTTGATCCAACGCATCGACCAGGCAAAACCATTGATCCAGCGGATTGCCAGCTAATTGACAACTGAAGCCGCGATAGTCCTCTTGCAGGAGTGTTCGCAGAAGGGTGCAACGCAGCGCCCGCCGCGACCGCTGCTGGAACTTCAGTTGCTCCAGCGCCGTGGTGTTTCGCGCCCCGGCCACCTTCCAGCCAGCCAAGGCGCGGCGCACAAACGCCTGCTCCACCCCGCTGTCCCGCAACAGGGCATCGATTTGTTCCAGGCGTTGGCGCAAGGTGAGGGAGTCAACGTTCCCGACGATGGTGGGCAACTGCGGGCGCAGTTCCTGCGGGAACGGAATGATCTGGCACAGCATGAAGCTAGTGTATAGACTAGCTTCCAAAATGCCAGCAAAACCAACAACGCCATCACAGAAAATGCCAATTTCCTATCCCTTGCGCGTTCAAGCCATTCGCTCGCGCGGACAAAACCCCCGCCTCTACATCAGCTTCCCACTCGCCTTGGCCGCCGCCATCGGCTTGGAACCGGGCGAAGCCGTCCAGTGGGAGTTGCTTGATCGCAGCGAACTGCACCTCCTACGTCCACATTCCCCACCGCCAACCACTAAAGCCAGAGTCCGCAAAACCCCCTCATAACCGCACGATTTGCCGCCCTTCCAACAAATCGGTCCTCCTTACCGGAAACCGAACCGCCGCGCGCGTCAATCAGCACCGAGACCTTTTTCCTTCGGGACGGGCTCTCAGGTAGCGACGGAGCAGGTCCGGCCCCAGGAAAAGACTGCCTTCGTGGAGGCTGAAGCGCACTTCCACCGGTTCGGTTTCACTGCGGCGGGCATCAAGCGAGTTCTGGATGGTTTCGCGGATGAGCGCGCTGCTGCGGTCAATGTCGTTGTTGACGAAAAACTCCCCCTCGGTGGGGTCAGTTTCCACA
>CAIKLQ010000250.1 GCA_903828255.1 uncultured Verrucomicrobiota bacterium
AAAGGCGGCGTGCATGCCGACAATCAGTTCGATGCCGGCGGGGGCACGGAACTGATGCATCTCACCGCTGGCGGATTATGGGTTAACACCACTTTCGTTTCCGCCTCTGACCGGAACCTCAAGGAGAACTTCAAAGCCGTGGATGCGCGCGCCGTGCTCGACAAGGTGGCGGCGCTGCCCTTGACCGAATGGAATTACAAGACCGACGCCGCCACGCGACACGTCGGTCCGATGGCGCAGGATTTCTACGCCGCGTTCGCCATCGGCCCGGATGACAAACACATCGCCACCGTGGATGCCGACGGCGTGGCGCTGGCGGCGATCCAAGGGTTGAACCAGAAAGTGGAAGAGCAAGGTGCCGCGCTGAAATCCAAGGACGCCCGCATCGCGGAATTGGAGAAACGTCTTTCCGCCATTGAAACACTCTTGCAGAAGTAACCCACAACTTTCTACTCCAACCAAAACCATGAAAACGAAACTCATCCACCTCACTTGTTTCCTCACCGCGCTGCTCGCGCTGGTCACTGTGGCCCGCGCCCAAGGCACCGCCTTCACCTATCAGGGACGGCTCGACAACAACGGTGCGCCTGCCAACGGCTCGTATGATTTGCAATTCACCATCCATTCAGCCGCCAGCGGTGCGGCGCAGGTTGGTTCCATGGTGAGCAGCAACGCTCTGGCCGTGGGCAACGGCCTGTTCACCGTCACGCTGGACTTTGGCAACCAATTCCCCGGCGCGGATCGCTGGCTCGAAATCGCGGTGCGCCCCAACGGCGGCGGGGCGTTCGCCACGCTCGTGCCGCGCCAGCCGCTCACGCCCACGCCCTACGCGATTACGGCGGGCAATTTGAGCGGCGTGTTGCCCAGCGCCAGCCTGAGCGGCCCGTATGCGAACGCCGTGACCTTGAACAACGGGGCGAACAGTTTCAGCGGCAACGGCGCGAACCTGACCGCGCTCAACGCCGCGCAACTGGCCAGCGGCACGGTGCCGGCGGCGGCCTTGGGCAACGCATGGCGAATCGGCGGCAACGTGGGCACCACGCCGGGCACGCAGTTCGTGGGCACGACGGACAACCAGCCGCTGGAACTCAAGGTGAACAACCAGCGAGTGCTGCGTCTGGAACCCAACGACTCCAGCCCCAACCTCATCGGTGGTTACGCCGGGAACAGCATTGGCACTGGGAGCTTTGGTTCCGTCATTGCTGGCGGCGGCTACCCCGGTTTAATCAACACCATGGGAAACAACGCCAGCCTTAACGTCATTGGCGGCGGCTACAACAACAACATCGCGGCGTATGCGGCGTATGCCACCATCGCCGGAGGCTCCTATAGCGACATCGGCACGAACTCTTATTCCAGCGCGATTGGCGGCGGCGAAGACAACAACATCGCGGCGGATTCGCCGCAGGCCACCATCAACGGGGGTTACTTGAACGACATCGGCACGAACTCCAGATGCAGCGCGATTGGCGGCGGCAACGACAATAACATCGCGCCGAATTCGGGGTATGCCACCATTGCAGGCGGCCGTTTGAACGCCATCGGCGCGAACTCCCCTTACAGCGCGGTCGGCGGCGGCTCCGGCAACAACATCGCGGCGGATTCGTGGCTTGCCACCATCGCCGGCGGTCGTTCCAACGACATCAGCACGAACTCCGATTACAGCGCGATCGGCGGCGGCTCCGGCAATTACATCGCGGTGAATTCGGAGTATGCGACGATTCCGGGCGGGGGGAGTAACGCGGCCACCAGCTACGCCTTTGCCGCCGGTTACCGGGCCAAGGCCAATCACATCGGCGCGTTCGTCTGGGGTGACTCCACCTTTGCGGACATCGCCTCCACCACCGCCAACTCGGTGACCATGCGCGCCTCGGGCGGGTATTGGCTCTTCAGCAACAGCGGCGCGACGGCGGGGGTGTCGCTGGCGGCGGACGGCACGGCTTGGGCAGTCATCTCCGACCGGAACGTGAAGAAAGACTTCGCCTCTGTGAACGGTCGGCAGATTCTTGAAAAACTTGCCGCGCTGCCCATCACGCAATGGCATTACCAATGGGAAGGTCAAAACATCACGCCGCACATCGGCCCCATGGCACAGGACTTCAAGGCGGCGTTCTATCCCGGCGCGGATGACAAGAGCATTACCACGCAGGAAGCCGACGGGGTGGCGTTCGCCGCCATCCAAGGGTTGAACCAGAAAGTGGATTCGGAAAATGCCACGCTCCGCGCGGAGAACCTGGAGTTGAAACAACGGCTCGAAAAACTTGAGCGGCTGATGAACCAAAAAAACGGAGGTGCGCGATGAAAAGCTCCAAAATCCAAGCGCCAAGCTCCAGAGAACCCTCAAGCCCCAAACAACAAACCAGAATTGCAGCCCGTCGTATCACAATTACCCGCCATGGGAGCTTGAAGTTTGGAGCTTCTCTGGTGCTTGGATGTTGGTGCTTGGGGTTTCTCCTTTCCCCGAACGTCCACGCCCAATCCTACTCCCTCGACTGGTCCACGATTGACGGTGGCGGCGGCACGAGCACCGGCGGCGGCTATTACGTGAGCGGCAACCATCGGCCATCCCCGCGTTCGGCGCGGCGCCCATGAGGTTGCTGGATTTCACGATGACGCTGGACGGAAAAGCCATTCTTTCAGTTGGAAGAAACGACGGCACTGTCACCTGCCGCTTGGGGAAACGTCTCGGGGACCAATGCTTTGACCGTCAGCCTCACGGTCCCCGCCACAGGAAGAAAGTTCTACTGCTTACGGCAGCTTTAAACCGCCCAGCGTCCAAGTAGAGAATTTCCAACAGTTCTGTTTGCTGTTCGGGGTTTCCTTTTCCCCTGCGGTTCAAACTCCGTGTCCAACCGGGGTTACCTTGCTTTGATGCTGGATTCCGAATTACCGAACATTTCTTCCGCGCCGCCTGCCAGCCTTTTCCTTTTTTCCCCCGTCGCCAAGACTCCCGCGCTTTCGCTTCCGCCGCGAAAACTCGCGAGCCTTGGCTTGCCCGTGCGGTGCAGACTCGTGCGGTTCTTTCGCCGTCGCTTGGCTCCACGTTCGGCCGCTCCGCATCTCCGCGCCCCTGATTCCCCACGCGAGCGGAGTGACCTTCCGTTGCGCGCCCCTTCCGGCTCCTGGGCTTGCTTCGAAAGAACGGACAAAGAAGTTGAGTCATTTAGTTAGTGGTTTTGGGTTTCGAAGTCAACTGGGGAAAGATAGTCCAAGGCGCTGTGAGCGCGCTGGCGATGGTAAAAGCATTCGATGAATTCAAAGAGGTGGCGGCGGGCCTCGGCGCGGGTGGCGAATTGACCGCGGTAAATCAGTTCGAGTTTGAGCGTGCTCCAGACCCGCTGCCGCTCCGTCCAGCGTTCTCGCACGCGCACGACCCGCACGGGGCCGGGATAACTGTCCGTGAAGCGCACTGCCGCCACGTCCCAAATCTCGACTTGCCGCCCGGCGCGCTCCACGACTTGCACCGGCTTTTCGCCGCGGGTCAGGGCCAGCGCCTCTTGGTGCGCTTCGTACCGTTCCTGCTTGAGCACCGCGATCACCGGCCAGCCCAACTCTTCCACCACCGTTTTGAGAAACGGCCCGTTGGCATACCACGAGTCCACCACCACCACGTCGAAGAATCGCCGCCCATATTCCCGGCGCAGGCCGCGCAACAGGCGCAAGGCGGCCGCACATTCCTCCTCCCACTGGCGCAGCGAGTCGAAGTCCAAAATGACGCTCAACTGCGGCCCACTCAACTGCGCATAGACTTGTTTGTGAAAATACTGGGTCTGCTTCACCGCTTGGCGCCCGCCCCGGTGCGCGCGGCGCACCGCTATGTGAGCCAACGGCGGCATCACTTGGACTACGCGGGGGCGCGGGCCGCCGAACTCTGCATCGGTTCCGGGGGAAATCGAAAGCGGTCACCGGCATGTGATTGAACACCGCCTCAAACTGGCCGGCAGCTGATGGAAGGAGCCGAATGCCGAGGCGATGCTCGGCTTGCGCGCAGCCCGCGCCAATGACCTCTGGCACCGTTACTGGTCAGTTTCCCAATCCGCCCGCAACTGACCGCCACTTCCAGTCGCACCCGTTTGCAGCCCCCCTAATGCGCGTCCTGCGAAAGGTTGAGCGCTCCAACCTCAACCGGCATTTCTTGGACATGCGAGACAGTCTTCAGGATCGCTGGGTTGCGTTCCCCGGGACCTCTGTCCCTTCAATTCAAAGTTCCACTTCCAGATCTGGTAGATGCCGGGATAGACGAGCAGTTCGAGGAGGAACGAAGTGAAGATTCCGCCAATCATCGGTGCGGCGATGCGTTTCATCACGTCAGAGCCGGTGCCGATCGACCACATGATCGGGACCAACCCGAGGAACATCGCGGCGACCGTCATGAATTTGGGCCGGAGCCGCCGGGCGGCACCATAGCGGATGGCAGCCTGCAGTTCCGCGAGGTTACGCAAGCGGCCCTCTTTCCGGGCCTGCTCGTAGGCCAGGTCCAGATAGGTCAGCATGAACACGCCCGTCTCGGCGTCCACGCCCAGCAGCGCGATTAAGCCAACCCACACGCCGATGCTTAGATTGTAGCCCAGCAGGTAGAGAAACCAGATTGCCCCAACCGCCGAAAACGGTACTGCCAGCAGAACAATCGAAGTCTTCACGATGGAGCGGGTGTTGAGATAGAGCAGCAAGACGATCAGGAGCAGCGTGAGCGGCACGATCAAGGCAAGGCGCTCGCGGACCCTAGCCATCGCCTCATACTGACCGCTCCAGAAGACAGCATAGCCGGAAGGGAGCTTCACTTGCTCGCGCACCTGACGCCCGGCTTCCCTCAGGTAACTGCTGAGATCGCGACCAGCGACATCCACATAGACATAGCCGGTCAGCATCCCATCTTCATTGCGGATCATGGCCGGGCCGGTCTTTTTCTCGACGCGCGCGACAGCGGACAAGGGGACCTGGGTCTGCCCATCGGCCGTCGAAACCAGCATCCGTTCCAAGGCGCTCAGGTCGGAGCGAAAATCGCGCTGGTAACGGACATTGACCGGATACCGCTCGCGGCCGGCAATGAGCGTGGTGACGTTGTCGCCCCCGAGAGCGTTTTCGACCGTGGCCTGCGCTTCCGCCATGCTCAGGCCGTAGCGAGCCAACTCCTCGCGGTTCCACTCCACGTCCAGGAAGAAGCCGCTCCCGGTGCGTTCGGCGAAGACGCTCCGGGTTCCCGGCACCCGAGAGAGAACTGCTTCGATCTCGGCCCCGATCTTTTCAATCGCCGCCGGATCGTTGCCCGCAATCTTCAGCCCGACCGGCGTGCGCAATCCGGTGCTCAGCATCTCGATGCGTCCCTTGATCGGCATGGTCCACCCGTTCGCCAGGCCGGGAATCTGTAGGGCCGCGCTCATCTGGCTGACCAGTTCCTCCTGGGAGAGGTAGTCTGGCGTAAAATGACGAAAGACGCTTTTCATCCAATTCGGTGCCCACGCTGAATACCAGGTATCCGCGCGACGCCAAGCCGTCTGGGGCTTGAGGATAATCACCGTCTCCAGCATGGAAAGCGGCGCGGGATCGGTGGAGGTGTCCGCCCGACCCGCCTTGCCCAGCACCCGATCCACTTCCGGGAACTGCCGGAGGATGCGGTCAGTGATCTGGAGAATCCGCTGCGCTTCGGCGACCGAGATACCCGGCATGGTTGAAGGCATGTAGAGGATGGAGCCTTCATCCAACGGTGGCATGAACTCGGCGCCGAGCTTGAAAAACACCGGCACGGTGGACCCCACCAACACCCCCGCCACCGCCATCACCAGCCACTTCCGACGCAGCGCGAAATCCAACGCCGGCGTGTACCAGTTGGTCAGGCGGCGGCTGATGGGATGATCGGATTCGGCATGAATTTTTCCGCGCGCGATGGCGTTGACCCAACGGCACAGCCAGGCGGGTCGGAGTACGAAGCGCTTGACATGCGTGAGAGTCACCCGTAGCGCCGGATCCAGAGTGATCACCAACAAGGCCGCAACGATCATGGCCAGGGTCTTGGTATAGGCCAGCGGCTTGAAGAGTCGCCCCTCCTGCGCTTCCAGCGTCAGGATGGGAAGGAAAGACACCGCGATGACAAGCAGGGCAAAGAAAGCGGGCCGCGCCACTTGCTTGATGGCGTGTAGGACCACGGTCGCGTACGGTTCACCGCGCCCGTCGCGTTCCCAATACTCTAGGTTCTTGTGAACCTGTTCCACCACCACGATGGCAGCGTCCACCAGGGCGCCGACCGCGATGGCAATACCCCCGAGCGACATGATATTCGCGGTCATACCCATTAGTCGAAACGGAATGAAGGAGAGCAGGACTGCGATCGGAATGGTGATTGCCGGGATGATCGCGCTAGGGACGTGCCATAGGAATAAGAAGATCACCAGCATGACGACGAGGACGACCTCGACCAAGGTGACTTTGAGATTGTCCACCGCGCGGATGATTAGCTCGGAACGATCATAAACAGGAACAATGTTCATCCCGGCCGGCAGTCCCGGCTCAATCTCCCGAATCCTCGCCTTGACGCGGTTGATGACTTCGAGGGCATTCTGCCCGTGGCGCATAACCACGATTCCAGAAACCACCTCTCCCTCGCCATCAAGGTCACACACGCCGCGCCGAATATCGGGCCCCACCACCACCTGCCCGATGTCGCGGACCCGGATAGGCGTGCCATTGGTGCTGGATAGAACCAGGCTCTCGAGGTCGGCAACCGACTGGAGATAGCCCCGCCCGCGGACCATATACTCGGTGCTGCCAAACTCCATTAAGCGCCCGGCCGATTCTATATTGCCGCCCCGGACCGCCTCGACCACGCGGGTGATGGACAAGCCATAGGCCCGCAGCCGGTTAGGGTCCACGTTTACTTGATACTGCTTCCCGAAGCCTCCCACAGCCGCGACCTCGGCCACGCCCGGCACGGCCTTCAGATAGTATTTCAAATACCAGTCCTGATACGCCCGGAGGTCTCCCAAACTGTGAGTGCCCGATTTGTCCACTAACGCGTATTGGTAGATCCAGCCGAGCGCAGTGGCGTCGGGTCCTAATTCCGTGACAACCCCCTGAGGCAGGCGTGGCAATACCCCCGACAGATACTCCTGAGCGCGCGCCCGGGCCCAGTAGAGATCGGTGCCCTCCTCGAAAATGACATAGACATAGGAGTAGCCGAAATCCGAGAATCCGCGCACCGATTTGACCTTGGGCGCGCCGAGCATCGCGGAAACAATCGGGTAAGTGACCTGCGCTTCCAGGATGTCCGGACTGCGATCCCAGCGAGAGTAAATGATCACCTGGGTTTCGCTGAGGTCCGGGATGGCATCCACAGGAACATGGCGAAGCGACCACCATCCGACCAGGCAAGCGGCGGCGATGAGCGCGAACACCAGCCCCCGGTTCTTCACCGACCAATCTATGATCCGGTTTATCACGCTAGTGAGGAGCCGGCTCAGAGCTGGCGTGCGCTAGGACAGGAGTGGAGTCGGTTGATCGCTTTACCGCCTGGGCTTGCGGCGGTTCAACGGACATACCGCAGACCGGGTTGCTGGTGCTGCTTTCGGATGAAGGAGCCGCGCTCAGCGGGGCCGCCGGAGCCGACGATGATTGCCCGGGCTGCTCCGTGAAGCTGGCCGGTGCCTGGTCGAAGCTTTGCTTGCAGGCATCGTTGCAAAAGTAATAGGTCATACCCTGGTAATCGCTGAACCGGGCCGCGGCCCGGGCCTTGGAGTCGTCCACGCTCATGTGGCAGACGAGATCCTTCGCAGGCAGGCCCTGTAACCCGGCAGCCGCCAGCTTCATGCGGCTTTCCGAATCCACCAGAAAATTCCCTGCCGTGACAATCCGTTCCCCAGCCGCAAGTCCTTGAAGAATCTCGATCTGGTCGCCCCAGTGCCGACCCGTTGCCACGAGCCGAGGCTCATAGCTGCCATTGCCGCGAGCGACAAAGACGGTGGCGTTTAGCCCGGCGTCGAGTACCGCGTCCGCCGGTACGGCTAGGGTGGGAGGGAGAGTCACCGGCAGCGCTACGTCCACGAACATCTCTGGCCGGAGGAGGAACCCCGGGTTGTCAACCTCCAGCCGGACTTTCAGGGTGCGCGTCGCCGGATCGAATTGCGGGAGGACTTCACTGATTCGGGCCGGAAATAATTTGCGCTGCCCCGTCAGAGACACTTGGGCCAGGGCTCCGGGCTGAACGTATTCCGCATCATTGGCGAGAACATCGGCTAGTATCCAAACCCTAGTCAAATCGGCAATCCGATACCACTCGGAACCCTTCTCGAACTTCAGGCCGGGGGTGACGTTCAAGGCTAGGACAAACCCATCCGCGGGCGCGAGGATCCTTAGGGCGGTGGGAGCTTCCCGCGTGTCGCGGATCTCTTCGATCTGGATCTTGGACAACCCCAGGTTTTGCAGCCGGTCCGCGGCCACCCGGCAGTTTTCATTGACGATATGTATCTGTGCCGGGGCATCCAGGCCGGCTTTCTTTTGTCGTTCCACCACATCCACCGTCGTCAGAAACCCTTGGATCGTCGCGCGAACGTCCGGCGCAGTAAAAGAGGCGAGCCATTGGTCCTGCTTTACTTGGCTACCGGTCGTGACCGCCGAAACCTCGCGGACCAGTCCCTCGACGCCCGCATTAAGCCGGTGTACCCGCCGGTCGTCGGGCACCACCCGGCCGAACAGGCGCACCGTGTGGGTGACAGCGGCCTCCTTCACCAAGCCCACCTGCACCCCGATGAGTTGCTGCTTTTCTGGACTGATGCGAACGGTCCCCGGGGCCACCGGGACTGTCGTCATCGAGCCGGTGGCTCCCGGTTCGCCCTCGGCATAAACAGCCTCCATCTTCATGCCGCACGGCGCCAGCCCCGGTTGGGGCGAGGTGTGCCCCGGGTTCATGGGATCCACGTAATATAGAACCTTGCGCTCCGTCCCCGCAGCGGAGAGTTTCGCGCCCTGGCGGCCATACTGGGTGCCGGTGAGAAACACCGCCGTGCCCACGGCGAGGAATAGGGACGAATAAACGAGCGTTTTCATTGGTAGAACGACCACAGGCTTTGGACTCAGGATGGCTCTTGGCTACTGTGGTTATACATAGCGGAAACAGTGCCTGCGGCGCACCCCCGACGCGGTGGCGCCGGGAGTGCCCAGGTTCGGTCGGAGGGCAGCTTTACGTGATCTCCCACCCGAACATCATCGAGTGATCCTCGTGCGCTAGGTTATGACAATGCGCCACGTACCGGCCTTTGAACGTGCGGAAGTTCCGGTAAAAGATGACCTCTTCGCTCGGATCCAGAGCGACCACATCCTCTTTGCCGATGTCATCCACGTGGCGCGGGTCGGCGTTGGGGCTGCCCGTTGCCACCCCGTTGCGCGAGAGGACCTGATGCTCCTCCATGTGCATGTGCATCGGGTGGCTCCAACCACCGCCACCGTTCCGGACGACCCAGAGTTCAGGCTGTCCCTGGGTGGTTATGGCCTGCGGAAACATTCCATTGGGATCCTGCCGGTCAAAGGCGTGGCCGTTGATCAGCCATTCGATTTCCCCGCCATAAACGCCGCTGCGCTGCAACTCGAACGTCCGCATGGGCAGAGTATTGAAGTTCACCGGGAGCTTCGGCATGGGGCGCAACTTGATCCCGGCCTTAAGGGTCGCCTTGCCATTCACCCGTTTCGTATAGTTGAGCATGTCCACGCTATTGTCGGGCGACGTGGGGTTGCCACCGATGACAATCTTCATGAGGGGCACCGCGTAGGTCGGGTCGAAAGCCGGATCGGGGATCACGTTCCCCGCATCGTCCTTGGTGAACTGCGTGTTGTTCAACTTCCGGCCGTTGACCATTTTCATCGTGTTCACCAGATAGATGACATCTCCCGGCGTCGTGGGAGTCCCATCCATGTACTTCGAGAAATCCACAATCATCTCGCGGCGTTTGGCCGGCCAGAGTTCAAACTTGTCGCGCACGATCGGGTAAGGGAGTAGCCCCCCTTCGCTCGCAATCTGGGTGAACACCATGGACTGCTGCGCATCGGGGAGTTGGTACTGCCCCTGCAGCGCGTCCCCGCTGCGCCGGAGCCCGTCGGGCCCAAAGGTGCTGGCCGACGGCACTGGCCCTCCCCGCGAACTCATGAGCTTCAGCTCGTACTGCCGCGCGATGGAAGCATCGAGAAAACGGAGCCGGTACCGCCGCCGCTCGACGTTCAGGACTGGGTAGGCTGCGCAGTTGACGGTGAAAATGTCGCCCACAAAACCGTGGTTGGGAAAATGTTTGAAGAAGCTTTTGCCCCACCACTCCGGGTGCGTTTCGCCGGTGCCACTGTGCGCGTCCTTGTGTTGCGTGACCCCGTCGTCCAGCCGGAGGTCATAGAGCACGATCGGAATGTCATAGTCTATCCGCTGATCGTAATCTATGCCGTTTTTCGGATTATTGCCCAGATATTTTGGGACGCCGGGAAGTTTCAAACCCTGGCGCTCATCGCCGGGATCCAGCGCGGGATCGTAGATGGGGTACAGACCGACCATCCCCTTGTAAACATTGGCGCCCGTATGCCCGTGGGTGTGGTCGTGGAACCACATGAAGGATTGCTTCTCGTTGGAATCGCCGCCGGCCGGGTAGTTCAGATAGAGATTGTCGCACCATTGCCCCGGCCCACCTGTCTGACTCGGATAGTAACCGCCTTCGTGGTGATTCGGGTTCCCATCACTCTCGGGTGCCGTATGCCCATTGTGCAAATGGATGAGGAACTTCGCTTCCGGATCCCCGAAGTTCTGGCGGTCGAGGTTCAGGGGATTGTCCGCCAGGTAATTCTGGAAGCGCAATAGCGCGGGTTGCCCATACCGCGCATAGATCATGGCGCCAGGGAAACCCCCGTTGAAACCGTAGATGGTACTCTTCGGCAGTTTATAGGTTCCATCCGCCTGCCGCGTGATCGGCGCCCCTGGCGGCGGAGTCACCGGGTTGGCGTTGATGTCAATGGGGATAACGCTGGACGAGGTAAAGCTCTTTTCCGCGACCTGCATTTTGATGTCGTAGATGAGTGGGACTGGCAAATTGAGCCCCCCCGCGCTGCCACTCGGCCAGATCTGATGAGTCCCTTGATCGCTATCCTGGTAATTTTTCTGCGGCATTATGGGCCAGCGCGTGGAGCCGCCGGGGTTAAGCTCCGCCGCGGTCAGCGGTTTAAGCGGTGCCGGGATAGGCAAAGGGTCCGTGAAAGGGGACACAATCAGCGGGCTGGTCGGAAACGCTTCGATATACAGGCCACCGGCGGCCCCGATCGGTTCTACGGCCACCTGGCCAATTGCCATTTTGGGCCGGAAAGCTCCCCAACTGAGCAGGGCGCCACCCGACAAGCCCAGAGCTCTGAGCATGTGGCGTCGGCTCATGCCTTGGTTGGTCAGGTTCATGATTGCTCTCCTTTGATTGCTGCTGTTATGCTTGTGTTTCATATCAAATTCCTTTCTTTCGGTTTATGTTGCGGTGCGGTTGCCGGGTTAGTTATTTGGGGGCTTGTCATAGTCTTCCGTGCTCCTATTGGAAGGGGTTCAAATTCAGAAAGCGCTGGAGGGGCGTGGGCAGGCCAGCCTTGCCTACCGGCAGGACCTCCAACAGGTCGTCCGCGCCGGGCGCGGCATCCGGGGAGCCATTGGGAACGAACAACTGCGGATGGTCAAAGGGCGCGCGCTGATACCGGACCCGTTCGTCGGTGAGCGCGACCAGGAACGCCACCAGGCTGGTAGCTTGCTCCGCCGACAGGCGCAGGGGCACGAGGAGCGGAGACTTGGTTGGGTTGGCGAAGTCCCCGCCTGAATCGTAGAGATCAACCACCTGCGCCAAGGTGGACTTACCGCCGTTATGGAAGTACGGGCCATTCAGCTCGACGTTGCGGAGCGGGAGGGTTTTGAAGGAGCCCGCGACGTCCGTCGGTTCGGTCTTCAGCAGCCCGCCCGCCAGCAGCGGAAAGCCGGTGAGCGGATTCAGCACTTCCCCGGCGAAGGGGGTGCCCGGCGCTGCGCTGGGCGGCACGCACGCGCTGGCCAATCCCCCACCGGGCACCTTGATGACGCTCGGGTTTGGCAGGGTCTGCTGGAAGTATTCTGTCCAGGAGAGCGGCTTGCCGAAGGGGTCGAGCGCCCCCACACCGAGGTCATCGGTGGTGGGGCGGACGCCGAGGTTGTACCAGCCAGCGTCATACGTGATCACGGGTAGCGGGAGCGCCGGGACCGTCGAGCCATTGATACCGATCACACTCATGGCATAGGTGCTGGGATCGAACGTGATCGCATCCGTCCCCGCAGGCACAGGCGTCAGCGGGCCAGGCGGGGTCCAATCCAGCTTTTTGAACATCCGCTCCATGCGCAGATCGAAGCCGGCGTTCTTGAAAGCGGCATCCCCGGCCTCCACTCCCGGCCCTGTCAGGTTCCGCAAGGAAGCGCTCGTGGTTTCAGCGCCCACGTGACAGGCGATACAGCCGGCCCCAGCCTGCGGCACCCCGGTAGTCGGATCCGTCGGAACCGGATATGACGGCGGCGGGGCCACGGGCAGCTCAAACAGAGCGAGGCCGTTCAAAATGGTTTCGCGAGTGACAGCGATTCCCTCGGCGGCGAGCCGGTTCACCACCGGATCCAGGAGGGTGGGACTGTGGGTATAATGTAATGCTCCCGTGACCGGATCAACCCCCGTGAATACCCGCGAGGCCAGGTACTGGTCCATAGGTGAATTGTCCGCCACCAGAGTCGCCTCGTAAAGCATGATGGCCAGCCCCCAGTAGAGCGAGAAGTTGGCCTCCATCATGGTGTAGGACTTACCATTTACCGACACGCTCTTGTTGTAGTTCCACCACTTGGGGTTGAAGGCTTTCTGAATCAGGCTCTTGTAGGTTGTCGTCAAGCCAGTGCCCGTGCCAGTGGCGGCCACCGGCCCCAACACGCTGTCGGTCGCGCTCACTTTCTGCAATCCCAGCGGCTTTTTGAGCAGCAGCTTTTGGCCAAGGTCCGGGAAGGTCCGGTTCGCGGCCGACATCTCCGTGGGGTTGAGCGGGGGACCCACCGCCTGAGACGCAAGGCTGGCGTTCCCGATCTTAATATCCACGGCAACCGGGCTGCCCCCCGAACCCAGCACCCAGACGCGGGCGGCTGTGTCGCGGTAGCCGAACGGATTCACGCCGTTGAACTCGGGCTGGGCGCGCCCATTGTGGAACTGGCGGTGATTGAACACTGCATTGATTGCGGACGGGGTGTTCTTGGCAGTCACTTGCCGCACGTTCACGCCGTTGATACTGAACACCGAGTCAGAAGACAGCGTGGTGCTCTCGGCACCGGTCTTGGGGTTGATGCCCATGAACGTGCTCTTGCGCACTCCCTGCGAGCCGGCGATGTTGTCCGCGTCCACCGTCGCTTGAAACGGGAAGTCGTTTGTGCCGAGGATGGCGTTGGCGGCTTTGGGACTCCAATTCCTGTTAGGGCCTGGTTCGAGTTGGTTCTTCCAGCGCACGTCTGCGCCCGCTTGGAAATGGCAGCTTGCGCAGGCAGTCTTGTCGTCGCTGCCCGCCTGCATGTCCCAGAAGAGCGCCTTGCCCAACTGGATCGCGGCGGACAAATCCGTGACGTACTCCACCAGATCGCCCCGGATCATCGGCGCGCCCGTGACCGGGTTAGTTGGAATGACCGGGTTGGGCACCGTCTTGAGTGAGTTGAGGAGCGTAGCGGGCAGTATCGGCGCGAACAGCGGACCGAAGCCAGTCGGGCATGTGTAGGTTTGCACCTGTGCCTGCAGGGCGGTGGCCATCAGTCCTAAACCCACCAGCACCCGGACTACACCGAGCCAACTGACAGAGCTATTGTTCCCAAGATTTAGCGGCGTTTTCATTGATGTCGTCTAATTGACGTGAGAATAATTGCAGGAACTCCCAACCTTGGCTATTGGACCTTAGTCTATATGACCTTAGTTGTACGCGGCGGCGTGTTTTGCACCGAGGGTTCCCAAGCATTTCGCATTGAGGAAACCGGGGAAAACCGGGGCGCAACACGAGCCGGATCGCCGCTCTTCCGCAGCCTCACCTGTGCATCCCTTGGCAGAAATCCCGTTATGTTAACACCTGCACCTGGTAGAACCGGTTCACCGTGAGGCGGTTGGTCGTTAAGCTGATGGTGTAATTGCCGTTGGCCGCCACCGTCCCCTGCGCGATCGCATACCGACTGCCCGCCAGACTCTCCCTCGCCGCCTGCGTCAAAGTCCACGACAGCACAGTGACTTGCGGGTCGGCAAACTGAAACCCGCTGGCCAGCAAGGTCATTACCGGATCAGCCACACCTTACCCCTTACTCTTGGCTTGGTCCGCCACCGCTCGGGCCGCCGCCATCACCGCGCCATCACGCAATCCTGCTTGGTTCATTCCGCGTTTCTGGGATTAGTCCCTCCACACCGCCAGCACCCGTCAAGCGCGCGCCCGGACCCGCAGCCGGCGACCGACCGCGACCCCGGCAAACACGACGCCGAAGACGCCCAAAGCCACATTGGTCGGCTCAGGCACGGCAGTGAGTTGCAGTTGCCAACTGTTAATGATGGAATCACCGCCACCCCCAGAGACATCGTCAAAAAACTTCAACGTCCAGGTTCCGTTGGGATTGATACCGTCGAATACACTCAGCATCCGTGACGGCGAATTGCTGTCGAAGGCCACACCCGATGAATTCGAGGCAATACTCCGTCCGTCGGGCGCAAAAGCGCCGGTCAATTGGCTGGCTCCGGGAACGTAACTTCCGCCGTTGCCGTGAATATTTCCACCTAAAGCGGAATCATAGAGCCAGCCTTGAAACCCGGCGTTCGCATAGCCCGCCGGCTGCCCTACCGTCAAGCCCACCCGGTTCAAAAGGATGGATTCATGATTACCGCTCGGATCAATCAACTGCACAAACAGGTCACCCACGGCACCGCCTGAGATGTTGAGATTGATTCTCACGCTCCCAGGATCAATGGTAAGGCTAGTCGGACCCGAAAACGTAAACGTGGATTGGGTAATTTCGGTAGTAGGGATCGTCGTGTTGAGGTTGATTTGTCCCGAATCGTAAGAAATGGCGGCCTGCACCTGCAGACTCAGGACCAAGCTCGCAACAAGAATGGTGATTTTTTGTCTCATAATTTGAAATGGTCGGTTTAGAGTGATTGATTGTTGAGGTCACGGCCGGAGCGCACGCCAGAAGGACAGGTTGGGGGGTGAATTGGTCGAGTATAGAATCACCCCGAATTCGTTCATGGATTGGCTGGCAACGGTGGTCCAAGGCCCGTTGGGGGCCGACGACCACTGAACCTCGTAGGTCCGGAAGGGCAAGCCTGTGAACTTCAGATTCACCGTATTACCGATGGGCGCCAGGATGATCTGGGCTGCTGCGTAAATGGTGGTGGCCACGGTGATGTTGATCGTCCCTTGCGCAAAGCCTCCGTGAGAATCGCTCAACGTATAGGTGAAGCTGTCACCGGCGTCCACCTTCGGGCCGGAGGGAGGCGGGGTGTAAAGAATGTAAGTGCCGTCGAAAAATACCGTTGCCCCGCTGCCACTAAGGGTCGGGCTGCCGAGGGCACTGATCGTGAGCATGTCGCCGTCCCCGTCGGTCGCATTGGCCACAGTGATCAAGTCCGCTAAGGCGATCCGCCAGGCGGTGTTGCGCCCACGTTCATAAGTCACCGGACTGGTACCGATGGTCGGGGTGCTGTTCACGATCTGCACGAGGCTGTTGGTGATGCCGACAAAATTGCTGTCGCCCGCGTATTCCGCCGTCACCGTGTTCGAGCCGTGGGACAACAAAGCCGTGGGGCGACTGGTGGCGACCAACCCGCTCAGCGACTCTAGGCCGCCAAACGCCACGTCGTTGGTGCGGAATTGAACCGAGCTGGAGGGCGTACCCGCGCCCGGGGCAACCACGCTTAGCGTGTGCGTGAAGGCGACAATCGCTCCCGGCAATGCCGGATTGCCCGAGGACGCGATCACACTCGCCGTCGTCGCTTGAGTGATCGTTCCCGTCGCCGTCCCGTCCGGCAGGCGGTAATTCGCGGCCAAACCACCATTGGCGCCATCGGCCAGCGTGTAGGTGATTACGACACCCGGGTAGGTACCCGCGTTGGCGCTCGAATACGCCGCCGCAGTCGCCGTCGCGGACACGGTTTCAGCTCCTACAAAACCCGAGAGAGTCCCCACCGTTACCGCGCCAGCCGTGTTCGAGGCATTGTATATCTTGGACGCAATCGTGCTATTAGCACCCGCCGTGGCGGACAGCGTCGCCTTGCTGATCACAAAGCTCCCCACCGTCTGGGCCAACAGACTGGTATAGTTGGCGGTGTCCGTCGGCACAAAGTCCGCCGCCACTGCATAGGTGCCCGCATTGGTCTTGGTGGCCGTGCCCCCTGTCAAAATGTTCGCCACCGCTCCCGGCACCGAACTGGCCGAGATCGCGACGGTGGCCGATTTGGCGAGGCCGTCATAGGTCACCGGTGAGTTGTTGACTGCCAGCGTTGCTGTCGGCGTGCCCTTGCTGATCACCAAGTTCCCCGCCGTCTGGGCCAATAGGCTGTTGTAGTTGGCGGTGTCCGTCGGCACGAAGTCCGCCGTCACTGCATAGCTGCCCGCATTCGTCTTGGTGGCCGTGCCCCCCGTCAAGATGTTCGCCACCGCGCCCGACACCGAGCTGGCCGAGATCGCGACGGTCGCCGATTTGCCCAACCCGTCATAGGTCACCGGAGTGTTGTTGACTGCCAGCGTTGCTGTCGGCGTGCCCTTGCTGATCACAAAATTCCCCACCGTCTGAGCCAACAGGCTGTTGTAATTGGCGGTGTCCGTCGGCACGAAGTCCGCCGTCACTGCATAGTTGCCCGCATTGGTCTTGGTGGCCGTGCCCCCTGTCAGAGTGTTCGCCACCACCCCCGGCACGGAACTGCTCACTATCCCGACGCTCGCCGCCTCGCCCAACCCGGCATAGCTCACCGGCGAGTTGTTGACCGCCAAAGTCGCCGTCGGCGTCGCCTTGTTGATGGTGATGGTGAATGTGTTTGTGACGGACAAACTCGGGGTCCCGTTGTCGGTGGCGGCAACCGCCACGAGGTAAGCGCCCGCTTGAGTCGGGGTGCCGGAGAACGTCCGCGTGGCAGGAGTGAAGCTGATTCCCGCTGCCATGCCTGACGCCGTATAGGTCAACTGGTTATTGTCCGGGTCAGAAAATGTATTGAGGGGAAACTGGAAATTGTATGCCGCGCCATAAGTGATCGGCCCCGGAGAAACCATCGGATTAGCCACCACCGGCTTTAAGTTGGAAACTGTAACTTTTGCGGAGGTCAGGTCGTAGCTCACCTGCATGCCGATATCGTTGGACGGATAATTGAAAGTTGCAAACGCGCCGGCGCGACTGACGGCGGTCAAGAAAGTGAACGTCGCCCCGTTGGTTGGCGAGAAACCATTGAGGAGCGTGACGTCTAGCGTGCCGCCGAGCGTAGCTACCCCGCCCGCTCCGCCCGCCGTAACCGTGACCAGATCGAACCCGGCTCCGGGCGAATAGCCGCCCAACTCGATATTCAATACTCCGGATGCCGTCTGTTGGTAATTGCCCGCAAGGTCCAACTCGCCTGCCGAAAGACCCGGACTAATCGCGGCGGAGTTGATTACATTCACGGTGTTCGCAACGGTAACGAGACCGGTGCCAACCAGCGAGCCACCCAACAGTTGAATCGGCTGGGCCGTCGCCCCACCACCACCGGCCTTGGCGGACAAGCTACCCCCGTCGAGCAACGTCAAACCGGCAAGCTGTTGGTTGAAGTTATACCGCAGGGTGTTGGTCTGCACCTCCACCGTGCCGAGGTTGATGAAGTCAAAATCGATGGAAGTGGTTCCGAGTGCTGCCGTGCCGCCGGTCTTTTGAAAGAGTCCCTCGTTGACGAAAAGGGGCGTGGCGCCCGCGCCGCTGGGCATGTTGCCATCGAAGGTGTTAATAAAGGTCGCGCCGAGCAGATTCGTGAACCCCGCGCCGTTGGCTCCTGTAATGTTGCCCAGGCTCCAGATGGCCGTCCCCGGATTCACCAGCTTGCCGCCGTTCAGCGTCACCCCTCCGTTAATGCTGATGCCGCCGTCCGCGGTGACGAGCGCATTGGTGACGGCGCCGCCGGCCAAGGTGAGCAATCCGGTGACCGTCACGGGGCTGGTCCCGCCGAGCGTTCCCGCGCTAAGATTCAGGGTCCCGACGGTCCCCGCACTGTTGTAAAGGACGGTGCCGCCCGCACCGCTGATGCTCACCGCTGCGGTGGTAACATTGCAGGACGGAGCCAGCGTTACGGTGCCAGCGGTCGCGTTCAAAGTTGAACCCGGGTTGAAATTGCCGCTGGCGGTGACCGTCGAGCCACCGCTAACCCCCAGGGTGCCGGGGCCACTGATAACCGTGGCGGCGGACAAGGTATGGGTACCACCACCCAGATTCAGTGTGGCGCCTGCAGACACCTTGAACGTGCCGCTGTGAGTGCCGCCATTATCGAGGCTCAAGGTCCCTGATTGGACATCCGCCGTGCCGGAATTGTTAACCGGAATGATCAGGTTTGCGCTCGCTATGCCGGCAGTCTTGCGGAGGCTCCCCGCATTGTTGAAGGTGGCCGGCGCGGTGCCCACGTTCAGCCGTCCGTCGAAGTTGATATCAAAGATCGCGCCCGCCAGATTGGTGATCACGGCGCCGCTGCTGGCGGTGAGATTGCCAGAGTCCCAAGAGGTATGGCCGCCGTTAATCAACGTCCGAGTGGTCAGCGACACCCCACCATTGATGATCAGGGCGCCGCCGCTGCCGATGGTCGTGGCGCCCGCGCCGCTGATCGTTCCGCTGGCCCAGTTGAGCGTGCCGTTCACCGTGAGGTTGCCGCCCCCGGTCACAGTGCTGTTGCCCACCGTGAGCAGGAGTATGCCGTTGCCGTTGACCCCACTCGTTCCGTTTAGGGTCAGGATGGAGCGGCCCAGAGAAAGGGTTTGCGTGCCGCTGGTACCGCCGAGCGTCAGCCTTCCGACCGTGGGATTCACGGCGTTCGGAACCGTTACCGTGTACGGGCCGTTGTTGGTGATGAACACGTTGTCTGCCGCGGCGGGCAACTGGGCGGGGCTCCAATTGGCGGTAGCGTCCCAATTACCGGTGCCGCCAATCCACACGAGGTCGGTGGCGTTTGCTGCGCTCGCAGCCAGGATGGCGGCGCCAAGAATCCAAAAAAGTTTCGCAGTGTTGCATTTCATAATCGTCACAAGATTGTGGTGGTTCAGGCGTATTATCGGTTCACGAGCCATAGTTTTAGCGCAAATGCCAAGGGGTGACTATTGGACCTTAGTCTACAAGCGAACGGCAGCGAAGCCGGCATCGCCGCGCCAAGAATCACCAGCCATTGGGCAGTATTGATTTTCATAACCTTCGTAAAGTTGTGGTAGGTCAGCGTCATTATTATCTGGAGATAAGCGGTAGCTTTAGCAGAAAGACCGAACCTGGCCGGCCAGCGGCTTTCCCCGGGCGGGTTGTTGGTGGTGTGGAAGCTCCCGTGAATCGAACCGTCTATCAGGTAGAGTTGGCTCTGGCCGGCAGTAGCGCACCGGCCAGAGCCTCCCGGTCTCGACTACCAATGGATTTGTCCGCGGATTTCACCACCGGGATTCGTGGTGCTATGGATATTGATATAGGTCATACCGGCTAGGACATTAGCCAATACTTGCGGGGTCAGGGATAAGGTCCCGGAGAGGCTGCCCGAGTTGCCCGCCGGGGTGTTCAACGGAACCAGGACCCCGGCCGAGTGCGCCGCATCGGCCGGCCCGTGGATGTGAGCGGCAGTGGCCGTTCCAGCCAGGCCGGAGTAGCGCACCACATAGGACCATTGGCTGCCGATCAGGGTCAGCGACGCTGTGCCCGTCGCAGTGCTCGTCCCCGCAGGCACCTCCGAGGCGCCATTCAAGGTCGCTGTGAGTTGCAGCGGCACAATCTGGCCGCGAATTTCCCCGCCCCCATGGTTGGGGGTATGGATATTCACGTAAGCCAAACCGTTCGTGATCGCTTGCAACTCGGCGAGCGTGAGGGTGTGCGTGCCGGAGAGGGTGCCTTCTGTCCCTGTCGCGCCGGTGAGTGGAAACAGAACTCCCGCGGAATTCGTGGCGGTAGCGGCTCCATGCACATGGGCGGCACTGGCCGCCGCAGACAAGCCGGAGAAGCTGATATGGTAAGTGAACAGATTGCCCTCAATCGAGAGCGTGCCCAAAGCCGTGGCGGGGGTCGCGACCCCGGGGAGTTCCGCCGCCCCGTTGAGCAGAACCGTGAACGGCGAGACCGTGGTTTGTGTCTGATTCACGAGGCGGAAGTAACCGCTGGCGGCCTCTTTGGGGACTGTCACGCTCTGGTTGGAAGTGGTTAGCACGTTCCACCAGGTGGCATCCGCGAGGCTTGTTTTCTTCTGGAGCAAATACGGTGCGACTCCTCCCGCCCAACTGATGGTTGTGGACAATCCACTATCCACGAGGCTGGTGACGGTCGGCACGATGGCCGCAATGCTCCCGAACAGGCCGTGGTCCTCGAGATTCCCGCCGCCGGCAATGCCGGCCGTATAGTAGAGCGTATGGGTGTCGCCGGCTTGGCCACCGTTGCCAAACTTCAGGTCCCAAAGGCCGCGGATCGTGATGGGGTTGCCCGAGGCGTCTCGAAGCATGCCGAGGAACTGGCCGGTGGCCGGATCGAAGGCGTTGAACCGCCCATCGCCAAAGTTACCGATGAGCAGCGCCTGGCTAAACCCGCCAAAGCCGGCCGGGGCTAGAGCGACGCCCCAGGGCGAATTGAGCGCGCCGTTCGAAACGAAGCGCCTAAGCAACTGCCCGCTCGTGTCGAACACATTCACGAAACCGTTGCCGGGCCCGGATACGTCATCGTGCCCCGCAGCGTCCTGCAGGGCGTAAGTGACAAAAAGTTGTTCGCCGACATTCTGAATGTTGAACGGCGCGAAGCCGGCCGGGAGGGTAGGATCCGAGAAGGAGCCAGCCAGCGTAACCAGGTTGTAGTTGGCGTCGAAGACGTCCACACGCCCGGCGTGAAAATTGGCTGCGTAGAGGTAATTGCTGCCGCCACTGCTGCCCAGAGCTAGCCCCTTATAGATCGCCCCGGAAACCGAATTGTCGGCTTTGAGCACGGCAGTGGCTCCGCTATTCCAACTGGCAATCGTGCCGTCTTCCGTGGCGAAAATGAAGCGTGCCGGGAGGCCGGGGCTCACAAGGAAGTCCGGCGTGTTGTTATAGATGACCCCAGTGGGGGCGCCGGGCGACGCGCCGCCAGCCGGAGAAGGAATGGCCACCACCAGAGAGAGAGGTAGCCCGCTACTGTTGCAGAGGGTGGAGACGCCCGCATGGTTGTCGGCGATCCAGAACGGGCTCGTCGGGCTGAAGGCGATTCCCCAGGGGTTGATGAGGTTCGGGTCGGTCTGCTCCGCTTGACCGGGGATGTCCGAGATCAGCTTGCGCCCGACATAAGTGAGGCTGGGCGGTACCGGAACAAACTTGTAAACGATCCCGCCGGCACCATTTGCGGGCGTGCTGGTCGCCAGCGCGTAGAGCTCGCCCTCAGCGTCCTGTCCGAAGCCATGCACGGTAAGACCGTTCGGTAGAATTGCCGAACCCCCAAACTGGTACAATGGAAACGCCTTGATCAGTCCGGTCTGAAGATCCGCGTAGAAGAGACGACCGTCCGCCCGCACCGGCACTCTATTCAGGGCCAGGTCCCCAAAGACATACTTCCCGACCAACTCCGGGATCGCGGTGCCGCGATAGACGAAGCCGCCAGTGATGGAGATGCCATCGTTGTGGTCGTATTCCAGGGTCCCCAAGGTGCCGGTAATCGGGTCAATCAACCCTGCCGGAATTCCCGGGCTGTGATGTCCCGGGGGTGCTCCGATGGTGCCGGCGTTCCCAGAGGGACCATTCGTTCGGTTGAAGAGGTAATCCCCTTCTTTGATCGGCCAGCCGTAGTTGCCGCCTAGCACAATGCGGTCAATCTCCTCGATGTTGTTCTGGCCGACGTCAGAATGAATCAGCTCGCCATTGGCGCGGTCGAAGGAAAAGCGATAAGGGTTGCGCATCCCGTAGGCGTAGATCTCCGGCACCTGGCCCGGCCCTTGGAAGGGATTGGTCGTCGGAATGCGGTATTGGCCGTTGCCACTGATCGGATCCGAACTGGCGGGCGTCAGGGCAGGATTGAGCGGGTCAAAGCGCAAGAATTTACCCAGCGGGGTGCTGAGGTTCTGGGCGTTGCCGCCCGGCTCAATGTGGCTCAGGCCGACATCATTGGCATCGCCGCCATCGCCCAAAGCGAGGTACAGGTAGCCGTCCGGTCCGAAGGCGACCGTGCCGCCGTTGTGATTGCCCGCGGTCTTACCGAAGGAGATGACCTCCCGGCGCGAGGCGGGATCAACGACATTGGCGTCGGTGGTCGAGATCTTCCACTCGTTGACGACGTTCTTGTAGTTGTTGGTGGCAGTGGTCGGCACCGGGTAGGTA
>CAIKLQ010000251.1 GCA_903828255.1 uncultured Verrucomicrobiota bacterium
GCGCTGACTTTATGAACTGCGAACCCCGAACCCCCGGCCCGATCCCATGGGAACCCTGACACTCATCCGCGAAGACGGCACCGGCAAGGGGGACGCGAACGCGTACGCGGACGTGGCCGAGTGCTCGGCGTATTTCGACGGGCATCTGTATGCGTCGGCGTGGATCACGGCGGCGGCGCTGACCGACGCGCCGGAAGCGGCGCTGGTGATGGCGACGCGGCTGATTGATGCGCAATACCAATTCGGCGGCAGCCGGGCCAGCGAGACGCAGGCGCTGCAATGGCCGCGCGTGAATTGCCGCGACCCGGACAAAGCGCCGGCCTCGGTGCTGACCACGCTGCTGCTGGCGAGCCCGTTCGTGTCCGCCAGCGTCGTGCCGAAAGCCGTCCGCGACGCGACCTGCGAGATGGCGCGCGAGCTTCTGCTGGTGGACCGGACGGCCAGCCCGGCGGGCGAAGGGCTCAAATATCAGAACGTCGGGACGACGCAGACCGGTTACGACAAAAAGGACACGCGCCCGGTGATTTCGCACGTTGCGCAGGCGATGCTCGCCAAGTTCGGGGCTCTGATCGGAAGCAGGAGTGGAGCGGTGAGGTTGGTCAGGGGGTGACCTTTTGGCGGTTTTGCGTTTGTTGTGTTTGTGGATGTGTTTGTTTTAGCTCGCCGTTTTGCAGGCTGTTCGCCGTGTTTCAAAGGAGTGGCCGGAAGAGAGGGAATATGCAATACAACCAACAAAAACGGGCCTAAAACGTGAGTTTCAGGCCCGTAAAGTGGTTGCGGGGGTAGGATTTGAACCTACGACCTTCAGGTTATGAGCCTGACGAGCTACCGGGCTGCTCCACCCCGCGTTCCTAAATCTGCGCACATAATGCCGGACAGGAGACTCAAAGCAAGATGTATTATCTCACATCTGCCGTCGTTCATCGCGTATGCATGAAAGGTGGGTTAGAGTGCGGGCCGCGCCGGTGTAGAACACTGTCTGTAATTTGTCTTTGCCCCCGTGCCGCCGCCCTTTTTGGGGTCGGGTCGAGTAGGGACGGTTGTTTGCACGACCGCCCCTCTCTCAGAACCGGACTGGCGTGTCATGCATCCGGCTCTTTGGATGTTATCTCGGAAGCAAACTGCGCAAGCTGCGGCTCCAAGACCGGTGGGATTAGGTTGGGGAGGTTGTGCCGATACCATTCGGTGGTCAACGAAACCAAGTGTTCCGTGAACCAGTCTACACGATCATCAAAGACACCGTCCGGGAACTGACGGCGCACCGGCAGGAGGTGTTTGTGCCGTTGGTCCACCCGCCCGGGGAGGCGCTGGTGGATTTTGGCCAGGCGCTGGTGAATTTGAATGGGCCGTTGCGGAAGGTGTGCTTTTTCGTGCTGGCACTGCCATACAGTGACGCCTCGTTTGTGATGGCGTTTGAGCGGGAATGCACGGAGACGTTCTGGGAAGGACATGTGCAAGCGTTTGCGTTTTTCGGCGGGGTGCCCAAACGCATCAGTTATGACAACCCGAAGATCGCGGTGGCGGAAATCATCGGCGGGGGCAAGGGGCGGCGGCTGACGCAGGTTTTTTGCCAGCTCCAAGGCCACTATCTCTTTGCGCATCAATTTTGCCGCCCGGCGCGTGGCAACGAGAAAGGGGTGGTGGAAGGGCAGGTAAAATTCACGCGGCTGGCCGAAGTGATCGCAAGTTGGTTGCAGCGGGACCCGAAACGGCACCCGTTGACGATGAGTAGTGACCTCATCGCGATTAGCCAGTTCTGCCTGTATCGCCGGCGCTTTGATCCGAATGGATACATGCCGGAGTGGATTGGCCCGGCGCCCTCAGTTGGGTCTCATTTCCAAGCCCAAATTCTCTCCCGGTCACAGATTAAACTCCTGCTCAAGAACATCGAGTAACTAGCTGGCCCGCCGCTGCGACGGGCCAGGATGCGGGCGCTCTTTCTGGTTTTGGATTGCACCGGACTGTGGATCGGTGACGCGTTCCGATTGAATCTGGTGGATGAGGATGTCGGCGGGGTCAATGATGCCACACTTCGTCCAGCGCCAAACCGTACAGGGCGTCCTGTCGAGTTGGCGGGCGAATGAGTTTAGTGATACGGGCAGCGCGGAATCCGGGTTGCCCGCTACAGTGTTTGCTTGCGTTATGTTGCGCATATACCCGGTGTCGCGAGTCAAACAAGAGCAAGGAAAAAGCAAAAAAGCCCCATGAACAGGGGCTTGGGTGGCGGTGCTTGTGTCTAACTGTGAACACAAGCAATGGCGGACAAATCAATTCAGATTTTCGCCTGAATGGTCACAACCCATTTTGAGAATTTGTCAATTTGCTGGCGCACGGATGCGCGGGTTTCGGTGTCCCATTCGTTCTTGGAATCAAGGCACTTGAGAAGCCGCTGCTTGGTCGTGGAGAGCGTTCCAAAGACGATGGTGTCGGGCGTGCGGTCGTTGGGGCGCTGGGTCTTGCGCTTATACCCGCCAGAAAGTTTCTGACGATGCTCTTTGCGGGCGGCGGTCCCCAGTTTGGCGATCTTCTTTCGCATCAAACTCACGCACATGAAGTCCGTGTATTCCCCGCTTCGATACCCGAGCGTGCGTGACATGAAGTGTTGCCGCCCGGCTGGTGTTTTCCGGGCGTTCGCGCCATTCACCAGCTTGTCGAGCGCCCGGGCGGGAACATGGTCGGCATAAATGAACTCGCGGGGCAGATCATCAGCCCAATATGCAACGCGGGTTCGGGTTCCTTCCCCCCGATAAATTCTAAAGTGTAGGGTGCTGTTCATGGCGTGACTCCCTTGTCCGGTCGGGCACGGAGAAAGCGCGGCTCGCGAATCTTCCCTTGTACCGTCAGTGTCCCGGCGACTTCTACCACCTCGCCGACGCGGAGCGAATCGAGGATGGCAAGGTCGCGAACCGGGCACCGGCCTGCGGCGCTCCCCTGATACGATAGGCCGATGCTGAGTCGCCCGTCGCCAGTATCGGTCACGGTCATGTCGAAAGTCTCAACCAACTTGATCTTGGTGAGACTCACGCCAAACGGAGCGCCCAATGGCTTGGCAACGACCACGTCGGGCGTTCCATCACGCCGGGCAGCTTCTATCATCTCGCGTATGAAAGCCTCGCCTTGCCCTTGCTGGACGGGTTGCCAGCCGGATTGAAGCGCTGATAACAATGCCGCAGAGCGGTCGCACCAGTCCCCCGCCGCGGCTATGTCAAACGGATGAAAAGTGCCACCGGGCATACGCTCCCCGCAGGTGGTGCCCCGCCATTCGAAACAGCCGTCCATCTTCCGGGACAAGCTCCACCCTCGCCAATCGCGGGTTAAGGCGTCGGCGACCGTCATCATCGAATAGTGCGGGCGTTGGATCATTGGCGCGATCATACATTAACAGTAATGGGGTTCCCAAAGCTCACAAGCTGGGCCTGCTCCCGCTTGTGGTGGTTCAGTAGGTGCGAATAGGTTTTGGAGAGCAAGACTCCGTTGTCCCGGTGTCCAAGCCATGATGCGACCGTGTGAACGTCCACCTTGCTCATCAGGGCCATGCTCGCGAAGTAGTGGCGGCACATGTGCGGGGTGAAGTCCGGCACCTTGGCTCTGACGCGAGCTTCCCGGATGGTATGGTTGAAACTTATTACGTGGAGGGTATCGCTTTTATTTCGTAGCGGGCTGGGAAAAAGACAGTCGCTATCAGGAGCC
>CAIKLQ010000252.1 GCA_903828255.1 uncultured Verrucomicrobiota bacterium
GGGCATTCCCGCCGCCGAGCGCGAGAAGATCTTCGAGCGTTTCCACCGGCTCGGCTCGGAGTTGCGGCGCGAAACCCAGGGCGTCGGCATCGGATTAAGCATTGTGAAACACATCGTCGCGGCGCACGGTGGCCGCGTGCGGGTTGAAAGCGAAGTTGGCAAAGGCAGCCGATTCACGATTGAATTGCCGTTGAACAACGAAGTAACAAAGAAACAAAGCGAGCAATGAACCTTTCCCTCTTCGTTCCTTTGTTCCTTTGTTGTTAATGACCATGTCGCGAATTCTCATCATCGAAGACGAAACCCCCATGCGCACGGCGCTGGCCGATGTGCTGGAAGGCGAGGGCTACCGCCCGCTCACCGCCGAGGACGGCGAGGTCGGCCTGCGCAAAGCGGTGGAGGAAAAGCCCGACCTCATCCTGCTCGACATCATGATGCCCAAGCTCGACGGCTTCGCGGTTTGCGCGGAGTTGCGCCGGCTCGGGCACGCCGTGCCCGTGCTCCAGCTCCCGGCCAAAGGGCAGGTGGAAGACCGCGTCACCGGCCTGGACGCGGGCGCGGACGATGACCTCGTGAAACCGTTCAGCACGGAAGAACTCCTCGCGCGCGTGCGGGCGTTGCTGCGGCGCACGCACCGGCAGGGCCAGTCGGTGACGAAGCTCAAGCTCGGCGACGTGGAGATTGACCTGGCTCGCCAAACGGCGGTGCGCGTGAAAACTCCAGAGGCCATAGCCGCGGACGTGAGTCCGCGCAAACTTGAGGGAAATCAGCGCCGACTGACTTCGTCGGCTTCACGCCAAGGGAAAGAAATTCATCTCACGGCCAAGGAGTTTGCCATGCTGCGGCTGTTGGCCGAGGCGGCGGGCGAACCGGTGTCGCGCGAGAAATTTCTCGACGCCGTTTGGGGCTACGCCGCATTCCCAACGACGCGCACGGTGGACAATCACATTTCCAGCCTGCGTGCCAAGCTGGAGAAAAACCCCGACGCGCCGCGCTGGCTCAAGACCGTGCATGGCGTGGGCTACAAGCTGGAGTTGTGAACCACGAAATACACCAAACACACGAAATGCAGCATGGAAGGAACTCCATCTGCGTTCTTCGTCCGGACTTTCGTGTAGTTCGTGTGTTTCGTGGTTTGCCTGGTCTGATTTTGCAAAACCGTGACAACTCCAAACGCTCAAGCGCGCCATAATGCCAACCATGAGAACTGAATCCGCTGACTTCGGAACGAACGCCGTGGCTCGGGGAGTTTTATCAACGCAAAGGCGCAAAGCCGCAAGGGCGCAAAGAAGGTGGAGCGACCCAGCCGCTTTTGGACGGCGGCGGAAAGCGCCGCGCCACGCCGCCGTCGTGGTCTCTGCGTTTTTGCTCCTTTGCGTCTTTGCGTTAATTCCCTCCGCTTCGCCCGCGGCAACCAACGATCTCACGTCCGCGCTTCAACGCGGGTTGTTCGAGGAGGAGGCCAACCACAACCTGGAAGCGGCGGCGCAGGCGTATCAGGCGGTGAGCGCTCGGTTCGATGAGGATCGCAAGCTGGCGGCCACGGCAATTTTCCGGCTGGGCGAAGTCTATCGCAAGCAGGGCAAGACCAACGAAGCCACGGCGCAATACGAGCGCATCGTGCGGGAGTTTTCAGATCAAACAACGCTCCTCACGTTGAGCCGGCAAAACCTGGCGGGGCTGCGCCAGTCGCCGGCAGTCTTGGGAGATGTTCCAATGTTAGGCGGAGGTGGCAATGCTTCGGAAGATGCCACTCGCTTGGCTGCGCAACTCAACGGCATCGAACAACTCAAAGACGAGCCGCAGAAGCAGGCTCGTGCGGTACTCGCCTTTTTCCCAGACGACGATTTGAAAAGGATGTTGATCCATCTGCCTTTGCTTCAGGCACAAGAAATACAATTGAAAACGAATGCCTCGATCTCCCGACACGCCATCGCCACTTTAGGCGCCCCGGGAGATAGCGGGTACGCAATTTCCGCAATTGATCATAGCGCAAGCCCGCAGGAACACCTCAAAAAGCAAATGGACTTCATTACCCAGCGCGTGGACCTCATTCTGAAAAGCCAAAAAGCCCGGTTGCAGGTTTTGCAGTCTGTTGCCTCCAGGACTCCTACTCGGGAGACTGCAGCCGGCGAGATGCCTGCTTCCGCCACCGACGACGAGGA
>CAIKLQ010000253.1 GCA_903828255.1 uncultured Verrucomicrobiota bacterium
AAGAACAGCACGACCTACGCAAAAGCGGGAGGCACGATGAAATCGGCCCGCAAGCGTTGGACGAAAAAAACTGCGTTGAGCAGCGAAAAGCTACCCAACGCAGCTTGATAGAAGCGGTTAGTCTATAACACGAGCCGGCAGGGGGAATTCAGCCCCTTGTCGGCTTTTTTGTGTTCAGATAACAAGGTCGATCTTCCGTGTCGGCGGGTGCAAGTAAAGTATAATCCCAAAAGTGCGCCTCCGGGGGCTCCGGACTGGCCGGTTGAGCGTAACGCTTCTCTTCAACTTGGGTGGTCATTGGTTTCATTGGCTTACGGGTAGGTCCACCGCCCCGTGTCCAAGAGAATCGGTGGCGAGATAGTTTTTCAAGCCCGCAGCAGTTACCGCCACTTAATGAAAACATTACTTGTTAATAAAGAATATGAGGTCCCCGTGCATTCGCTCAAGACACAAGCGAAAAACACCTGAATTACAGGTGCTTTTCGCGGTTTATTTTGAAGACAGCGCCTAGTGGGCGAGCACGGCTTTTAGTGCGCGGGCGAGGTCACCCACTCGATAGGGTTTTGTAATATAACCAACAAACCCCATCGCCATATATCGCCGTATCGTGTCATCCTCATCGTATCCGCTGCTTACAATCGCGCGGACCTCGGGGTCAATCTCTCGGAGGCGCTTAAAGCACTCTTCCCCGCCCATGCCTCCGATTATTGTCAGGTCGAGCAGGACGGCATCATAGGGACGCTGCACTGCCATATAGCTTCGGTAGAGGTGGAGAGCCTCTTCTCCGTTGCGGGCGATGTCGTGTGTATAATCGAGGCTGGCGATCATGGCGCTGGTTAACTCGCAAATCTTGGGGTCGTCATCCATGAGAAGAATGCGCCCGGTGCCAAAACGTATCGAGGGGATGAGGCGCGGCTCAGTGGGAACGGGCGTGGTTGCCTCGGGTAAAAAGACGCTAAAGAGCGTGCCGAGGCCGAGCGTGGATTGCACCCCGATGCGTCCACCGTGGCGACGCACAATGCTGTCCACCGTGGAAAGACCGAGACCCGTGCCTGATTTTTTCGTGGTGAAAAAGGGGGAAAAGATCCGGGCCAGCGTTTCGGGTGGGATGCCGGAGCCGTTGTCCTGAACGTCGATGCGCAGGTAACTTCCAGCGGGCAGGTCATCGAATTCGTTATCGGTTAATATAAAGTTTGAGGCGCTGAGGGTGACGCGGCCGTCCGCGGGAACAGGCATGGCCTGAATCGCATTAATAATGAGATTTTGTACAACTTGAAGGATTTGGCCCTTGTCGATTTTTATGGGGAGAAGATCGGGGGGCGTTTCAACGCGAACGACGACGGGGCTGCCTGCGGCAGCGATGCGCACGGCATTTTGCAGGAGGTCGGCCGGTGCGACGACTTGGCGGCTGGCTTGCGAGCCCGAGCCTTTGGCAAAGGTAAGCAGCTGCCGGGTGAGTTGCTTTGAGGCGAGACAAGCCTGCTCGGCGTTGTCCAGGTGGTTGAAATTCCTGTTCTCCTTCGCCATGGAAATGCCGCCGAGGATGGTGGTGAGGAGATTATTGAAATCGTGGGCAATGCCGCCGGCGAGGAGTCCGAGCGATTCGAAGCGATTGGCCCGAAGCAGCTCTTCCGGCGTGAGCGACATCTCTTCGGGGTCGCGGAAGACGAGCACGAACCCACTCAATGACTCGTTGGCGGCGCGGCAAACGCGAACACTCCAGACGATCGGAAGGGGAGTGGATCCAGGGGTGGCGGACAGGATAGCGTGGCTGTCGTCGAGACGGGCCTGATCGGTTTGGTTTAGTGCGAGATCAATGGCTTCGTTCGCAGGGAGTTCACTGCGGCGATGCACCAGAGGGAAGACGTCTGCGAGGGGACGCCCGATGGCACTTGCGAGCGGAAGCCCGAGGAGGGACGACGCCTTCGTGTTCAGGGTGATAACGATGCCGCGTGCGTCATTTATAATCACTCCTTCGGAAAGGGAGTTGAGTGCGTCGTCGAGGAGTCGCGGGGGAGTGGCGTCCGTGGTGGCGGCGATGCTCATTAGCGGTAGGGCATACCCAGTGACGCGGGTGAGATGGCCTCGGCGGGAAAAGTCGCTTTCATAACAGATGACGACGGGTAGGGGCTGGCCGGAGGAGTTGCGTAACTCGACGATTAAGCGAGTGTCGTCGTGTTCGTTAGGCTTGGGACGGAAAAATCCAGCAAGGCCACCGTCCGCCAGAGCGGCGGGCGGAAGGGCGGACAGAAGCGGGGTGGGCTCCGGCAGGGCGGTTTCTTCGTCGCTGGCGCGCGTGCCGAGCAGGCGGTGCCACGCGCTGGAAAACCAATGCTGTTTACGAACAAAATCCAGATCGAAGGAGGCGAGGTCGCCCTGCGTGGAGAGGCGTTGGAGTCGGTCGTCATTCAGCTGGCTGACCTCCTCCATTTCCTTGCGATCAGTGATGTCGCGGAGGAGGCCGCAAACACGTTGAAGGGCTCCTTCGGGGCCGAATACGCGCACGCCGCTGGAGCTCACCCAGAGGTAGTGGCCTTCGCGATGTTTCAG
>CAIKLQ010000254.1 GCA_903828255.1 uncultured Verrucomicrobiota bacterium
CTGCGTTTCGAGCTGCGTGTCACGCGGGAGCACTTCCGAGTAGAACGTCGCCAGCGTGAGATCATCGAACGTGAGGCCGAGACTGGCGTGCGCGGGGAAAAACGCGTCGGCGGGTTGGTAGAACTGCGAATCAAGATTGCGGGCTTGTGTTGCCATAAAACAGGATGCGGGCTGATCCGGTGCTTTGGCAAGCGGGGAATGTCCGGAGGGTGCGATTGAAAGTAGCGCGCCGGAGTGCGGCGTTCCCGCCACTTCCACGCCCGCAAAACTTGGGAGTCTGATCGTTGGGCGCGCTCCCGGCAGTTCATGCAGAGGTCCCGGCTATGGGCGAATAAGTGACAAGCCGTGGGCCTGACCGCTGATAATTGACCAATAGCCAGGACCCCCCGCTGAAGCGGGGTGTTAATGAGTAGTCGCGCGGCCGAACCGGAAGTTTGGGGGATATGCAGGCTAAGGGCGCGTGACTCTTACCCAGAGGAACCGCTGGAGTGCCGCAGTTTCCGTGGGGGTGTCCGATACCGTCACAACGGCCGGGCCAGAACCGGTGCTGTTCACGATAACTCCACCGACGAGAGCGGTCATTGGTCCGCCGGCGGTGCTGCGCGCGAGCGGCGTCCACGCGCTGAGATTGGTTGAGGCTTCGACGGTGACAGTGATGTCGTCTTTGTTGGCCCAAAGCGGAAGCAGCACCGAGAGTCGAACCGCCGCACCGGTGAACTGGAGCGCCGCCGGGGAAGTCACGGAAACTTGCATTGGATCCAACCCGAAAGCGTATTCGCGAAGGTTGGTCACGCCGTCACCGTCGGGATCGGCTGAATCTGCGGTGTCGCCGGCGGCAATCTGCGCGGGCGTGAAACTCAAGTTGCGCCAGGCTGCGTAGGCGGTAAGCGGCACCGCGAGCTTTTCCGCCGAAGCCGGGCCGGCACCGAACTGGTTGGTCGCTTCGACGGTGAAGTAGTAAGGCACGCCGCCGCTGAGCGCGGTGATCAGGGCGAGGGATTGCGTCAGTCCGGACAAGCTTCCCAAGTAAGGACCGCCTCCCGTAGTGCCCCAGCGCACGGTATAGCTTTCCGCGCTGGGCACGGGCGGCCACGACAAAGCCACCTGCCCGGGACCAGCGACCGCGCGCAGTCCGCCGACCTGACCGGGGGCGGCGACGGTTTGGTTAGTGCCAGACACAACCAGATCCTCACCCGAACTCCGCACCAGTTCCGCCGGATGCCAACGCGCATCGGAAGCAGTCCAGTAAATGTAGAACCGCAGTTCGATCGGTTGCTGGACGTGTTGCAATTCCGCTTCGCCGGTGAGCGCGAGGGACAGGTCGTTGTATATCCAGTAATGCGGCATGATGCTGTAGCCGGGAGCCGATACGTCGTGCCAATCGCCCGCCCCGACGCGGTAACGCAGCACGACCTGAAGCGGATATCCGCCGAAGGAGTATTGAAATCCCGTGTCCAGTCGGCTGATCGAGATCGCTTGGCCCGCCGCCGGGGTGACAGTGCAGCCAACATAGAGTCCCCGGCTGATCGCATTGGACAAAGAGCCACCGCCAGCGGCGCCGAAGTTGGCTCCGTCGGTCGCAGGCTCGAAGGTGAACTTGCCGTCGTAATGGCAGCCGCCATTGGGGCCACTGCCGGGATTAAAACCGTAATTGTTCGTTTGGAATAGGAAGCCGAACCCTCGCGTCACGTCGCTGGCCTCGAGGGCCATCAGATGGCGGGACGCTGGCAGCGTCAACGGCGGGTCTTCGAGGTGGCCGGTGTAAACCAGCACACTGCCATCCCAGGCCGCCAGCACCGCCGTTTGACCGGCTGCCAGCGGAGTGCCGTTGCGCTCCGGAGCATCCGGGCCGCGGCCGGCGCGGCTATAAGCATGAACGGTGGCGTAGTAGGTGGTTCCATTTTGGAGGCCGGAGAAGGTCCAGTTGAGTGCGATGCCAGCGTCGGTCCAAGTATAGGGCCCTCCGGATTTGGTGCTGAGACCAATGCGGTAGCCGGTGGCCCCGGCGACTTCGTCCCACGAGGCCACGAGTGCCGCGGTGGTTTCGCCGAGGCTGTGGAGATTCGGCGCGGGCAGCACGGGCGCGGCGGGATTGAAACCGCCGAAGGCAACAAGCGTCCAAAACCCCGTGCCCCAGGGGTTGTTGGCGGCAATGCGGTAGTAATACGTCGTGCCCCCAACGGCCGCGGTGTCGGTGAAGGAATTGGTAACCGTGGTGAAGGTTTCCGTGACTTGCGCGCGATCGAAATACGGCTGCGCGCTGCGGTAGAGGGTATAGTCGGTGGCCCCGGTTCCGGCGGGCCAGTTGAGTGTGGTGCCCGCAGGAGCATAGGTAAGTGTCGGAGTCATTGGCGCTGGCAAAGGGTCGTTCCGGTCGGGCAGATCGGTATCCACAACATAGAGGTAGATCGAACCTTGCGGGAGGTTCACGGTCGTCTCGCGGGTGAGCGTGGCGTTGGTCTGCTGGATGGTGACGTTCAGCGCGTCGCGGTTTGAGGCGCGCGGGTCACCGCTCAAACGGTAGAGCGTCGCGGGACCAGTAGGGTTGCCCGGCAGGACGAGCGTGACGGGCGTGGCGCCATCACCCCAATCAATGCCGTCATGCACGCCGCCGAGTTTGCGCGAAAGCAGAAAGACGCTGAGGCGTTGGCCCTCGCGGAAAGTGTAGGCCGAAACGAGCGGGTATTCCTTCCCGTCCCAGTTGATCGTGGGGGACTGCACGACTTCATTGCGGATCATGCGGCCCGCGGCGAAGCGGTTGCGCAGCGTCATGGCGAGCCAGCCGGCGTGGGGGCGGTATTCCCGGGCAATCGGGGTGTGCGAGGACCAGTAATCTCCGATGCCGAATCCTAGATAAGCCTGGTCCGAGAAGCCGTGTTCGTTGGCGGAAAGCCACGCGTCGAGCGCGGCCACTCCCATCGCGAGGGACTTGCCGTAGCGTTCCGAGTATTCGTGTTGCGTGGCGTTGTCTTGGCCGGGCAACGCGTAGCCACTGGGGCCGCCTTCGTAGCCCAGCAGATCCATCGTATGCCCGGCGCCGGCGAGTTGCTCGCGCTGGCGGCGGTAGTTGACAAAGAGGTTCTTGGTGTCCGCCACATGACCGAGCAAGGTAGCTTGAATGCCGTGGTCGTCGAAGGTGGCCAGCGGCGTTTCGCCCACCTCCCACTTGGGCCCGACGTAAGTGGTGTGCGCAATCGCATGGGCCAGCGGCGCCCCCGCGGCGGCCTTTTCGCCGTAGTCGGTGTAATTGCTGCCCATGACGAAGCGTAGCTTGCCGGTGGAATTGACCGCGCTCCAGTAAGGGGAGTGCTGCTGGACGTAAGTGGTAAAATAGCGGGCCGCCAGACCAAACTCCTGCGCGCCGCTATGCACCCAGTAGGTGCGCCCCCAGCCGAACCATTCGCTACTGACGGCCCCGTTGTGCCAAGTCTCATTGGCGAATTCGAGATAGATGCGGGGGAACTCATCGGTCCACGGCGTCACTACTCCCCGTTGCTGGTAACGCCGGAAGGCCCAAGGCTTGGCGGCGACATCGCTGGGATCGTCGGGATTGATCGGGGCGCCGAGATACTCGACCAGCATGAGCCATTCGTCCTCGCGCATGTTCGAGGAGATGTTAAGCCACGGCTTCATCCGCGTGGCGGGCGTGCTGCCGGTGCGCAAGGCGGATTGGAGAAACATCGGCACCGTCATGTTCGGGGCGGCTTCGGCGGATTGATACCAGTTCATGACCAACCCGGCGTCGCGATGGAAACTCAGCGCGCTGGCCATGGTGGACTGATTGAGCAGCACCCCCATGGAGCGGAGCATGCCCTTCTCGCCGGTGACCGGCTGGGAGGCCATGAGTTCATCGAACACCAGCGGGCTGGGTGGCGTAAACGTGGCGGTGATGTCCGCCGGCGAATCGGCGCGAAAGAGCCGGATGTTGTCGAGCCACAACGTGCCCGGCCCGGTAAACTGGATCACTGGACAGGAGTGCGCCGCGGTGTTCGTTGGACGCGATGGGGCAACGAAGCAAAAACCCGCCAACTGCCATTCATTGGTGGTGGCGAAATTTTGTCCGATGTTGGAGTAGAAGGAACTCAGTCCAAGCCGCACTTGGCCGGAGTTACCTAAACCGGTCTGGCGCATCCACGCCTCGAAGCGGTAGGTGCGTCCCGGTTCGAGTTGGCTATACCATTCGCCCTCGCTGCCGGTGGCCGGATAGAAAATGTAGGGCCCGCCGATTTCCTGATTTCCCGCGTGCGGAATCGTGACTTGCATGCAGGTTTCATCGGGGAAACGCAATTCCGCTGGCAGCGTCCCCGGGTGACTCACACGCTGGAGTGTGATGCCCGTAGAGCTATCGGCCCGCCAGGTTTCGCCGACCTTCCCGGTGCGCACGCGGGGATGCGCCCACGCCGGATCGGCGGTGCGAATGCGTTTGGAGAAGTGGACGTAGTCATCCTTCAACGGTAAAGGGGCGCTGGTATTGAGATAGACTCGTTGGTGTTGCTGACTGCGCGGCAGGTCGGCGCGGTAGATGCGATAACCCACCACGCCCGGAGTGGGACTGGCGCTCCAGGAGAGATACACATAACCATCACCAGCAGTGGCGGTGAGGCTGGCCGGCGGCTCGGGTCGGGTGTTGCCGCCAGTCGGAGTCCATGCGGGGTTGTTGAGGATGACGTCGCGGGTGGCCGTGCCGTTAGCGGCGGTGGCGCGGAAGCGCAGGCGCGTGGCCGGGGGCGTGTTGGTGACGCCGCCGCCAAATTCGCCGGTGGTGGCGTTGAACCCCAGGCCCGCAGGCGGCGCGAGGGGATGGTTGCTTTGGTCTAATAACTCCCAGATCGCGGTGCCGGTGGCACCCGCGAGTCCCGGTTGGAACGACATCCAACCGCCGACTGTGGCGCTGCTGATCTCATTGAAGCCGTCGCCGGAACTGCTGACATAAATGTGAGGGGTGCTGGCCAACCCAACCTGCGGCGTGGCCGTCATCTCAGGTGTGAGAACGGGATCGCTTTCGTTGTTTCCGCCGGCCTCCGTCGTGTTGTCGCCGATGGCGGTGACAATGTAATAATAGGTGTGGCCGTTTTGCACCCAGCGAGCGTCGGTGAAATCGAGATTGGCACGCGTGCCCCAGCTTGAACCGGGGATGGCATATACCGTGTTCAGCCAGCCGCCCAGCGGAAGATTGGGCTCGCCGGCTTCAGGCACGGTGGCGTTGCCGACGAGGGCGTAACTGGCCCCATTGCTGAGTTCGAGATAATGCTCGGAAGGATTCTGCGGCAGTGGTTGACCCAGCGCGTCCACGATCCGGTAGATGCGGACATCGGCGCCGTTGAGGTAGCCAGTCGTGGTGAGATCCCAATCGGAGATTCCGCCGCCATCCACTTCGAGCCACGGGTGGTCATTTTCCGTTCCGGCAGCAAGCACGCGCCACCGGCGGCGAATGGACATCGGCTCGAAACCAGAGTCGGGAATAAGATTGCCGGCGGAAAACGCGGTGCCGCCAGGGTCGCCGAATTCGTTGCAACCAATCGGGGGATTACTGGCGGCCGACTGGGTCAAGCCAACTTCGACCCGCGCGGGAGTCTCGGGTGCGGCGGATAGGTTTCCGCCCGGCAGTAGGAAACCGGCGGCGATGAGAAAGCTTCCAAGACAACCAGCGGAGCGGCAACTGGAGATGAATGTTCCGAAGTCACGATGTTTCATTATATCGAGAGGATGAAGTTAAGCGGTTCCACGACTCGCGGTCACTCATATTTCGGTGGTGTTCTTCCTCACGATGAGGTCGCTACTCAGCGCTCACCTCCGGGCCCACGCGACATCAAGCGCGGCTGCTGAAGAGGGCAACCTGTAGAGGTGCCCTGTCCGATTTGGTTAAAGCCTGTTGCTCTAACCTTCACGTAGGGGTAACCCGGAATGCCATCCGACCAGTTATTAGTGGCCTACCTAACACTTGCAAGTGGGGTCACCGGCACATCCGCTGCCACCGCTAGCCGGCTCAACAAGCCGAGCGCTAGC
>CAIKLQ010000255.1 GCA_903828255.1 uncultured Verrucomicrobiota bacterium
GCCACTTCCCCGGCGGAAAGTTCCTCCGGCCCGAGGTTGGTCACCAGCCGCAGCACTTCCTTCTCCGTTTGCACCCAGACCACTCGCAATCGGATGCTCCGATACCGCGCCTGGCACCCCAACGTGACCCACGCCGCGCGCTCACAGACCTTGCTCGGCGTGAGGTGGGCCCGCGCCGGCGCGGCGTGCGCCAAGTCCAAGCTCAAGTGCAGGCGGACTTGGCACTGGGTCGGTCCTTGCCGCCGCCAGAACGCCCAATACATCCGCGGCAACGCCGCAAATAAACTCTCGTCCTGAATGAGCCAGGGTCGCTGGCGGGCCGCGTCCGGGGTTGGCCCCGCACAGACCTCGCCACTCAACTGGGCGAAGACCTCCGCCAAAAGTGCCGGGTCGAGCACGGCTTGCGCTTCGGAAAAACTCCCCAGACTCACCGGGCGCGTGCAGACCTCTCGTTGCACCCGGTGCAAGCGACTGGCCGCAGAAAGTCCGCGCAGCGTCTGAACCACGGGATTGAGCAGCCCGAGCAAGCACAGGCTCAGATAATCGCTCGCGGCCAGCAAGCGCTCCGGATGCGACCAGGTGGCGGCCAGCGGCGGTTTCGTAGCGGCGGCCTGCGGGCGTTCCTTGAAATCCTCGACCAGCCGCCACCGGGAAAGATCCCGGGCGGTCAAAGATTCCGGCGCTGCTTTTTTTCTGGCCACGGCGCGAGCACGACAGAAAGGGCGGACGGGACCCAGGAAATTCGTTAAAAATCTTTTGCACGCCAGCCGGGCGGGCGAAGCGCCGCCGATCCATGTCGCCCGGAGCGGAGACCGTCACGCCAAAACACGATCTCCGCCGAACACTTTTGGCGTCTCGCCTGTGCCACGACTTGGTTGCGGGGGATGTTCGACCTCCAACCCTGGACGCGCCTGGGGATCATGAGTTCCGTCGGTCGGAGCGCCGAGCACCGCCTCGGCAAGTTGCGCCGAATTCAGAGGCTGGCCGAGACGGTGCTCGACGCTCCACTTCATGATGATCGCGCACGAACTTCCGCTGGCGCTGCGATACGGATTCCGGAAATAATCTCCGGGTGCTGTTGAATCCGCTCCTTCGCTCCGGCTTGATCCTCGCGGGTTATTGCCTCGCCGCGCTGACGGCCGTCGCCGCGCTGGCCAAGCCCAACATTGTCCTCATTCTCGCCGATGATCTGGGCTTCTCGGACATCGGCTGTTACGGCGGCGAGATCGCGACGCCGAATCTGGACCGGCTCGCAGCGGGCGGAATCCGGCTGACGCAGATGTACAACACCGCGCGTTGCTGGCCGACGCGGGCGTGCCTGATGACCGGCTACTACGCGCAGCAGGTGAATCGCGATCCCGCGAAGCAGCGTCCGGCCTGGGCCGCGTTGCTGCCGGACCTGCTCAAGCCGGCGGGCTACCACAGCTATCATTCCGGCAAGTGGCATGTGGACGGCAAGGTGTTGGCCGGCGGATTTGAACACTCGTATTCGTTCGACGACCACGACCGCTACTTCACGCCGAAACAGCACCTGCTCGACGACCAGCCGTTGCCGACACCAAAACCCGGAGATGGTTTCTACGCCACCAAAGCCATTGCCCAGCACGCGATTGACTTCCTCGCCGGGCACGCCGCCGAACATCGCGACCAACCGTTCTTTCTCTACCTCGCCTTCAACGCGCCGCATTTTCCGCTGCACGCGTTGCCGGAAGACATCGCGCGCTATCGCGACCGGTATCTCGCCGGCTGGGATGCGATTCGCGAGCAACGCTGGCGGCGGATGCGCGCTGCCGGCATCGTGGATGGCAAGTTGTCGGAACCGGACGCCAAATTCACACCGCGCTATTTCAAACCCGAAGTCCTGACCCAACTCGGTCCGGGCGAAATCGAACACGCCGTGGCGTGGAAGGAACTGACGCCGGAGCAGCAGCGTTTTCAAGCCACCAAGATGGCGATTCACGCGGCGATGGTGGATCGCCTGGATCGCGAAACCGGCCGCGTGCTGGAGCAGCTTCGCCAGATGGGTGCGTGGGAGAACACCCTGATCGTCTTCCTCTCCGACAACGGCGCAGATGCGACGGTGATGGTGCGCGGCGACGGACACGACCAGAAAGCGCCTCCGGGCTCGGCGGATTCATTCCTTTGTCTCGGACCGGGTTGGGCCAGCGCGTCAAACGCGCCGTTTCGCCGGCACAAGATTTGGGTCCATGAAGGCGGCATCAGCACGCCGTTCATCATGCACTGGCCCGCGGTCATTCCAGCCGGTGGCAGGCTGCGTCATGCGCCCACGCACATCATTGATTTCGTGCCGACCGTGCTGGAGTTAGCCGGAGTGTCCGCCCCCGAGCAGTGGGGCGGACAAGCCCGACCTGCCCTGCCCGGAAAAAGTCTCGTCCCGATCCTGAAACGCGATGCCCCCATTCTGCGAGACGCCCTTTACTGGCAGCACGAAGGCAACCGCGCCGTGCGCGTCGGCGATTGGAAACTGGTTTCCGAATCGGAAAAGAACGGCGAGTGGGAGTTATACGACCTCAAACGCGACCGCATTGAGGCAAAGAATGTCGCCGCCGCGCATCCCAAGCAGGTTAAGGAACTGTCCGCGTTATGGGAACGATTGGATGACCAGTTTCATCACGAGGGCGGCACTAGAAAAGCAGCGAAGTGAGACGAGCGAGCCAGTGCGGTCCGGCACGTAGGACGAGCGTCGCGTCTGTCTCCCTCTTTCCAAATCTCATCGGGCATCATGCCAGAGGGGTAACCTGAACGGCCTCAATATGGGTCATCGAATCTCAAGCCGCCACGAGGAACACGCTCATGGTTTTCTCCCATCAACAGAAGCAGTCCACGCTGCTATTTCTGGAGGCGTCGCCGCTGCCAAGGGTCTTAATCTCTATCCACCTAGCTTCGATAGGCAGCTTCTCTCAAACGGCCTGACACTATTCCCACACTCGGGCCATGGTGTCACTTGGCCATAAGTGACCGAAAAGGTGCCAAGGTCAAACGGCCAGGTAATAACCACTCGGGGTTGCGGTTCTTCCATACGCTCCGGGATCGTCCCGACTCAGAACCCCAGCCGCAAACTCACCGTGAGCGTTCTGCCGCGCGGCAGTTCGGCGTGGATGTTCAGCGGGTTCAACCGGTAGTCGGTGTCGAAAATATTCAGGAGGCTCAGACGGATTTCCGCGTAGCGACGCGGGAAGCGGTAGCCGACTACCAAGTTGTGCTGCCAGAAATCTTCGCTGGCCGAAACGGTCGGATCGCCCGCGTTGTTCTGGTGATACCAAGCCGATTCCCATTGCGCGAACCCTCCTCTGCGGTGATGAAAATTCGCCGTGAGGGAAAGCTGTTGGAGCGAGGCGCGGTGGTCACTCTCAATTTCCGCCAGTCCCAACGCGGTGGTTGGGATTTCTGGAAACCGTTCCTGCAACTTCGCCTCGCTGACGCGATAACGTGCGCCCACGGAAAAACTCTGGCCCAGCAACTGCCCGGCATAAGCGGCCAGGCTGCGCTCGCGAAAATCCAGCGTCTCGCGGGTGCTCGTCGCGGTCGCCGAGCTGACCAACTCGACAAAGGATTTGAAAGCGCCCACGGCGCGCTCGCCGTTGGAAGTAAGTTGTTCCACCTCGACGCCAAACCAAGTGCCGCTCGCGAAGGACTGATCGAAGCCCACGCCCGCAGTCTCGAACTCCGTGCCCGGCACGAGGCCCACTTCGCTTTCGGGAATCAGGCTGCGAAACGCCTGGTTGAACCCGCCAACCTGCGTCGGTTCCAGACGAACGCTGTTGTCGAAATAAAGCCCGCCGAGCGATTTCGTGTAACTCGCGCGGATCAAACCACGACTCCACGGCTCAAGGAGCAGCCCGGCTTTCGGCGAGAGCAGATCGCGCGCGGTCTCGCCCGTCGCGAGCGGGGGCAAATCCAGATTGTTCGGAAACATAATGTGGTCGTAGCTCACGCCCGCCAGGAGCCGGAGCGGGTCCACCACTTGCCAGGAGCCATAGGCGTAGGCATTGCCGCGTTCGAGATCGCTACGCACGGTTTGGTCCGTCGCCGGAAAAATTCGCGTCTGCGTGGCGTGCGTAGTCACCTCGCCCGATTGCCAGCGACCGCCAGTGACAACCGACCAGCGCGGTCCTTCCCAAATCTGTTGGAGCTCCGCCGAATACAGAGTGAAGTCGCTCGTGAAATCCAATTGCACCGGCGGGTCGAGCGGGCCGTATTGCACAGACTGCACATCACCCCTGAACGGCCCGGTCTTCAGGAAAAGGATGTTCTCGTTTGGATCCTGAAGTGTCAGCCGATCATCCAGCCGCCCGAGCAAGAACAAGGTGTGACTGCCCGGCGACCACGCGTGATGCCAGCCAGCGTAAATCGTCGGCTCCTGCTTTTCCGTCACTTGGAAACCCTCCTTCGCATCCGCCGGATCGTAGTGGTTCGCCACGTCGCCGGCAGTTGACTCGCGATGGCCGATTTGGAAATAGGCTTCGTCGTCCGCCGTCACGCGTTGCTTGAGCGTGAGGATGAACTGTCGGTTCTCGAATCCGCCGTTGGGTTGCTGGCCGTTGAAGCTTTCGTAGATCGAATCAAAGGCGTAACTGAATCCCCCCAGCGTCCCAAACACGGCGGCGGTTTGCCGCCAGTCGCCGTTGCTGCTGTATTCCGTGAGCGAACTCAAACCGACTGGCCGTGGCTCGAAGAACCGCAGGTGTTCCTGCTGCGAGAGGAGTTGCGAGAGATTCCCCGCGCCAACCGGCGCGAGCAGATTCGCCACGAGCAATTCGCTCTGGCGCGCAGTTTCCAAACGCAAATCGAAGCGGTTGCCGGCTTGCTGCGATTGGTAACTGTCGGAGAGAAAAAGGTGGCCGGAGAAATTCGCATAACTCTCGCTCACCGCTTGGGCGGCGGCGTGGCGGCTGGCGTCCGGGACGCCGACATCGTCATAGAGCGCTGCCAGATTCGCGCTGCGCACCGAGCGATCGTCGTCGAGCTGCAGCCGCGAGCGGAAGACCGCACGGCTGTCGTTCAGATCGGCGGCGTGTTCGAGATCGCGGATGGCTTCGTTGAGCTGGTTCTGCTGCCACAAGTGCAAGGCCGAATAAAGCCAAGCCGTCGGATCGTTCGCATCGAGCCGCTGGGCCAGATTGAATTCCTTCTCCGCCGCCTTCGCGTCACCGAGTTCGCTGGCGGCTTTACCGAGATAGCTGCGGAACAAACCCCGTTGCGGTTCGAGAGCAGCGGCGGCCTGAAACGCCGACCGGGCTTCGGAAAAATGGCGTCCGCGCAGGAGGCAAAGCCCGCGTCCAAGCCACGCCGGGCTGAATGCCGCGTCCAACTCACGCGCGTGGTCGAAGGCGCGTTGCGCCGCATGGCAATCGCCCTGGTCGAGCAAAATGAAACCACGCAGCGCATGAGCGGGAGTCAGTTGCGGTGAAAGGCTCAGTGCTCGTTCCAATGAGGCGAGGGCGGCGCGGCGATGGCCGAAAGCGAACTCCAATTCCGCCAGGCGCGCGTGGGCGCTGCCGAATTGCGGCGAGATTTCCCCTGCCTGAAATGCGGCGGCGCGGGCTCCGAGTAGGTCGGCGCGAGCTTGCAACGCATAGCTGTGGGCGAGCAATTCGCTGCCGGAGCGCAGCGCTCCAGCTCGGCGTGAATCTGAATTACGCGGAGCTGGAGCTCCGCGCTCCGACGTGCCTTCGAGCACGATGGCGATCAGTTCCGTGAGCGCGAGCTGCGGAGGGAAATCATCCGGCAATCCAGTGAGCAATTGCTTTGCCTCATCCACCCGGCCTACGGCGAGTTCAAGTTGGGCGCGCAAACTTCTCTGGCCGGCGCTTTCGCCATCTGCCGCAGCGGGCAATCCGGCAAGCGCCCCGAGCAAATCACCCGAACGGTATTTGGCAAGCACCTCGTGCAGCCTTGGTAATTCATTGGGCGAGAGTTGCAGCTCGTCCGGGTTGAGGACTGCGGGGTAGTAAAGCGCCCATTGGATCAGGGCGTTCGCATTGACCAAAGCGGTCTTCTGCGGCGGCTGGCCGGGGGCGAGGCGCAAATCCTCGCCACGTTGCATCGAGACTTCGCCGCTCGCCGCCTGGAGTCCGACCTGTCCGTCAATCAAAGCCAGGTGGACGGCCCCGTCTGCCGCAGCGACTTCCAGCAAAAATTCCGTGCCGCGAATCGCCCCGGCGGCGAGGGGCGTATCGAACTCCACTTCAGCGGGTTTCTCCCGATTGAAAAAGAACAGCGAGCCGCGCGGCAGGCCGAAGCGCCGCTTCTCGCTGCGCCGCGGCGGAAGAATTTCCAACGTGGTGCGTTCCCCGAGCCGGATGACACTGCGATCGGAAAGCTGCACGGCGGCACGGCTGCGCTCGCGGGTCCGCACCCGGTCGCCCGGTTGCAGCGCGAGGCCAGTGACGGCGGTTTGCCAGTTCGTGCTGCCGTGGGTGTATTCCACCTGCCCAGCGACTTCGATGAAGCGGCTCGGCGAGTTGGTATCGGCAGCGAGCGGCGCGTTTGGGGTTTGTGCGGCTGCGAACCGAGCCGCGAGCGCCCAACAAATCCAGAGTAGAGAAAGCCACCGCACAACGTGAAGATAAAGCCGGCGCGTTTGAAAATGAATCCGCAAATTCTGGAACTGACGCAAGGCGACCGGGTTGACGGGTGGCGACGTGCGGGCAGGGCCAAAGTGAATTGGCAACGCCATCGGCTCGCTTGGTTCGGCAAAGCTCACCGCGATTCGAAAGCCTTCCGGCTCACGCGATTCCCCGCGCCCTTGTTGCGTCCGGCTGCCCGATGGTAAAAACTTCTTCCAGCGCCTCTCGATCATCTGGGGCGGCCTCCTTGGCCAAAATTATGCAGTCGAACAAGCCGCTCACCCTGAACCGTCCGCACCGCCCACCGGGCTGGGAGTGGGCCCGTCCCCGAGCGCAGCGACACCCAAACTTTCCCGCGGGAACAGAATTTCCAAGACCTCTCGAGTCTCGGAGTCTGCTGCGCCCGAGGACGGGCGCACTCCAAGCGGTTCATGGGACATGTCCACTGCATAGTTACGACTTAGCAACGCCCTTGCCATCGTCATTGGAACATCTGGCAACGGCGCCGAAGCCGCGATTTTATTGGCCCAGAGGAGGTCTCAGAGGAATGGCCCCGAAGCCCGAGCGGGATCCGCCGTTCCGAACGCGGAACAGCGGCGCGCGTGATTACGGGTTGGCCCCGGGTTACTCCACGCGAACGCGGTAGAATTTTGTGCCGCCGTTGGTGACCTTCAAGAACAGCGGTTGATTGTCGCCGAGATACAACCGCGGCCACGGTTGCCACGGCCCGATGACTTCCGCCGCCTCCTCGACTGTGTAATGTTGGCCCATGATGGTGGCGAAGCTGAGTTGCAGCGAGTTGGAAAGACCCGTCAGCGCACAGGCCGGGGCGATGAGCACCCGCAAGACCTGCGTCGCGGTCAAAGAACCGAGGTCGTTCGTCACCGTGACCACGTAATCCGCCGTGTCGGTGTTGGTCGTGCTGGGGAAGAATATCTCGGGCGAGTTCACCCCCGGCAAAGGCGTGGCATTCTTTTTCCAGGCGAACCGGAGCGGGGGTGCGCCCGCCAGACTGGGGGCGAGCGTGGCGGGCGACCCTTCCGCGACCGCCACCATGTCCGGCGGGGCAAGGAGCTTAGGCGCGGTGGGCGGTTGGCTGGTGTTCAGCGAATAATTCAGCCAGGCGGTACCGCGCGCGCCGTTTACGCCTTCCACCGCCACGATGTATTGCCGCGATCTCACCACCGCGAACTGCACGCGCGAAGCGCCGTTGGGGCCCACGCCGTCGTTATCGCACGCGATGGAAATCAAATCCTGATAACCGGTCAGCGCGCCGTTGAAAGTATAGACTTCTATCACCGTATCGTAGCCGCTGCCAACCGTGTCGAGCGTGATCGTACCGTTGGTGGGCGGTTGGTAGATCAGCCAATAAGACGTGCCCCCACTGATTTCGCAATGCGGCGGCTCATTCGTGTCCACCGTCGCGTAGGTGGTGTTGAAGATTTGACTGCCGTTGTAGCCCCGCACCACACCCGTACCGCCACCCGGGCCTAGGGGCCGGGGACCGAACGCGGGGCGCGACGCCTCGCCACTGCCAATCAACCCAGACTCCAGCGCATCCAAAAATTTGCCGCGCGCCAACGTGTTCGTAGCCCCATCGGTGTTGATTTGGACCTCGGTGGGCGGCAGGAAGTAACGCTGACCGTCCACTGAAACGCGGAGTTTGTAGCGCCCCACGTTAGTGACTTGGAAGCTGGGAATCAGCAGATTGGTGGTGGTGACGATGGGTGAAAGCTCGTTGCCATCGAAATACCATTTCAGTTCCGCGGCCCCAAGATTCGTCAAGTTGACGACGAGTTGGACCGGATCACCCATTTTCGCGGAACTGTCCGTGGGCGTGCTGACGAAGACCGGTGGGGCACCGTTGATCAGGTCCGACTTCCACTGCAATTCGATCTTCCCGGTCGCCCCATTGTAGCCGTCCACGGCGATCTCATAGCGCTCGCCCGCAGTGGCGCCGAACTCGATCTCGCTTTCGCGTTCGAAGCCTTCCGAATCATCCGCCCCGGCCACCAGTTGCAACTTGTCGAAGGTCGTGTCGTTGGTCGAAATGAAACGGTACGCCGCCAGCAAGGTGTCAAACCGGCTCGTCTCGGTCTTGAACTCGACGACGCAATTCGACGGCGCCACCCAGGAGAGCCACATCGAATGCCCCCCCGGCTTGCCGCCATGCTTGGGTTCGTTGAGTTCGACGCCAGCGGCGGCGTTGTTGACTTCGAGACTGCCGCTGACGCTCGTGAACGTCAGCCGGTTCGTGAAGTAATCCTCCAGCGTGGCGGCCGACGCCAGACTGCCGAGGCCCAGCCCCATCAACAAAACCGCCCAGCGCCATCGCCCTGGCTGGCGGTTTCCGCTGGTGATTGAATCGCACAAACTCTGCATCTTAAAATTGCTCGTAAATTTTACCGATTTGACTCGAAGGGCTCGCCCGGGATGGGACTCCGCCATCCCAAACCCTCACGGCTAAGCAACTCTCAAGCTGTGGCAGCAGAATATCTTCGTACCCATGATATAGCAAACCGATTGCCAGCGAAGAATCCGCAAGAACCGAAGTGCATTTTCACCGCGCATCCCCCACTATCTACGCGCTGCGGCATTTCCGCCCGACGAAACACTGTTCCGTTCGCGCGCGGTTTTGTTCCGCAATCGGAACAGCCGGCTGCGGTAAACCGCAAATTAGGCGGGTTTGACTGGTGGCACGCGACGTGCGTTTGCGGTGAACTATGCGATTCTTGTTTTACTCTCACGATGGACTCGGGTTGGGTCATACCCGGCGACACCTTGCGGTGGCGGCGGCGTTGGCCGAACTGGACCGCACCGCTTCCATCCTGCTGGCTACCGGCGCGGATTTCATCTCCCGCCTGGGCGTGCCGCGGCAGGTGGAAGTGCTCAAACTGCCGGGCCTACAAAAGATCGGAAACGAGAATTACACCGCGCGCCATCTGCAGATTCCCGGCAGCGAAATCCGCGCGCTCCGCTCCGCGTTGCTCCTCGCCACCGTCAAAGCCTTTCGGCCCGACGTGGTGTTGGTGGACAAGCACCCGTTTGGGGCCAGCGGCGAATTCAAGGCTGGGCTCCAAGCCCTGCGCCGGCAAGGGGGCCGCGCCGTGCTGGGCCTCCGCGATATTCTCGATGAACCCGACCAAGTCTTGCGCGAGTGGCGTCCCTACCAAATGCAACACCGCATCGCGAAGCACTTCGATCAAGTGCTAGTCTATGGCGAACGCGCCGTGTTCGATCCGATCCGCGAGTACCAGTTCCCCGCCGACATGACCGAGCGCACGCGGTTTTGTGGTTACGTGGTCAATGATGAACACACGGTTGTGGTGCCGGACCCGCAGCCACCATTTCCCGGACGGGCGGGACGCCCGCGACCGGTGGTGCTGGCCACCGCCGGCGGGGGCGAGGACGGTTTCAAAATGCTGGAGACTTTCATCCGCGCCGCCCACGGCGCGCCGTGGCAGGGCTGTGTCGTGGCCGGGCCAATGACGCCGGATGTGGAATTGGCCGAATTGGAACGTCTCGCGGAACAATTCGGGGTCATTTTCCGCACCTTCGTGCCGCACCTCGCGCTCTTGTTCGATTCGGCGGATGCGCTGGTTTGCATGGGCGGCTACAACACGCTGACCGAGGCGGTTTTTCATGGCATTCCGACCGTTTGCGTGCCCCGGACGGTGCCGCGCACCGAGCAGTTGATTCGCGCCGAAGCTTTCGCCCGGCTCGGTCTGCTGCAAGTTTGCCGAGCGGTTGAACTGCAACCCGGATTGCTGCGGAAAAAAATCGCCACCGCGTTGCGCGAACCCCGGTCGGGCTTGCAGGCGCACGCGAAGAGCCACCTCAAATTTGACGGGGCGCGCCAGGCCTCGCGATATTTGCTTCAATTAGGCCACGAAGCGGCGGACCAGGAAGCGCTGCCCGCGCTGGTCGCGGCGTAATATGGGCTGGCCGGGAAATCCGGCCCGGGATACAAAAGTAAAAATGTCGCAACCAAAACCGTTGCAGAAAAGTCTGCCGGGGCTCTGGCGGATCACGCGCTATTTCTGGCCACACCTCCGGCAATTTCGCGGCTTGATCGCCGGCTCCATGCTCGCGCTCGTCGCCGAAGTCGGCCTGCGCCTTCTGGAACCCTGGCCCTTGAAGTGGGTCTTCGATCACATCATCGGCCGCAAACAGAATCCCAAGCAACCCCTGCCCGCCTGGCTGGAAGGCTACGACCCAACCACGTTGCTCACCGCTGCGGCGTTGGCCATCATCGTGATCACCAGTCTGCGGTCTTTGGCGGCGTACTACGAAACGATCGGTTTCGCCAAGCTCGGCAACCGCGCGCTCTCCAAAGTCCGCAATCAACTTTACCGCCACGTTCAATACCTCTCCCTGTCCTTCCACACTCGCGCCAAGACCGGCGATCTGGTGGTCCGCCTCATCGGCGACGTCGGCATGTTGCAGGACGTGGCGGTGACCGCGTTGCTGCCCATGCTGGCCAAGTTTTTGATCGTCATCGGGATGCTCAGCCTCATGTTTTTCATGCACTGGCAGCTCGGGTTGGTGGCGGTGTCGGTCTTTCCCCTGTTTTGGTTGCGCACCGTGACGTTGGGCGGTCGCATCCGCGACGTCGCCAAGAAGCAGCGCCAGCAGGAAGGCCAGATGGCGGCCTCCGTGGCCGAATCCATCAACGCCATCCGCACGGTGCAGGCGCTCTCGCTGGAAGAGAGCTTCTCCGGCGCATTTTCCTCAACCAGCGACAACAGCGCCCTCTCCGATGTCAAAGGCAAGCGCCTCTCTGCCGCCCTCGAACGCTCCGTGGACGTGCTCATCGCGTTCGCCACGGCGCTCGTGCTTTGGTTCGGCGCCCGCCTCGTGATGAGTCGCGAAATCTCCGCCGGCGATCTGCTCGTGTTCCTCGCGTATCTCAAATCCGCCTATCGCCCGGTGCAGGATTTCGCGAAATACACCGCGCGCCTCGGCAAAGCCTCCGCCGCCGGCGAGCGCGTCATTGAC
>CAIKLQ010000256.1 GCA_903828255.1 uncultured Verrucomicrobiota bacterium
ATGCAAGCCGAGCAGAAGACGGCCGGCCAGATGCTCGAAGCGGTTTACGTGATCTACCTCCTCATCTGGATGCACGGCGTGATCTTCGTCGCGGGAGGATCGTTCGCCCGCGAACAGGATTGCCTGAACGACGCCATCCTCAGCCGTGGGTTGACTCGGGGGGAATACATCGGCGGCAAGCTGTTGGCCCGCTGCCTCGCCATGCTGTTGATGATCGGCGGCGTGCTGCTGCCGGCCTCGTTCTGGGCGATCCGCCAGGATCAACTGGTGCGAGCCGAAGCGGGCCAGGTCGTCTCGAAGGCGCGCAATACTAAGATCGAAGCCTGGGATCCGCAGAAGCTCTTCGCCGCGGTTGACGCCATGGTCGTCGAGCGAAAGTTGGAGGTCGGCGACGCCGTCAAAGCCGGCGATGTGTTGGTCGTGCTCGACGACCGCCAACTTTTCGATCAACTCGAAACCGAGCGCCGGGCCGAGGAGACGGCGCGCAACGAAGTCAGCAACGCCCAGCGCCGCTTCGAAGACGCCCAGCGTGCGGTGGCGCAGGTCGAGGACGCCCTCGCCCGGGCGGAGCGCTCGCTCATCGCGAAGGATCTCCTGAGCCGCTTTGAGCAGGCCGACCGTGAGACGGAAGTCCGCTCCCGCAAACGCGATCTGCAAACGGCGGAGAACCAGTTGCGCATCACGCAGGATGCGATTGCCGCGGCCCAGCGGACGGTGGAGAACACCCAGGCCCGGGTCCGTGAGGCCCGCAAGCGGCTGGCCTTCGCCTCCGTCACCGCGCCCTTCTCGGGCTACGTCACCGAGGTGCTCGTGCAGTCCGCCCAACACGTCAGCCTCGGCACACATTTGCTCACGGTCGCCCGCCTCGACGAATACGAGGTCCGCGTTCCGATCTACAGCTTCGAGGAATTCCAGCGGTTGAAGGCGGGGCTCAAGGCTTTCGTCAAGGTGGGCAAGACGGAGTTCACGGGAGTGATTGACCGCCTCGGCGCGACCACCCAGACCGATCGTTGGGGCCGCACCAGCAACTACGGGATCGTTCGGTTCAAGGGCGACGGCACGCTCGGATTGCTCGGGCTTGATGCGGATGTCCGCATCACGCTCCCGCCCCGCGCAGAAAAAGCCGGTCGCGTGCAGGCCTTGCTGAACACGCTCACGGGCCAGGGCAGCGACGACGTCGAGTCGCGCACCAAAACGGTCACCACCACTTGGATGCTCGTCGGGCTGGGCAAGGTGATCGGGTGCGCTTTTCTGCTCGTCGCGCTGACGCTGCTGCTGCTGGTCGTGTCCCGCAGCGCGCTCATCTCCATTCTGGGCGCCATCGGTCTGTGGCACATCTCGAACCTGCTCTTCGACTTCGCCGGGCTCCCCGATTTGTCCTACCTCGAAATGGTCCGGACCATGGACAAAGTGCTGGCCGGCGTGGCGAGTCTGCCCGAGGAACTCACGGCCCTGGCTTGGCTTTACGGAATTGCCATCGCGCTTGGGGTCGCGGCGGTTAGCCTGTTCATTGTGCGCGATCCACCCAAATGAAACCGGTTGCCCAAAGTCACCGCGCACCGCTGAAAGGGTTGCCGCCCGGCCGCTCGCTGTGGATTCTCGCCGGGCTACTTGCGCTCCTTGCCTCGCTCCACAGTCAGGCCACGAACGCGCCGGCGATTCCGCCAGCAGCGGAGCTTTCAACGGTCTTGGAAGTTCGACGCATGCCCGACGTGGACGTTGTGTTTCTGCGCGACGGGAGCCGGCGCACCGGCGTGCTCGCCAACGACGTGTTCCATCTGCGAACCGCTCACGGAACGCTGAACATCCCCGCGCGCCACATCGCCGCAATCGAACTGGCGGATGGCCGCCGCGAGTTGGACTCGGTCATCACCGTGAACCGTAACCGTTTGAGCGGATTCCTGGAGGACAATGAGTTCGTCCTCCCGTCGGGCGAGGCCGATGCGCGGGGGGAAATCCGCCGGGAGAAGGCGGTCAAGTGCGTGTTCCGCCGCCGCCCGGATGAGTTGAAGGGATTGTCCCAAGGCGCGCTGGTCTTGCTGCGGAACGGTGATTTCTTCACCGGCCGGCTGGCGAGCGACCGCTTCGAGATCGAGGACACCCGCGCTGCACTGCGATGGACGCCTGAGCGAGTGGCATCCGTGACGTTCCCTCATGCGGGGGAAGGCGCGGCCCGGCTCGCATTGGCCAATGGCGAAACGGTGATGGCGCTCGCGCCTGGCGAGGACCTCGAGTTCGATTTGGACCTCGGGCTTCGGATCAAGATTTACCGCGGTCGAATCGAGGAGATTTTCGCGAACGGGAACCTGCCTGCGGCGCTGCTCCGGCGCATCGGAGCGGATTCGGTCGCCGATCAAACGGGTGCGGTCGCCAGTTTTCTGCCGGACCAAGGAGTTTCGCCGGGTGAAGGGATGGTTTGGATTCCTCCCGGCGAATTCCTGATGAACAGTTCGACCACCGAGAAGGACCGCGATCTGGACGAAGGACCGCAGACGCGGGTCGTTTTGCCCGTGGGCTTCTGGATCGGGCGTTGCGAAGTATCGCAAACGGAATACGAGGCCGTGATGGGGAACAATCCCAGCCATCACCTCGGCGATGGACGGCATCCGGTCGAGAAGGTCACCTGGCAGGAGGCGGTGGACTACTGTCGCAAACGAACCGAGCGCGAGCGGGAGGCGGGCCGGTTGCCGGCGGATTATGCTTTCCGTCTGCCCACCGAGGCGGAATGGGAATACGCCTGCCGGGCCGGAACTTCTACGCGGTTCAGCTTCGGCGATGACCCGCGCAACACACTCGCGGGTGACTACGCGTGGTTCGGCAGCAACAGCGAATCGGCCACCCACCCGGTTGGGATGAAAAAGCCCAATCCGTGGGGACTCTACGACATGCACGGGAACGTGTGGGAATGGTGCCTGGACCGTTGGAGCAGCGCGCTTCCCGGCGGGGCGGTCACGAACCGCGTCGCGACGCTGGAAGGCACGCTGCGGGTGGCGCGGGGCGGATCATGGCTTTACGAGGCGCGCTTCTGTCGCTCGGCGAACCGCGACTGCTATGGGATGCTGAACCGTTGCAGCGATGTGGGTTTCCGGGTCGTGCTGGTGCGGATTCCGGGCGACGCCAAGTCTCCCTGATCTTGCGACTCCTCCGCTGACCGGCCCGGGGCATCATGGAAGAAAGACACAGGGAGACTCTGAGAACAGCTCTTTTTTCGACAATCTACGGACTCCACAATGGACAAAGTCGAGCTATGCGCGGGATTGAAAATTCGTTTTGGACCCGAGGACCGTTCTGGCGGCGCGCGCCTGTTCCCGGGCGCAGCAACTCTGGAAATTATATTTAGCCGACCATCCGGGATTGATCTCCGTGCGCTGGCGGAAGATCTCAATGCAACCGCCGACGGTCGTCATTTTGCCGGTGGTGCCGGCTTGGTGTGTTTGCTTCGCGTGGGAGAGTTCAAGCTCCTTGCGCCAGATCGGAAGGAGGTCGGCTGCTTTCTTGAAATCAGCGGAGAGCTTCTTCCAATGCGTTTTGTTTGCAATCTTCACGCGCCCGACGTAAGATTCGCCGCGCCTGAAAATGTTCGGTGCTTTGGTTGGCTCGAATTTGCTCATGTGAAGTTCAAGGGTAGCGCTTTGGGGGGTATTACTGTTTTAGGGCAATCAAAAAGGTAATGTTTACGGGCGCGGAAGGGTGGCTGAGTGGTTGAAGGCACCTGACTCGAAATCAGACGTAGTCGCAAGGCTACCGGGGGTTCAAATCCCTCCCCTTCCGCCATTTTTGACCGGTTTTGCTGAGGTTTGACAGGCGTCTTCTGATTCACACACTCCAAAAGTCTTGCGGCGTAGGGAGTCTTAAAGAGGGGTTTGGAGTATAGCAACCCGCATCAAAAGCCGCATCAGCGGCAGTAGCGGCTCTTGGGTCATCAGTTTCCCTGAATCGTGTGCAGGAACGAAAATCCCCGCCAACCGTTGGCGGGGATTTTGTGTGTGGATCTGACTAAACTCGGGTGCTTCATCCGAAGATCTTCACGGCGGGCAGGCTGTCGGCGCTGAGGCCGAAGTAATGCTTTTGTTGGACTTCCACCGAATGGCCGGCCAATGCGGCGGCAACGGTAGAGCCGAGTTGGCGGACGGCGGGGGTTTCCCATTCCTTTCTCAACTGGTGCGCTTTCTTGGCGCTGGTCCAGCCGAGGCCGGATACGCGCGGTCCAGTGGCGGCCTCGGTATGCTCGGACCGGTGCGGGTTTGGCCCCTTGGTCATACCTCTTTTGGCCACCATCGGCGACGGCACAATGAACTGCAAGGTCGCCAGCAACCCAGGCACGATGTCTTCGCGCAGACGCGTCCCGAAATAGCCCTTGGAAAACGCATGGCACAGCCACGGATTCCCCGGAAACAGCGCCGCGATGAACACGTCGGTATCAACGTCCGTCGGGTGCGGCGAGCGCGCCTTCAAGTCGTCCAGAGATCCGGCACTCCCGGTGGTCAGAACGTCGATCAAAAACTGATATTTGGCGGGCCATTGCGGAGTTATGGTTACTTGGCCACCGGACGGGGACGCGATCGCGACGAATACTGCGGTTGTTTCGGATTTCCGCACGGAACACCGCCGACCTAAGCTTGTTCAGCAAATAAGAACCTTCCGAGCGGGAATTCCCGCTTGTCCGTACTTGACCCTACCAGAAAACCGGTACCAAAACCCGATTTTGAGTCCATTTTGAGCCAGTACGTACGGGAACTTCGGGATACCCAGCGCCGTAAAATCTGCCAGCATAACCGTTGAATGTGTCTCGAATGTGCCATCGCCCATGCCCCGCTTCCCAGTGAAGGAGACAAATTGTGGCGGGGACGTGCGGCGGTTCTCGCCCACGGCGGGATGCCAGAAACTCCAAAACGCAAACCCAAACCTCAAACCATGAAAAATCGCATCCTTGCAAGCCTCATCACAACGCTGGCCGTGGGGCTGGCGCAACGCGGCGCGGCCGTGGACTTTCACATGACCACCGCCCAGAAACTCCAAAACGCGCTCACCCTGGCGGCGGCCAATGGCGCGCATCACTAAACCGCGAAGCGCCCAGAAAGCAAATTCCAACCAGTCAGTTTCTTACCCATCACCGCGTGCAAGGAATCGTCGATTACTGCGATAGAACGAAGGACATGATGAATTTGAAACCTCCCAACTCGGTCGTAGCCGCCGACGTCCGGAGGCTCAGACCTATTGGTTATTGGGGACCGACACGCTCCCGAGTCAGAGTCTCCTGTCGTCGGAAGGCTACTTTTCAAACCGGCTCTCCGAGTTGAAACCATCCTGATTATGATCCCTCCACTATTTCGCCTTTCGTGCTCCGCCCTCATCGGCCTCCTCCCACTCCTCATCGCCGGGGGACTGTTCACCGGGTGGATGGTCGGGCGGGCCGACCGGGAAAGGCGCGCCGACCTACGGCCGCAGTCGCGGTTGGTGGCGCGGGCGGTAATCTCCGGCCCCGCCCCGCGGCTCCCCGCCACAGAGGGAAATCCGCACCGATCGAAAACCTCCGAAACGACGCCCCTATGAACCACCCCCAGCCTTTGCTTCCCACCCGATCGGTTACCCGCTTGGTCTTGGCAATCGGCGCTTGCATCTTTGTCGGCGAGGCGCTGGTCATGTTGCTGCTCACCGTGCTCCCTCAGCTCTCGCGCTGGCACGAAGCGTTGCTTGATGCCACGTTCCTCTCAGTTGCAACCTTCCCCGTTCTCTACTTCTGGGTGTTTCGCCCGTTGAAGCTTCAAACCGCTCATAGCCCGCAGACGGAGGCGGAACTCCTGGCAAGCGCGGCGTCCTATCGGAATGAATTCCACGACAATGCCTCGGTGATGCTGCTGATTGGTCCCGCGGAGGGAGCGATCCTTGATGCCAATACCGCCGCGCTGAGTTTCTACGGCTATTCGCGGGAGCAGTTGCTGGCCTTGCGGATCACCGATATCAACGGGATGTCCCAACCCGACTTCCAGCAGGCGGCGCTGGTCACCACCAGAGGTCACGGCCAACGGTTCGGGATTCAACACTGGTTGGCGGATGGCGCGCTGCGGGACGTGGAGGTGTCCTGGAGCGCCGTTGCGCATGGCGGGCGCACGGTGCTGCACGCGATTATCCAGGACGTCACCGCGCGCAAGCAGGCGGAGGCGGCGAATGCCGCGCTGGCCTTGCACAACAAGACTTTGTTGCAAACGGCCAGCGATGGCATCCACATCCTGAACGACCAAGGCAACGTGGTGGAAGCCAATGCGGTCTTCGGCGCCATGCTGGGCTACGCGCCCGAAGAAGTCTTGGGCCTCAATGTCACCGCCTGGGACACCCAATGGACGGGCGAGGAACTGCTGGCGAAGGTGCGCGGGTTGATGCACACAACCGCCCAGTTCCAAACCCGCCACCGACGCAAAGACGGCACCATCATCGAGGTCGAAATCCACACCGCCGGCATCACCCTGGAGGGCCACCAATACCTCTACTGCTCCGCCCGGGACATTACCGAGCGCCTGCGGGTCGCGTCGCAGGTGCGCCAGTTGTCGCAAATCGTGGAGCAGACCTTTGCTTCAGTGGCGATCACTGATAAGGCGGGCAACATCGAATATGTGAATCCCGCGTTTGTCGCGCGGACGGGCTACTCCGCCGCCGAAGTGCGGGGCCGCAACCCGCGGCTTCTCCAGTCGGGTTTGACCCCGAAGGCAACTTACGAGGCGATGTGGGCGCAACTCACGGCCGGCCAGAATTGGAGTGGTGAATGGCAAAACCGCCGCAAGGACGGCACGTTGTATTGGGAGTCCACCGTGTTCTCGCCGATCCGCGACCTCGCGGGGGAGATAACCCACTATGTCGCCATCAAGGAAGACGTCACCGCCCAGAAGCAGGCGGAGGCGCAGCTCCGGCAAAGCGAGCACCGCTTCCGCCTCTTGCTCGACGCCGCGCCCCAGGGCATCTATGGCATTGACCTTCAGGGGAACTGCACGTTCGCCAACTCGACGGCGCTGCGGATGTTCGGCTATGAGCAGGAAGCCGACTTGCTCGGGCGGCACATTCATGAGTTGGTGCATCACACCCGACCCGATGGCACCCCGTATCCCGCGAAAGAATGTCGCATGTATCAAGCCCTGTTATCCCCCCATGAAGTCCACGTCACAGACGAGTGTTTCTGGCATCGCGATGGCCACTCCTTCCCGGTGGAATACTGGTCGCGCCCCATCCTGGACGGGGAGCGGACCATCGGCGCGGTCGCCACCTTCAACGACATCACCGCGCGCCAGCAGGCCGAGGCGGAGCGGCGGGAAAATGAAGCGCGGCTGAACGCGATTCTCGAATCCACCGGCGATGGCATTCTGGCCGTGGACAATCAGGGGATGGTCTTACATGCCAGCCGGCGCTTCGCCAAGCTTTGGCAACTCTCCACCTCGTTCACGGGGTATGGCAAGGACCGGCGCAC
>CAIKLQ010000257.1 GCA_903828255.1 uncultured Verrucomicrobiota bacterium
CTGCGGCGTGGCGACCGCGCACATGATCGCCAATTGCCTGCCCGGCTTGCCGGAGTGCAAAGGTTTGATGCACGGCGAGGAAGTCGCCTTCGGGATTATCAGCCAGTTCTGCCTTGATGAAAAAATGGCGACCGATGAAATACTCAAGATGGTGGATTTCATGATCGCCATCGGGCTGCCGGTGACGTTCGCCGAACTCGGCTTGCCGGGGGTGACGCGCGGCCGTCTCCAGAAGATTGGCGAGGTGTGCGCCGGCCCTGGCTCGCTTTGCCACGCTCATCCTTTCAAAGTGACTCCGGAGAAGATCGTGGACGCGATGATCGCCGCGGATGCGCTGGGACAGGAGCGCAAGAAGCTGACGTGAGCGAACTGACTTCAGCCGAACGGGTCTTGCGCGTGCTGCGGCGCGAAGAGCCGGATCGCATCCCGCATTTTGAATGGATCATTGACCGCCGGGTGCGCGACGCGATCTGCCCCGGCAGCAGCATGGAGGAATTCACCGTGCGCATGGGGTTGGATGCCATTCTCACCGCGCCGGATTATCGGAAGGAACAAATCGGCCCGAACCGCTTCCGCAACGAGTGGGGCACGATCCTGGAATACTCCGCCGAGGAATACGGCATGCCGGTATCCGGGCCGATCAAGACGCTGGCCGACCTGGAGCGATACCACGCACCGGATCCCTACGCCCCGGGCCGCTTCGCCAGCCTGGAGAAGTTGGTAAACCGCTACAAAGGCCGGCTCGCCATCGGCGTCCACCTCAACGACGTGCTCTCCGTGCCGCGCAACCTCATGGGCTTTGAGAATCTGATGGCGGCGTTTGGCGAGGCGCCGGAACTGGTGCGTGGACTCGTGGAACTTTCCGTGAAAACGAATCTGGAACTGGCCAAGGAAGCGGCCCGGCGCGGCGCAGATTTTGTGTTTACCGGCGACGACTATGCTTCCACGGAAGGTCCCTTCATCTCGCCGCGCATGTTCCGCGAGTTGCTCGCGCCGCAGCTCAAGCGCGTGATGACGGGCTTCAAGGAGCTTGGCCTGCTCGTCATCAAGCACACCGACGGCAACATCCTGCCAATCCTCGACCTGATCGTGGACGCGGGGATGGACGCGCTGGATCCGATTGACCCGGTTGCCGGCCTCGACATCGGCGAAATGAAACGCCGCCTCGGCCACATGCTCGCGCTGAAGGGCAACGTGGATTGCGCCCACACGCTGACCAACGGCACCGAGCAGCAAGTGGTGGAAGAAACGATCAGCGTCATTCGCAAGGCCGCGGCGGGCGGTGGCTTGATCGTGTCGTCGAGCAACAGCATCCACTCCGGCGTGAAGCCGGGCAACTATCTGGCGATGTGGAATGCCATCCGCACTTACGGACGCTACCCGATCCGGCTGGATGGCTGGGAGCATCTGGGGGCGGTGGAGGCGTTTTCGTAAAGCAAAGCACAACCCTCAACTAGCCTGGAGTTTATGTCCTACCTCGCCGGAATTGACCTCGGCTCGACCAGCCTCAAAGTGATGATCTACGACCTGGACGGTCACGCCGTGGCCCGCGCCAGCCGTCCGACCGAACTGGTTCATCCCCATCCCAAACATCCCGATTGGGCCATCTGGCGGCCCGAACAAATCTGGAGCGGCGTCTGCGAAGCGCTCCGCGAAGCCACCGCGCAACTCCAGAACTCCGGCGACCTCAAAGCCGTCGCGGTAACCGGCATGGGCATGGATGGCGTGCCCATTGGCAAAGATGGCCGCTGGCTCCATCCATTCATCAGTTGGCACTGTCCGCGCACCGTGCCGCAGCAACAGTGGTGGCTGAAACACGTCGGCGCGGCGAAGCAATTCTCCATCGGCGGAAATCCCATCTGGGCCTTCAACACGGCGCTGCGGATTCTCTGGATGCGCGAGCACGAGCCGGAAATTCTCGCGCAGACCGACAAGTGGCTGCTCATCGAGGACTTCGTCAACTTCATGCTCTGCGGCGCGAAGGCCACCGATTACAGCATGGCTTCCAGCACGCTGCTCTTCGACCAAACCCGCCGTGACTATTCCGACGAACTTCTTCGCCTCTCCGGCATTGACCGCGCGTTGCTGGCCGATCCGAAACCCAGTGGCACTGTGATCGGCGCGGTTCACGCGCAGGCCGCGGCCGCTACGGGCTTGCGCGCCGGCACGCCCGTGGTGCTGGGCGGACATGACATGCTGTGCGGGGCGCTGCCGGCGGGCGCGTTTCGTCCTGGCGTGGTGCTCAACATCGTCGGCACTTGGGAGATGATTCTGACGGCGCTGGAGCGTCCGGTGCTCACGCCCGAAGCCGGCGCGACCGGTTGGTGGATTGACTCGCACGTCGCGCGCGACCGCTACGCCGGCATTGGCTGCGTCGTCGCCGGCGACATGCTCGAATGGTTTCGCAAACACTTCGGCTTCGAGGAAGCGCAACGCGCCAAGACCGAAGGCGGCGTGGATTGGGATTACCTGATGGCGTTGGCGAAGGGAGCACCAGCGGGCGCCGGCGGCGTGATGTTCCTGCCGCACTTTTCCGGCAGCACGATTCCGGTGGTGGACCCGGAGTCGAGTGGCGCGTTCGTGGGCTTGCGCAACACCGCCGGCAAAGGCCACCTGTTGCGCGCGATGGTCGAGGGCTTGAACTACCAGTTCCTGCAAATGATGGAGGGCCTGCAAGCTTCGCTCGGCGTAACGCCCGACCGTTTCGTCGCCGTGGGCGGCGGCGCACAAAACGCCTTCTGGACGCAGAACAAGGCCGACATGGTGGGCAAGCCGTTCGAGATTCCACAAATTGAAGAAGCCACGCCGCTGGGCGCCGCGATCCTCGCCGGCTTGGGCGTGGGGCTGTATCAGAACGAAGAAGACGCCTTCCGCCAAGTCTATCGGCCGGGCCGCATCTACGAACCAAACCTCCAGAACACCGCTTTCTACGCGGAACGATTCCCGGTGTTCCGAAGAATTTATCCGGCGCTGAAGGAGATCAACGCGGGGCGGTAGCAGGATCGGCAGGGGGCGGCCTCACTCGAACCGGCTGGCCCGCTTCACCTCCTGCTCCTGGCGGGCGTTATCCCAGTGGAGCAAAGGGCCGGCAATGCTGGCCAGCTCGCGCAAGGCGTCCTCGCGAGCGTCGCCCAGCAACGCGATGAGGGTTCGCCGACAAACCAGATCGCTCAGGTGCAGGACGTATTCGTTGGCGACGATGCCTTCGATCTCGCCAAGGGTGTAACCGGGCAGCGATTTCAGCGGACGTTCTTGTTCAGCGGTGGCCTTGACAGCGTAGGTTTCCGCCGCCGTGCCATAGCGTTCGAGCAGATCCGTCACGCGAGATTCCTGGAGGCCGGACTTCCGCGCCACGCGCTGGATCCACTCAGACCGCCGCGCCGGATTGGTTGGAAAATCCTTCCCCCCGCCGATGGCTAATTGTTCGGTCCCACATTTCCTCTCAACCTCAACCCGCGACAGAATCCGGTCGGCGACCTGCTCGGCGAAGGCGCGGAAGGTCGTCCACTTGCCACCAATGAGACTGTAAACCGGGAAGGGGCGAAGTTCCGCGGGTTCATCAACGCGCACGCCATGCCCGCGGCTGACCATGGCGGTGACATCGGTGCCCGTGCGCGGCAACGGTCGCACGCCGCAGAAAGTGAACACGATGTTCTCGCGCGGGATTTTGATTCCGGGAAACACGCTGCGCAGCGTGGTGAGCATGTATTCGATTTCGCTCTCCTCGCAGTGAGCCGTGTCGGGGTCGTCAACGCGGATGTCGGTGGACCCCATGATGACCTTGTCCAGAAACGGGAAGGCGATGCAGACGCGGCCGTCGTCATACTGGTAATAGACCATGCGTCCGTCGAGCGCGCGGTGGAGTTCCGGGTTGTCCACCACAAGATGCGATCCTTTGGTCGGTCCCATGTAGCGCGTCTGGAAGCCGAGAGCGGCATTGGTCTTGTCCACCCAGCCGCCGGTGGCATTGACCACCACGCGCGGACACACGACAAAATCCTCGCCGGTGGCTTCGTCCCGCAAGCGCACGCCGCGATCCTGGCAGCGTTCGAGGTGCACGTAGTTGATGGCTTGGCAGCGGGGATTGGCGCGCGTGGCGTCCTGAATCAGTTCCACGCAAAGCCGCTCGGCTTGCGTGATCCAGGCATCCCAGTAGGTAGCCGTGGCCACGATGCCTGCGTGCAGTCCGGGGGTCGCGCGCAAGGATGCCGCTTTGCCGGTCAGAAAATGGCGCGGCGTCCTGGGATTCTTGCGCGTGACGAAATCATAAAAGCTCAGGCCGAACTTGACCGGCACCACGCCCCGACTTCCCGGTGCGATCTTGCAGCCCATGAAAATCAACGCGGATTTCAGCAGCCCGCCGAACCAGGAGCAGAGCGGAATCGTCGTCTTCAGCGGGGCCACGTAGTGCGCGGCATTCTCCAGCAGGCGGTTGCGCTCGCGCAGCGACTCGGCGACCAGTTTGAACTCGCGGTTCTCCAGGTAACGCAAGCCACCGTGGATCAGGCGCGAGGATTTGGAAGTCGCGCCCGCAGCGAAGTCCGCCTTGTCCACCAGCAAACAGTCCACTCCTTGTAAGGCCAGTTCGCGGAATAGTCCCGCGCCGTTGATGCCCCCGCCCAGGATCAGCACTGTGACTTGCGGATCGTCCTTCAACTTCTGAATGATCTCGCCGCGCCAATTCATGAACGGCTCCCCTTCCCCTGCGAACAGGCTGCAACCAAAACGGAGCGCCGACTTGCAGTCGGCTGGGCGCGCTGGAGTTCAAAGAAGCTGGCCTGGGCCGGGTGGCTCATCTCATTTCCATCCCGCCGTTCACGTGCAGCGTCGCGCCGGTCATGTAACTGGCGCGTGCAGAGGCGAGGAACAAGACGGCGTCGGCCACTTCCGCCGGATCGGCAATTCGGCCCAGCGGAATTCGTTCGAGATATTTCGTTCGGTTTTGTTTCCACGCCTCGGCGATCATGTCGGTTTCCATGAAACCGGGCGCGACGGAGTTGACGGCGATTCCGTGCCGCGCCACTTCGCGCGCGAGTGAGATGGTGAAGTTGGCCAGACCCGCTTTGGCGGCGGCGTAGTCGGCGTGGCCGGTCGTCGCGCCGTGGTAGGCGGCTTGTGAAGTGATGTTGACGATGCGGCCCTTGCGGCCGGAAGCGAGCCAGCGTCGCACGGCTTCACGGCAAGTGAGGAACGGCCCCGTGAGATTGACGGCGAGGGTGCCGGCCCATTGCTCGACGGGCATGTCCTGAACGAGGGCGGTGGGCCAGATGCTGGCGTTGTTGATCAGGATGTCCACCGGCCCGAACTCGGACTCCGTGCGGTCGAAGACCTCACACACTGCTTCCGGCTTCGACACATCGCCGCGCACCGCCACAGCCTGGTTGCCACGGAGTTCGGCGAGTTGCCGGACCAGATCGGCGGGGTCCGTCTGCACCCAGTTCACCGCCACCTTCGCCCCTTCCTGTGCCAACGCGAGACAGATGGCCCGGCCCAAACCACGCGAGCCGCCGGTCACGAGCGCCACTTTGTTTTGCAAGCTGAGATCCATAAATATTTTCGAGATACCCGACGGCCCACACCCTAACAACAAGGCCAGCCGTGGAGGAACAAGTTTTTCGGAGAAGACGCCGGAACCAGCTCATCTGGCTTCCGCCCGCAGACCCTGGTGCTGGTCGAACTGAAAAACAACCAGATGATGCCGCATCGCCAGCACTCGTTCGCAGCACGCCAGGCCGAGCGCCCACGGCTGAACAAATCAAAGCACTGATCTTGAAGCCGGCCCGGGAGAACCGGTCGAGGGGTTACACTCGCATCCAAGGCGCAATCGCCAAACTGCACCATGAAGTCAGACATGGCCCCATCGCCCGCCCCCCGATCCGGGGCGGGCGGATGTTCACTTCCTTGAAATGGAAATCGAACGAGCAGAGTTTCAGCAGTTCGCCGACGTGCATGGTTTCAAAAGTCAGCCCTCCACAATGCGCGGCCAGGCAACTTTGACGCTGCCGTAGTGGCGCGTGAGTTTCGGAAATTCCGGCGACGCCGGATCGGGGCAGACGGGTTTCCCGGTGGGGTCGAGGTAGAAGCAGCCTCGTTCAGTAACCGGGAGTTTTTCGATCAAGGCGAACGCCGCTTCCGATGCGTCCATCCATCGCCGCCGCAGTTCCCGTAAATCCACCGGTGCCGCGAGCCGTAACTGGGCGACGTCCTGACCTGCCAACCGCGCCTGGCGACCGCCCCAGTCAATAATCCACTCCGCATTCATGCCCGGGTCTTTGCCGGCCGCGGCCCACGCCAACGCGTCCAAGTGGAGGTGTTTTTCGTGGAGAAACATCACGTCGAGGTAGTCGCGCAGTTTCATCCGTCCAGCAAAGTCGAGCAGCTTGTTGGTGGCGGCGTCCCAGAAATTGAGCCGCCAACCCAGTTGGGGGGGCAGGCGCGACCGGAAAAAACCGGAAGGCGCTGTCGCGCACCCATTCGATTTTGGTTTGCTTTCCGTCACGCGTAATGAACGCACGGATAAATCCTTCCTGCGGACGCTGGACCTGGACCTGATAACCGGCGCGTTGCAGGGCTTGCTCGTCTGCCTTCGCGGCGACGTTCACCGCTTCTTCCTCGTCATGGAACAGGTTAACATCCTCCGACGCGCGCGGCGAATCGGCGGTTTGATGCAGCACAGTCGCGCCGCCGACGTAACTGTCCGGGCTCCGTTGTGCCGCCAGGAGGCGCAGCACTTCGGCTTCGAATTCGCCTAGCGGCATATCTCAGTCACGGCTTGATAGCCCTTTGCGCCCCCGTAGTAGCGAAGCTCCCGAACCACCCACGGAAGGTCTTCCTCGCCAATCTCCGCGTCCCGGCGATACGACCAGAAGCACTGCGCGTAAAATTCCTGGAACGCCCGGCGCGCGAGTTCGAGTCGGCGCTGGCGCACTTCGGAAGTTTCTTGCACCGTGTTCACGCGATTAAAATTAGCCTTTCCGCGGGTTGCGAATAAGCCGGCAGTTTCGACACCTCACCCAATCCCCTCACCCCCAGCCCCGCTCCCATCCGATGGGCGAGGGTGGCGTCGGACTCTCCCTGGTCGAGGCGGAGAAGGAAGTCAAAGCCCCAGCTTCTTGAACCGGTTGTTCACTTCTTTGAAATGGAAGTCGAGCGAGCAAAGTTTCTCGAGTTCGCCGGGTTTGAAATGCTGCGCCACGGCGGGGTCGGCTTTGAGTTGAACGATGAAGTCAGCGTCGTCGCGGCCAGCGTGTTTGACTTCCCAGGTTTTCATCGCGCTGCGCTGGACGAGGTCGTAAGCCGCTTCGCGCGTCAGACCCTTTTTGATCAACGCGAGCAGGACGGTCTGGCTGTTCCATAAGCCGAGACTCGCGGCGAGGTTCTTCTTCATGTTCGCGGGATAGACGACGAGGCCGTCCATCAGGCGCGTGAGCAGGCCGAACATGTAATCGAGCAGCGTGCAGGAGTCGGGGAAGATGATGCGCTCGACGCTGCTGTGGCTGATGTCCCGCTCGTGCCAGAGGGCGACGTTTTCCAGCGCCGCGATGGCGTTGCCACGCAACACGCGGGCCAGGCCGGTAAGGCGTTCCCAGGTGATGGGGTTGCGTTTGTGCGGCATGGCGCTGCTGCCTTTCTGACCGATGGTGAACGGCTCTTCGGCCTCCAAAACTTCCGTGCGCTGGAGGTGGCGGAACTCCACCGCCCAGCGCTCGATGCTCGCGCCGATGAGGGCGAGCGTTTGCATGAACTCCGCATGCAAGTCGCGTTGCACGACTTGGGTGGCGATGGGCGCGGGCTGGAGGCCGAGTTGCTGGCAGACAAAATTCTCCACGCTGGGTGACAGGTGGGCGTAAGTGCCGACGGCGCCGGAGAGTTTCCCGACGGCAACGACGGAACGGACGCGCTCCAACCGTTCGAGGGCGCGGCGGAATTCGTCGTGCATGAGTGCCATTTTCAAACCAAAGGTGGTCGGCTCGCCGTGGATGCCGTGGCTGCGCCCGATGCAGGGCGTCATCTGATGTTCCTGCGCGCGGCGGGCGATGATCGGCAGGAGCTTCTTCACATCGGCAACTAGAAGGTCGGCGGACTGCACCAACTGCACGGCGAAGCAGGTGTCCACGATGTCGCTGCTGGTCAGCCCGAAGTGCAACCAGCGGCTGGCGCGGTCGTTGATCTGTTCGGCGACGGCGGTGGTGAAGCCGATGACGTCGTGATTGAGGGTGCGCTCCAGTTCCTTGGCGCGTTCGGTCAGCGCCTTGGTGTCGGCGAAACATTTTTCCGCGCCGCGTTTCATTTTTGCGAAGTCGGCTTTGGGGACGGTGCCTTGCTTCACGAGCGCGGCGCTGGCGAGGAGTTCAATTTGCAGCCAGATGCGGAGTTTGTTTTCGTCGGTCCAGATGGCCCGCATTTCGGGGCGGGAATAGCGCGTAATCATCTAGCGCGGAGGGTAAGAACGCCGCTTGGCGCTGTCGAGGCTGCGGTGGATTACGGGGGCGGCTTCTTCCGCGCACGCCGAAAAAGTGGGCGGGATTCACCACATCGCCCAGCAACCGTCGTCATCCTACTGCTGTGAGCCGCGGTAAGTGTCCATCGCCCGGAGGTTCCTCCACGAGACCGAACCGTCAAGCAGTCCGGCGTTGCCGCCAGCGGCACCGATGGCAGCCAACGTGGTGTCGGTTGCGTATGCGTTCGCAAAAGCCCGCCCATTCTCGATCACCGGGGAAGCGGCGTTTTGCCACGGGATCACGGGAGCCCCGAAACCGACCACCAGGTTGGTGCTCCAGATCACCGCCCCATTGGTTGCGTTGAGCCGGGAAAGTTTCAAATAGGACGAAACCACATAAACCGATCCATTCTCGCCGACAGGGGTGCTCCCGGGACGTCGTCGCCAAAGGCAGCCCCCACACCTGTATTGGGAAATAGTGGGGCGGCTGACGTCTCCATTTCCGTGGACTAAAGCACGGACCCGTTCGAAGCAAGGGGCAGGCGTGGGGCAGGCGCAGTCGGGCCTATCCGCACACTGCCCCGGAGCGTGGACGTTCCTTCGCCTATAGCGCGGAGTCAGACGGGAAGGCTCCGATAAGTTCCGTAGCCCTCACCACTTCAACTCCTGCAAGCGTCGCGCAACTTCCTCGGCGTTGGCGCGGCTGTTAAAGGCGCTGATGCGGAAATAGCCTTCGCCCTTCGAGCCAAAGCCGCTGCCCGGCGTGATGACCACGTTCGCCTCGCCAAGAATCTTGTCGAAGGCCTGCCAGCTCGTGACGTCCTTCGGCGTGCGCACCCAGATGTAGGGCGCGTTCACGCCGCCGAAAACTTTCAACCCCGCTTTCTTCGCACCGGCGCGCAGCACAGCGGCGTTGCCCAGGTAATGCACGATGAGCGACTTCACCTGCGCTTTGCCGTCGGGTGAGTAGAGCGCTTCCGCCGCGCGTTGGACGATGTAGCTCACGCCGTTGAATTTCGTCGTCATGCGGCGCGCCCATAGCGGGTGCAAGGGTTTGCTTTCGCCGGCCTTGGTCTGCGCGTTAAGCGATTTGGGCACGACGGTGAACGCGCAGCGCGTGCCGGTGAAGCCGCCGTTCTTCGAGAAGCTGCGGAACTCGATGGCGCACTCCCGCGCGCCGGGAATTTCGTAAATGGAGTGCGGCATTGCCGGGTCAGCGATGTAAGCCTCGTACGCCGCGTCGAAGAGAATGATCGCTTTGTTTTCAATCGCGTATTTCACCCACGCCTCCAGTTGCGGGCGCGTCGCGGCGGCGCCGGTCGGATTGTTCGGCGAGCAGAGGTAAATCACGTCCGCGTGGCGCTTCGGTGGCTCGGGAATAAAGCCATTACTCGGGCGGCACGGGAGATAAACAATTTTGCCGTAAGCGCCGGCTTCGGTGGCTTCGCCCGTATGGCCGGCCATGACGTTCGTGTCCACATACACGGGATAGACCGGGTCACTGATAGCGATTTTGTTCTGGTCGCCAAGGATGTCGAGGATGCTGCCGCAATCGCACTTTGAGCCGTCGCTGACGAAGATTTCGTCGTCGTCGACGTCGAGGCCACGATCCCGGAAATCATTCTGAGCGATGGCCGCACGTAGCCATTCGTAACCTTGCTCCGGTCCGTAGCCCTTAAACGTCTCGCGCGCCGCCATTTCGTCCACGGCCTTGTGCATCGCCGCGATGACGGCGGGCGGCAGTGGTTCGGTGACGTCACCGATGCCGCAACGGATCAGACGCTTAGCCGCTTCGGGATTCGCCTCGCAAAATCCTTTCACGCGCCGGCCAATCTCGGGGAAGAGGTAGCCGGCTTTCAGTTTCAAATAGTTGTCGTTGAGATAGGCCATGATGATTCAAAAATGTGGCGGGACGATAGCGATGCCCGGGTGGCGTAGCAAGGCGGGTCCGACCGTTGACGCCCCGGTCCCGCCAGACTACATTTCCACTGTGCCGACAGCCGTATCCCTAGACCACGAAGTAGAGCGCCAGCTCTGGACGGCGGAGGATTTCCTGGAGTGGCTCGCGCCCGGAATCCACGCCGACTTGATTGATGGGGAAAAATCCATGCACTCACCGGTAAATTTTCGACATGCCAATTTGCTAAACTTTCTGGATCCCTTGATGCGCGCTTACCTCGAGCGCACGAGACTGGGCCAACTCTACCGCGAAGTGGTAGCCGTGCGCCTAAGTTCGCGCAACGCCTTTCTCCCCGACTTGGCATTCTTCACGAACGAACAGGTTTCGCGGCTGCTGCCGACTTACGCGCCGTTCGCGCCGACTTTGGTGGTTGAAGCCCTTTCCCCGAACACCGCCGACCGCGATGTCGGCCCGAAGTTCGCCGCCTACGAGGAACATGGCGTGCAGGAATATTGGATCCTCGATCCGCAAACTCTGGCCCACCGTTTTTACCGGCGCGAGGGCGAACTGCTCGTCGAATTTGCCCACGGCGAAGAACTCATTCGCTCGCACACCGTCGCCGGCTTTTGGGTGAAACGAACCTGGCTCAATCCCGACGCACTGCCCGAAGTGGCCGCCTGCCACGACGAAATCCTCCGCAGCAAAAGTTAGGCGGTTGCGCGCTGGCGCGAAGCCCGGCCCTCAGCTCAAATCAGAATCCCCGCAATCGTCGCCGTGAGATAACTCGCGAGCAACCCGCCGATCATCGCCCGCAGGCCGAGGCGCGCCAGGTCGCTGCGGCGCGCCGGCATGAGCGAACCAATCCCGCCAATCTGGATCGCGATGCTCGCGAAGTTTGCAAACCCGCACAGCGCGTAAGTCGCCAGCGTGAAACTGCGTGGTTCGAGCGTGGGCGTGAGCTTGGCGAGGCTGAGGTAGCCAACGAATTCGTTCAGCACGATGCGCTCGCCGAGCACGCCGCCAATGGCGACGCAATCCTTCGTCGGCACGCCCATCAGCCACGCGAACGGCGCATTCACCCAGCCGAACAGCGTTTGTAGCGGCGCAGTGGCTTGGATGCCGAAGGGTCGCAGGCCGACGCTCAATAGATAATTCGCCAGCGCCACCACGGCCACAAACGCGATCAGCATGGCCATGACATTGATCGCCAGCATCATTCCCTCGCTCGCGCCGCGGCACAACGCGTCCAGCCCGTTGGTCGTCTCGCGCGGGATTTTGGCGGACGCGCCGGCAGCGGTTTCGCTTTGCTCCGTTTCGGGCAACATGACCTTAGCGATCAGCAACGCCGCGGGCGCGCTCATCACCGAGGCGGTGAGCAGATGACCTGCGGAAATGCCGAAGGACACATAGGCCGCCAGCACGCCGCCGGCGATGGTTGCCATGCCCCCGGTCATCAATGCAAGGATTTCGCTTTGCGTCATGCGGGCCAGGTAGGGCCGGATGACCAGCGGCGCTTCGGTCTGACCCATGAAGATGTTCGCCGCCGCCGCGAGACTTTCGCTGCCGCTGGTGCGCATGAGGCGTTGCATGACCCACGCCGTGCCGCGCACCACGAGTTGCAGAATGCCGTAGTGATAGAACAGCGCCGACAGCGCTGCGACCAAGATGATCGTGGTCGTGACGGTGATGACGAAGATGAAGCCGTTACCCGGCCCGAGTTTTTCCGAAAGCAAACCGGTATTCGCCAACGGACCAAAAACCATTTTGGAGCCTTCGTCGGCGAACCCGATAAGTTTGGTGACTCCGCGCTGGAAGAAATCAAACACCGTTGCGCCGGGCGTGGTTTTCAAAATGACCCAGCCGAAGCTGAATTGCAGCCCCAACCCCCACAGCACCGCCCGCCACGGAAAGCGTTTGCGGTTCGCGGAAATCGCCCACGCGACGCCGATGAACACGACCAGTCCCAATAGGCTGATCAGCTTGAATTGCATGGGGCGGAAACTAGGCGGTCGTCTGTCGCGCGTCGAGCCGCGAGTAGAACCCCGGGGCAATTGGGTGGGGCTAAAAGTGCGGAGGGCACAGGCGGCGGGCCCACATTAACGGAGTACGCCCGGCCTCGGGCGCAGCAGTCTCCGAGGTTTAAGAGGGGTGGGAATTGTGGTCTCGCGTGGAAGTTCGGTCGTGGCTGTGCCCGGCAGGGGTTTGGTCTATCGGGGTGAAAGGTCACTGACGGGGGTAGTGACTGAACCGCGCAGCGTCCAGAAAGCAAACTCCTATCAATTTTACTCGGGCGCGGGCGGCAAGAAGAACCCGCAGCCGCCATTTCGCGACCTCATCCGTCAGGTGGCATTCACCGAGCAGACGGTAGGCAACGACCAGTCCCTGGTGGCCACAGATCAGGAGTCGCGAAAAGACCAGGACCACCTCCTTTGCAACCGACCTTTTCCGAAAAACATGGGTCCATCTGTGGTTTCCCTTCGCTTCAAAACATTCAACTGTCGGATAAAGGTTGTACGGGTTGAGCGGCCACTTTGTCGAGCTTGGCGCGAACCGCCCGGCGGCGTAGCCAATCTCCCTTCACTGACCACCGAATCCTCCTCGCACCACACTTCCGCGAAGAATTCCAAAACCCCACTGGCGAACAGCGTCACAGTAACGGCCGTTTCCAAATCGGCACGACGCGTTTCATCTCGTCAATGAGCCACTGGCAGGCCGCAAACGCCTCCCCGCGATGCGGTGCGACGATTTCCACCCACAGCGATGGTTCGGTGACCTTCACCACCCCGATGCGATGCACGAGCCGCACGGATTCAACCGGCCAGCGCTTCGCGATTTCATCGAACAGCAGGTTGAATTGGTGCTCCGCCATTTTCTGAAATGCTTCATATTCGATGGCCGTGATGACTTTGTCGTCCTCTCTGCCGCGCACGACCCCGACGAAGCAAACCACCGCGCCGATGCCGGCGGAAAACCCGCGCTGCGAAAGCAAGGCGGCTTCGTTTATTGGCTGGGTCGTAATTGTTAGTTGGCGGGTCACGGGTTTTAGTATTCAGGGTTCAGTATCGAATTCTCGCCGTCCGCCAGCTATTGATGGCGCGATGGCCGCGGGAACGGAACGCTTCATCCCCCCTGCACCGGCGGAAACAACGACACCTCGTCGCCCTCTCGCAACACGTAATCCCGCGGCTGGTAATCCACGCCCACGGCGAAGAGCGTGGATTTTTTCATCGCCGCCAGTTTCGGAAAGCGGGCCGCGAGTTGTTCGTGCAACGCGCCGAGCGGGCTGCCGTCGGCGAGGGTTTGCGTCGTTTCCGAGCAACCCGTCAGGTCTTTGCAATACGAGTAGAAATGGACTTTGATCTGCATGGCCGGCAGCGCTCAACGGCGGCGGACGGGCTTGGCCACACTCTGGTTGACCTGTTTGTAAACGTGCGGATGCAACACGCCCACGAACGGCAGATTGCGATACCGCTCGGCGAAATCCAACCCGTAGCCTACCACGAACACGTCGGGAATTTTGAATCCCACGTAATCCGCCGCGACTTCCTCCACGCGGCGCGACGGCTTGTCCAGCAGTACGCAAACCTTCAGACGCTGCGGCTTGAGCGCGCGCAGTTTCGGAATGACGCGGCTGAGGGTCTTGCCGGTGTCGAGAATGTCGTCCACGAGCAGCACGTCGCGCCCGCGCACGTCCAGACGGAGTTCCTTGGTAAACACCAGTTCGCCCGACTCCGTGCCCGCGCCGTAGCTGGAGACGCCTATGAAATCGAGCCGCAACGGCAGCGAGAGATGCCGGATCAAGTCCGCGAGAAACAGCACCGTGCCGTTGAGCAGCGACACGACGACCATCTCGCGCCCACGATAGTCGCGCTCGATCTCGCGCGCCAGCGACCGGACGCGCCGGGCCAGTTGCGCGTCGGTGATGAGGACGCTCTCGACTTCCTTACGCCAGCCTGGCGGCACGGGCGACTTGGTGCGGGCAAGTTGGGTGGCAGCTTTGCTCATGAGGCGATGGTAATGCTTCGCGCAAAGTTGCCGAGAGATTTTTTTTGGAGCGCCGATTGCCGCCTCGGCTTGTGGTTGGGAGTTCACGCTTTAGGATGTCTCCCAAACAAGCTGAAGCTTGCACTCCAAAGGGCCGCTCAGAATATCGGCGACCTTACGCGCGCAGTTGGAACTCGAAGAAAACCGAAAAATCATTGGGGTTGGCGTAATAGGCTGAGATGCGCCGGAAGCCAAGCGATTCGTAGAGCGCGATCGCGGGCTTCATCAAGTTGAGGGTGTCGAGGGGCATCCGGGCATAACCGATTTCGCGCGCGGCGGAGCGGGCCTGCATGGCGAATTTACGTCCGAGTCCCCAGCCGCGAGACGCCGGGCGTAACCGGTGAAGAGTTCGCGGACAGTGGGGAGATGTTCAGGGGCGTGGGACCGAGAATTTGCACGGGAGGCGTGTTGCGTCAAGCATTCGACCGGCATCCCTCTGCCACTGGACGCCGCACGCAACCCGGAAGAATCAGCACCTCATTCCGCCTTCACGCGGCTTCAGTGCGACCTTCACGGCCCCAACCACCATCCGAAAAGCGCCTTGCTGTTGGCGTGAATGTAGCCCCATTGGCCGTTGAGTTTGACACCGGCGGCGCCGCTGAGGGGCCACGCCAGATTGTATTGCGGCCCCCATCAAATATGCTTCGAGTCGTGTTCGTCTTTCGTGTGGTAGCCGGTTTCCTGGCGTTTGAAGTTCACTTCGTTCTTCTTCAGATAGGCGGCGAACACGTCGTCGGCGCTCATACCGAGGACTTGGGCGATGCTGATGAGAAAATGGAACAGGTCCACGACTTCCACGCGGGCATTTTGCTCGTCGAACTTCTGGTACTTCGCCCACCATTTCCAAGGGACGCTATCGGTCAGTTCGGCGATTTCCTGCGTCATGGCGCGGGAGTAATTCAAAATCCACTTGGTCTTTTCCTCGTCGCTCATCCCCTCCATATTCACGCCAATGCGATCGTTGAGGGCTTTTTGCATCCGCCAAAGTTCACGGAGTTTATCGGGTTCGTTCATGCGCGGATAGATTCAACCAGAAAGCTCCAGATTCCAAGCTCCAACATCGAGAGAAACCCCCAGCAACGAACAGCAAACGAATCCACCTCGGCGTTTGGAATTTGGCGCTTGGAACTTGGGGTTTGGAGCTTTCCGAAACTGGCTGTCCGACATGGATTTGAACCATGACAAATGCCTCCAAAGGGCAGTGTGCTACCATTACACCATCGGACACGCTGGGTATAGACTAGATTCCTGACGGGCGGAGAGTAAAGGAAATTTCCGGCGGCGGCGAAAATCCCAAAATTTTCGCTGGGCTGACTTGAACGCAGAGACGCTGAGAACGCAGCGCGACAAAGCCGCAAGCATAGGAGCGAGACCGGTCCCCGGTCGCCGCGGGTGAACCGCAGAATACGCGCCGGAAAATCGGGACGTCTCCTCGGTTGGCCAAGCACTGCGGGCGGGGATCGCCCGCGCTCTGGAAGAATCTTCGCCGGCCGCGACGGAGTTGGGAGATAGCAGGCGGGGAAAGGCGTCGCCGCTTTCGTCGCCGCTTGCGAGTAACTTGGACGATTGCCGTGCAGAGCAGCGCAGAGTTGGGGCGGGCCGGTCAGCACACACTATTTTTGTGGGGGGCTTCCGTCGCTTCGCCCAGTCTCTTCTTTCGTCGAATCGCGCCGCCGCGGTGCTCTGCGCTCTTGGCCTCGGCGTGGACTTGTTCGCACGGGTTGGCATACATCGGCTGGCCGGAGTTGTCGCGGACGGGTTGGTATGGCATCGGGTCGAGCCACTCCCAAGTGTTGCCGCCGTCGAGCGAGTGAAGATCCGGCCTTTCTCCGCCCCACAACAGTTCGCTCCACGGCATACGTCCCACGCCGCAATACCAGTTCAAGCCGTTGTTGAACGCCGGCACCAGAATCGTGCCGCCCATCCACCGCGGCTGACCGTTGACGCCAAACCCGCTCTGGTACGGCGGCGGCGGCGAGAGATGCGCCAGCCAGTTGCCAATCCGCGTCCAGGTCAAGCTATCGGCGGAGCGATACACTTTCGCGCCGCCGCAAATGATAACGTCTCCGTTGTCGCTAAACGAGCAGCAAGAGCGCGGGGCGCGAGCCCACGCCTGCTATGGCATCTAAGGCTTCCACCCGCTGCCGGAGCGCCTGGTCCTTCTCCAGGAGAGCTTCGAGTTGCTCCTCAACGGCCTGGATCTGAGCTTGATAGACAGGGCGTTTGGCTGGCCGGCTCATAGCACGGGACGGGCGTTGAGGATGAGTCGCAGGGCGTGGGGCGGGTGGCGATGGTAATGTTCGAAAAAGTGTGCCAAGGGCTGGCCTTCCTCGAAGGGGATGAGGGCCAAGAGGAAGTTGCGGGTGAGCGCGAGATTGAGCGCGGCGTTGGGTTTGCGATGGCGGTGCCGGTCTTCCTGCCAGGCGCTGGCGGCGCGTTTGTAGTGATTGCGGTTTTCCACGGACCAGTGCTGGCGAGCCGCGCCTGTCGAGCGCTTTTTTTCGTGCGCGGCGAGGCTGGAGAGGAAGAATCGGGTGAGCGACGGCAAGGACCGACCCAGTGCCAGGTCCGCCTGCACTTGAGCTTGGACCTGGCGCACGCCGCGCCGGCGCGGGCCCACATCACGCCGGGCAAGGTCTGTGAGCGCGCGGCGTGGCGCACGCAATGGCAGCGCGGGGACGGTTACATTGGCGACCGCTACTGTGGTGAGGACTACCGGCTCTTGGGCGAACTGGAGGCGGCGGGCGTGGCGTTCGTGGTGCGCCTGTGCGATGCGGCCGTGCTCACGGTGCTGGAAGAATTGCCGCTGATGGCAGCGGATCGGCAAGCCAAGGTGACGCGCGCGGCGTGGGTCACGTTGGGGTGCCAGGCGCGGTATCGGAGCATCCGATTGCGAGTGGTCTGGGTGCAAACGGAGAAGGAAGTGCTGCGGCTGGTGACCAACCTCGGGCCGGAGGAACTTTCCGCCGGGGAAGTGGC
>CAIKLQ010000258.1 GCA_903828255.1 uncultured Verrucomicrobiota bacterium
ATTCAGTTGCCCACCAACGGGAACACTTTCTTCTTTGTGGCTATCGCCTACACAGTTGATGGGGTGGAAAGCCTTCCGTCCAACGAAGTGAGCTACTCCCCGGCGGCGACTTCGACCAATCAGACGATCACGTTCGGCGCGCTGGCGGCGAAGACGTTTGGTGCGGCGGCCTTCTCGCTGAACGCGACGGCGTCGTCGGGCCTGCCGGTGAATTTCAGCAGCGGGCATCCGAGCGTGGCGACGCTCGCGGGCAACACGGTGACCATTGTGGGTGTGGGCAGTGCGGTGATCACGGCCAGCCAGGCGGGCAATAGCAATTACATCGCGGCGGCGGATGTGACGCAGACGCTGACAGTGAACCAAGCCACGGCGACGGTGACTTTGAGCGGCCTGAGCGCCACGTATGATGGCAGCGCCAAGAGCGCGACGGCGACGACCAGTCCGAGCGGTTTGCCGGTGACGATCACTTACACCGGCAGTGGGACAGCGCCGGTAAACGCGGGCAGTTATGCGGTGGTGGCGACGGTCAATCACGCCAACTACATCGGCAGCGCGAGCGGCACGTTGACAATCGCGCGACCGAGCCAGACGATTACCTTCGGCGCGCTGGCGGCGAAGACGTTTGGTGCGGCGGCCTTCTCGCTGAACGCGACGGCCTCCTCGGGCTTGCTAGTGAGTTACACGAGCGGGAATCCGAGCGTGGCGACGATCGCGGGCAACACCGTGACCATCGTGGGCGCGGGCAGTGCGGTGATCACCGCCAGCCAGGCGGGCAACAGCAATTACACTGCGGCGGCGAATGTGACGCAGACGCTGACGGTGAACCAAGCCACGGCGACGGAATCGGCCTTCCGGGTCACGCTGGCTTGGGATCCGAGCCCGGATACCAATGTGGTTGGCTACGCGGTACAGTACGGGACCAACAGCGGTAATTACCAGACGCGCGTGGACGCTGGCAACCAGACCAATGCGACCATTCAGTTGCCCACCAACGGGACCACTTTCTTCTTCGTGGCCATTGCTTACACGGTTGATGGGGTGGAAAGCCTGCCGTCCAACGAAGTGAGCTATTCCCCGTCGGCGACTTCGACCAATCAGACGATCACCTTCGGCGCGCTGGCGCCGAAAACATTTGGCGAGGCGGCCTTCCCGCTGAGCGCGACCGCGTCCTCGGGTTTGGCGGTGAGTTTCACGAGCGGCGACCCGAGCGTGGCAACAATCGCGGGCAACACGGTGACCATTGTGGGCGCGGGCAGCGCGGTGATCACGGCCAGCCAGGCGGGCGACGGCGACTACAGTGCCGCGGCGGACGTGATGCAAACGCTGAACGTGAACGCGATCCCAACCGTAATGATCTCTGCGGACCAAGGGACGAATTGGGTAACGCTGGTCGGTTCGCGCGCGTTTGTAGGTTCGTGGCGTATCACTGCCACGGCGTTCGCAACTGCGGGCTTGGGCGGTCAGTCACCGGCCTTGGGCTTCACCTCGTTTGACGCCACCAGTCGCCTGCCTGGAATCCTGATGGTTCGCCTTTACGCCACGGGCTTTCAAGGGGGCGACACAACCAGCTATTATCGGAGTCAAGTGGATGGTTCGGTGGCGGGTGGTTCACGTTTGTCAGTAAATACCTATGTTAGTGCGGCGAACGTTCCCTTCAACACGACGGCGGTTTCTGCGGATCTTTTGACCTCGCAAGGTAATTTTTTCGCGGGGGTCTTCAATAGTGGCGCGTCCAACACGACCTTTGGAATTCCCTCAGGGCCGTTTTCGATGATGTTCGGGGCCACCATCAGCCAACGGCTTGGCGGTGGTTGTGTCGCCTTTACCAATTCCCTCATTGCGACCGCGACGCCCAGTCCCAGTGGCTTGCCGCCAACGCTTGCTGACAACGGCAGCGGCCCGCTGACGATTGCGCAACCGGACCAGACGATCACGTTTGGCGCGCTGGCGACGAAGATGTTTGGCGGCGCGGCATTCCCGCTGGCCGCGACCGCGTCGTCGGGTTTGCCGGTGAGTTTCAGCAGCGGCAACCCAAGTGTGGCCACGATCTCGAGCAACACGGTGACGATTGTGGGCGTCGGCACCGCCGTGATTACGGCCAGCCAGGAAGGCGACAGCAATTACACGGCAGCGGAGGAAGTGACGCAGACACTGGAAGTGGGCTCCGCTCCGCCAGGTGCGTTGTTGATCTCGCAAACCCCCGACGGCCTGAACCAGCAGCTTCGGTTTTCCGTCGGCCCAGGTCGGCATTGGCAGCTTCAAGCTAGCGCCGATTCCCTTCGCTGGGATACTCTCTGCGCACTGGATGCCATGACCAACGGTTGGATTGACGTCTTCGATCCGATCATTCCTTCTGAGCCAGCCCGATCCTACCGCCTGGTCAATGCCCCGACAATTACCCCCAACCAAGCGGTTGCCGTCCTACCCGGTGCAGTGTTGCTTGCCAGGACCGACAGCCCGCTGAATATGCAAGTTCGGTTTTCTGTCGGCCCGAACCGCCATTGGCAGCTTCAGGCGAGTGAAGACTTCCTCCACTGGACCATTCTTTGCGAACTCACCGCCCAGGCGAATGGTGAGATCGATATTTTCGATTCGGTCATCCCCTCCCGGATAGCGCGGTTCTACCGGGTCGCGAGCGCGCCTGTCGCCCCGTGAGCAAAGGCTGGGTTGGCTCCCAGCCCCCCACTTCCGCCTTCACCGCAGGCAACTGCCCGATAAAATCCGGCCGTCGCAAGACCGTCTTGAGGCCGCAACGTTTTCCCCCCAGCCTCCCAAACCACCTAATGGATTCGGTCTGATTTAGCCCCAACGCCCTCGTTGGCGGGTGCCAACTGCACCATTGCCTCCGTATCCAGCGGAGTCAGAATCTTCTTTCGCGCCCTCTCCGTGGCCTTCGGTAATTTGGCAGTTCGTGACGGTGCGGATGCTCGGCACAGGAATTCCCTCACCCGTAAATCAGGAGGTCGCCCCGATTGCCGGGTGGCCTCTACATGGTAAATTTGCATCAGCTTATTACTGCTTTATAATAAGAATGAAATTTGTGGTGATTTATCATGAAATCTCTTAACAAATTCGCTAGCTGGCTGGCATTGGTGTTGATGGCTGCTTTGTGCCAATTCAGGGCTGCTGCCGCGATTCAGACATTCACCACCGTACCCAGCTTTACTGGCGCCTTGCAGAGTGGCTACTACCTCGAGAATTTTAATGGTGTTGGAGATGGGCCGCCAGTCGCCTTCACGGGCGGTGATGCTCCCACCCCCACCATTTCATACTTGTTTAGCGCTCCTAACGGTGCTTCTGGTGTTGTTACCGGGGGCGGGCGCGCGATCAGTACTCAAAGTCCAAATGAGGTTCTCACCATCACCTTTACAGGCATCCACCCAACTGCCATCGGTGGAGACTTCTTCTGGACCACTTTTTCTGAGGCCGTTGCCGGATCCGTTCAAGTAAAATATGGTGGTGGCGCGTCCGACTTTATTGATGTGCCCCTATCCGGGGGAGGCTCATTTGCCGGGATTACGACGGATAATGCGCTAGGCTTTTCCTCTATCTCCATGAGCTTGGTCGGCTATACCTCGGGCGATTACTTCCCAACCGTTGACAATTTTTACGTCGGCATTGCGACTCCCGTTCCCGAAGCCGGCACTTGGGTCGCAGGCGCATTCATTGGCCTTTTTGTGGTGACCCGGACCGGTTGGGGCATCATGCGTCGCAGACTCGCCCGCCAGTAATTTACGGCTGCCTTCAGTCGCCCTCCGTGACCCTCGGCAGGTGAGTTGCCGCCGTGACCATGTTCATTCCGTCTGCCTCGCGAGCTTTCGCGCGTTCGGTCCTTGCCTCCTCCGCTTGAAGGGCCGGCTTCAAGCGGTGCGCCATCAGTTCCTTGGCGGTCGCACCCGGCCCCGGCGGCTCCGGCGGCGGCAGCAAGTCGGCCATCGCCTTGTGGTGGGCCGTTTTCTCCATCGCCGTATCTACCGCCACGCCGCTCGCTGTGCCTCGGGTTTTTGCGCCACCGCCGCCACCGCCGCGGCACTGCATGATCCGCCGTCCACCAACCGCGCGTTGACTTCCGCCGCCATGCTCGCCGGTAACTCGTGCTTGTCCTTGGGCGCATCGCCACCCGCTCGCCCACCATGATCATTGCTGCGTCCACCGCCGCCTGCACCCTGGACTCAAATGGGGCACCATGTTAAACGGAAAGACACAACTCCCGCAAACCTCCTCCCGTCCCGGGGCTGGGCCGCGACCGTAGCCCAACGGCCCCTTTCAAAAAGCCTGCTCCACGGGCTTGGCACAGCGTCTTCTCCGCCGCCACCGCATTCGCCACCAAACCCTTGGAGGACAAGGAGAATCCGACTTCGCGCCGTGAACGCCCCCTAGCTCTGAAAGCGAGTCGGAGGGCGCGAAGTTGGCGGGAAGCGGCGTCTTCCGGCTTCGCGCTCCTTCCAGGATCTCGCGAGGCCGTGGCGACACCTCCTTGCGTGGCACACCTCCTGCAAAAACAGGGGCTGATATGCCTTGTAACAAAGCTTCGGAGAAAACCCACTCGGGATGGGTTTTGCTTCTGGCGGTTCAGATCTTCTGGTCATGCCTGACGGAATCGGCCTTCGGGGTCGTGCTGGCTTGGGATCCGAGCCCGGATACCAATGTGGTTGGCTACGCAGTACAGTACGGGACCAACAGCGGGAGTTACCAGACCCGCGTGGACGTTGCCAACCAGACCAATGCGACCATTCAGTTGCCCACCAACGGGACCACTTTCTTCTTCGTGGCCATCGCTTACACGGTTGATGGGGTGGAAAGCTTGCCCTCCAACGAAGTGAGCTACTCCCCGTCGGCGACTTCGACCAATCAGACGATTACCTTTGGCGCGCTGGCGGCGAAGACGTTTGGTGAGGCGGCCTTCTCGCTTAGTGCCACGGCGTCGTCGGGCTTGCCGGTGAGTTACACGAGCGGGAATCCGAGCGTGGCGACGCTCGCGGGTAACACCGTGACCATTGTGGGCGCGGGCAGTGCGGTGATCACGGCCAGCCAGGCGGGCAATAGCAATTACATCGCGGCGGCGAATGTGACGCAGACGCTGACGGTGACCAAAGCCGCGGCGACGGTGATGTTGAGCGGTCTGAGCGCCACGTATGACGGTACGGCCA
>CAIKLQ010000259.1 GCA_903828255.1 uncultured Verrucomicrobiota bacterium
GCAAAAATTGGACCGGCGGGAAAGCGTTAGCGTGGTTGCCGGAATCGGCCTTACCGGCGTGGCAGCGGTGGGCCGGCAGCATCCCGGCCGAGGCGACTTTGCGGACAGTACTGACTATGGGGATGACTACGGGCGCAAAGTCTGGAAACCGAAACCCTCTCGACCCCCTTGATTCTATTGGTGCACCCAGCAGGAGTTGAACCTACAACCTTCTGATCCGTAGTTATACTCTTGCCGATTGTGAGCGATTGCCCTAAATTGCGTCCGGCAGTGAGAACAACCAACTAATACGGCCATGAATACAGCATATCTAAGCACTCCAGCAAATCCCGACACAACCCCAATCGCAACCCGTCGCAACCCGAAAAGTGGCAGCAAAGTGGCAGCGGAAATTCCCGCTGCCACTTTTGTCGCCGGGCAAGGCGGTGGTCGCGTGGCAGCGGCTAAAGCCCAAGCCCATTCTGACCAAAAGTCAGAAAGTTGGGCCGGTCGCTGGTCAAATCTGAGCACCGATCACGTCAAGCGATGGGAAAAGCGCCTTTACCCCGCCACGTCCGGCGGCGTCCAACTCGGCAAGCTCGCCGTGCGGATTCAGCACTTGGGGCACCGTGAGGAATTCCGTTTCGACACCACCAACCGCCAGGCCGCCGCCGTCGAAGCCGTTGGCATCTTCCGCCACCTCAAAACGAACGGATGGGAAGCCACCCTCGCCAAGTTCAAGCCCGATTGCGAAGCCAAGCTCGACCTCACCCTCGGCGATTACCTCACCGCCGTCCGCGATCTGAACTGCCTCCGCCTCCGCACCTACTTGAATTACGCGAATTGCCTGCGCACCATCGCCGCCGAAACCCTCGGCGTGAAGCCGGACAAGGGCACGTCGAAATTCGATTACCGCAGCGCCGACGACGGGCAGAGCGGCAACGCCCGCTGGCTCGCCAAGATTGACGCCCACCGCCTGGAACACCTGACAGCGGAGCGCGTCACTGCCTGGAAGCGCAAGCGCATCGCCAAGGCCAACAACTCGCCCGCCGCCGAAGCCTCCGCCAAGCGCACGGTGAACAGTTACATCCGCTGCGCCCGCAGCCTGTTCACGCCGGCCATCCTCAAGGAACTCAAAGGACTGACCCTGCCCGCCCCGCTGCCCTTTGCCGGCGTGGAACTCGAAGAACAGGGTTCGACGAAATACATCTCCAAACTCAACGTGCAACTCCTGATCGCCGCCGCGCGCCATGACCTCAAAGCCAAAGACCCGGAAGCCTACAAATGTTTCCTGCTCGGCCTGTTCGCCGGCCTGCGGAAAGCCGAGATTGACCTGCTCGAATGGCGCATGTTGGACTTCGCCGGCAGCGCCATCCGCCTGGAGCAAACCGAGTGGCTGCATCTGAAAACGAACGACTCGGCCGCCGGGATCACCGTGGACCCGGAAGTGAGCGCCGAATTGCGCGAATTCATGGCCGGCAGCACTTCCCCGTTTGTCATCAGCAGCGACATCACCTGGAAAGTCGGCAAGAAACAACGCACGCGCACCCGCGCGCCGCGCAATGACTCCAGCCGATCCTATTACCGCAGCGCGCCAGTGTTCGACCGGCTTAACGAATGGCTGCGCGGCAAAGGCATCACGGCGAACAAGCCGCTGCACGAACTGCGAAAAGAACTCGGCGCGATCATTGCCACGGAGCAGGGAATTTACGCCGCCAGCCGTTTCCTGCGGCACAGCGACATTGGCACTACTGCGCGCCACTACGCCGACGGGAAAGCGCGCATCAATGTCGGCCTGGGCAAATACCTCACCCCGAGCACGGAACCGCTGACCGGGCAGGCGAGCGCCCTAGCATCCGCCCCGGCTGCCATCGCGGGTTAAATCTCCCGCGCTCGCCGGTTTGATGTTGCTGTGTTCCGCTGCCGGGTGTTGAATTGGAACCGTAGCAGCGCCCAGCGCACGCCATGAAAGGGAACAATCTGAAATTTGCAACCAGCGGCCAAGCGGCCGTAATCGGGATGGCTATTGCCGCGCTCCTTCTCCTTGGTTGTCCAGCGCAGGGCGCAACCCCGAACTCCCCAAACCCGGTCACTGCGCCCACCAACACCGCCGCCAAGACCGAGACGAAGCTGACACCGAAGCAAATAGCGGAGTTAAAGACCAAAGCGGCAAAAGGCGACGCCGAAGCCCAATTCGGCTTGGCGCAGGCTTATTCGAGGGGCGACGGCGTGCCCGAAGATGAGGGTGAGTCCTTCAAGTGGACAACCCGCGCGGCTGAGAACGGCCATGCCAAAGCAGCCTACGAACTCGCAGTGGCATACCGATATGGTGAGAGATTTGGCGTCACCACCAACGCTCCCCTTGCACTCCGGTGGTTGACGGCCGCCGCTGATCGCGGCCTTGTCGAGGCTCAGTCCGAATTGGCATCTTCGTATAGCGACGGTGGCCCACCAGGAACTTTGAGTTGGGGCACACCCAAAGACTTGGTGGAAGCAGCAAACTGGTATCGGAAGGCTGCGGAACAAGGAGACGTTTACGCGAGCGCGATGCTTGGTGCAATTCATTCTTCCGGCGAGGGCGTCCCGACCAACAAGGTGGAAGCTGCAAAATGGTATCGCAAGGCCGCCGATCAGGGAGACCGTGTTGCCCAGTCGAGTCTCGGTGAGATGTATCTGCACGGTGAAGGAGTCCCCACCAACACCACCGAGGGGCTGCGATTGATCGAGCTTGCCGTTGCAAGCCTTGAAGCTAAGTTGAAAGCCTTGGAAAAATACACAAACCGGGTCCTGGATACCGTGCGCGGGGTCTGGGGTCCAGAACTTTCCAAGCAGTGTGCCCTGCTTGGAGACTACTACTATTACGGCACAATGGTCCCGGGGAGCATTACTAACGCCCTTCACTGGTACGAAAAGGCAGCGCTTGCTTCGGAAAGCTATAACTCCCGCCGCGCCCAATTCCAACTCGGCTACCTGCACGCCACGGAAACCAAGAACTTCACCGAGGCCGTGAAATGGTACCGCAAGTGTGCTGAGGGCGGCGACACCACCGCGCAGTTTAGCTTGGCGATCCGTTACTACTACGGCAACGGGGTCGAGCGCGACTTGAAAGAAGCTGCCAAATGGTATCGCAAAGCGGCAGAGGCAGGGGGTGCGGACGCCCAAGATTCTCTAGCGGAAATGTACCGGGATGGCGAAGGCGTACCACGAGACGACGGTGAGGCGGCCAAATGGTTTCGCAAAGCAGCAGAGCAAGGTCACGCTACGGGTCAGAACAATCTCGGATCTGCCTATGCGGAAGGCAGGGGAGTCCCACAAGATTATGTGGAGGCTCACAAGTGGTTCAATTTGGCGGCGGCGCAGGGTTCGCCTTACGGCATGAAGAATCGAGATGGCATCACCCGCTCTATGACGCCCGGCCAGATCGCCGAAGCCCAACGGCGCTCGTCTGCGTTCGTTCCCCAGCAGTCGTCTCCATCCGGCTCCAACGTGCGGTGGGAGGACTTCAAACCCGCACATCAACAGCCTCGCGCCACAGGCACCGCCTTCTTCATCACCGCCGACGGCTACCTGCTCACTTGCGCCCACGTAGTCATCCCACCGGAGCCGAAAAGCGCCGATGGATTGCTTGACGCGCGCCCGGTCACACGAATCGAAGTCACCGTCGCCGGCAAAACTCTCGCCGCCAAGCTGGTCAAGGTGGACAAGGCCAACGATGTTGCCGTGCTCCAAGTGGCCGGCACATTCAAGCCCCTGCCGCTGGCCCCCAGCCGCACGGCGAAACTCGGCGAAGCCATTTGCACGCTCGGCTTCCCCAACACAGACATTCAAGGCGTCGAACCCAAGTTCACCACTGGCGAAATCAACGGCTTGGCCGGAATCCAGGATGACCCACGCCATTTCCAAATCAGCGTGGCGGTGCAGCCCGGCAACTCCGGTGGCCCGCTGGTGGATTCGTCGGGAAACGTCATCGGCCTTGTCAGCGCCCGGCTGGCGGACATCGCCACGCTCAAGATCACCGGCAGCCTGCCGCAGAACGTCAACTATGCGCTCAAGAGCAGCTTCATCACCGCGTTTCTCGAAACCCTGCCCGACGTCTCGTCAAAGTTGAAAACCCCTCGCCCGACCAGAGCCCGTCCGCTCGCCGAGATCGCCGACGAAGTGAAATCTTCCGTGGTTCTCGTCACGGTTTACTGACTCCCGGCCATGCCCCACCACCGAGACCAAGTCTCTGGCGAGTCGCCGACCAAGTAGTCACGGACCCAGCCATGAACCTTCCCGTCCAGCACATCCAAATCAGCGGGGTTGCCGAGGCCAGTTTCGATCTTGGCGGTTTCGCTGCCAGCTTGGAGCCTTGCGTGGACTTGCTTGCGCGTCCGTGCGGACAGTGCTTTGCCCTGTCCAGTGAACCGCTGACCGAGCAGGCGGAGGATCGCGGCCTCGCCTGGCATGTCTATTTGTCCCGGCTGGCGGTGGTCGGACTGTGGCACCAGCGCAGCCGCTGCAAGGTGTATGTCTGTTACACGTTACATCCCGGCCTGATTCGCCTTTTCATCTGCTCGCACCAGAAGCGATTCCCGGAGAGTTTTGCGCGTGTCATCCAGCAGACGCCCGCTTGTAGCGAGAGCGGTCGGGAAAGCTTCTCCGCTCATTCGGCCCGCCCGCTGGCGTACTGGGAGCCGCCCGCCACTGCCGTTGCGCTGTGGCCGACGGGGTTGGACGGCGAAACCGACGGGGCGCGCGTCGTGGATACCGGCAACGCGCTGAGCTATTTCAGCTACCCGGAGTCCGAACATGCCGGCAGCGTGCCAGTGGTACTAGCCGGGCCGGATTACGTCCGCGTGCCCCAGGAAGAACGCACGGCGTTCAATGTGGGCAACCGCGTCTATCACTGTCTGAACCGCTGGGCGGCGGTGGAGATGAGCGAGGCACCTTCCCCGGCAAAATTCTGAACCGGAGCGCACATGAAATCTCCGCAGCCCACCAAACCACGGCCCTTGCATCGGTTTCTCTATCAGCGTTTCGACTGGTATCGGCGCTGGAACATCTACCGCATGGTCCTGGGCACATTCTGGGCGACGATCCGTAGCAATCCGCGTCGCTTTCTGCAACGCCCCCGGAGCCAGTGGGCGGATTTCATGCTCCACGTCGCCTTGCTCCAATATCTTGATGCCAAGCGGGCCCAGTCCGTCACGGAGAAGCAAAGGGCTTTTACCCAGTCCGTAACCACGCAGCCCTTATGAGCAAACCCTCCCGCAAACCCAAGCCCACCGCGAAAAGGGCCACCCGGCGTTCGCGCACTCGCCGCAAGCCGCGCTTCATCACCGCATCGGAAGCCCGTCGCCGCGCCGCGCGCCATCTGCTCCGGCGCATGTTGGCGAGCGCCGAGGTCCGCGACGGCGCGAAAACGCGGTGGTCCGTGTATGACTGCTCCGGCAAACTGGCCAGCAAACCTGTTTGGCTCGTCTATCCGAATCCGGCGGAACCGGTGGCGCAGTTTCGCCCTTCCACAATCATCGCCATTTGCAAACGGACTGGCCGCGTGCTTTACGAAGGCAGCGCTGGCGATGAGGGGTGACCCACCGATGGCAGGACCAAACAACAACAATCAGGTCAAGTCGCAACGGTCAGCAAAAGAACCGGCGCTCGACCTCGTGAGGTGGGAACGTGCTTTATCGCGCCAGTTGGAGCGGCTGCAATCGAAAATTCCGCCTCCGAAAGCCTTTCCCCGCCCCGACGCTGAGCGGCTTCAACTGATCTGGAAACTTTGGCACTTGCTGCCGCAAAACTGGTCTGCCGATTCTCGCATCGCGCTGCTCTCCATTCCAGCCAAGCGCATACTCGGTCAGCGCAAGCGTTACGATGCGATGAAACGGGAATTCGCCCGGCGCGCTGTCGCCAACCAGCCTTCCGTCCCCAGCACTGCCTTTTGGAAGGAATTCGGCGGGCACTTCACTGCGAGCGATGCGGGCACATTCGAGGCGGCCCGCTGGTGGGATAGGTTCCTCAATGATTGCCGCAGAGTCCTGACCCGGATTGACCAGGTGCGCGAGCAAGCCAACTTCCGGGATTATCTGATGCACGCCGCCGCCGACGTGGCGACCCACCGCACGGCGCGGGAACTGGAAATCGCGTATCCCGCGTTTTGGAAGAATCAATCGCCCACACTGGATTTGGTCCAACAAGCTCGGGAGCGCTGGCAGGCTTACCTTGAGGCCCGCAACAAGGCGGTGGCAGAGTTCGGCCAGTTGGTTTCCACGCAGCCCGTTTTCAAACAAACGTTGGCCAACCGGCGCGACCGGCAGAAGCGTCTCGCCTGGCTGGCCGACCCGCAGAAGTTGGCTGACTATTTGAGCGGCGATTTCTGGCGGGCTTCCCTTTCCGAACGTGAGCGATTCATCACTGAGGACCTTCATCGTGAATCCATGCTCCAGCAGCATTACGAGCTTTTCGCCGACTACATGGCGTGCAACAACGTGGCCCCGGATGTCCTGCGCAACTTCATGGCGAAGGATTTCATTGTGCTTACGAAAGACGAGCAACTGCGGTTCGTCCAACTCTGCGCCCAACGCCGCCGGGACCTGAAGAAAACCAGATACACCATTCTCAAGACCTGGCTGCGGGACAACACCCCGGTCTTTCAACAGTTTCAATGGCGGATGAATGCGGTGATCAAGGCGGTTGCTGACCGTTTCCCCGATTATCCAGGCCACGCCGCTGACGATGAAGAAGGCGTGTTCAAACGCGCGCTGAGTGAATGGGGCATCGTGCTCGGTTTGCCGCCCGGTCGTAAGCGCGTGGGCCAGATTTTCCACGAGCCGCACAAAGAACTTTTGACGGAGCCTCCCGAACTTCCACTCCAAAACAGTCCGCCGCGCAATACAACGGTCAGGAAATCTGTCCGCCCAAAAGCTCCCAAACCCTGACCGTTCTTTGCCAGCGATAGCGTAGAACCTTCATCGTCAGTCACGGGTTGAACCCAGACTGGCCGGCAACATGAGTTGCCTGAACATGAAAGGTTCGTATGCCGAAGTCGAAAATGCGTGGCCAAGCGGGTGCCCGGAAACCTGCAATGTCCCGGCGAGAATCCCTCGCCGCTAATCCGCCATCATCGCCCACACCTGCGCCTGCTGATCCGCGTCCGCCGTTCACGCCGGCCCAGGTTGCCGCCCGTTGGCACTGGCACTGTGAATCGGTTCGGCGCGCACTCCGCGAACGCCGGATTGCCTCCATCATCATTTCCCGTCGCCGGCTGATTCCGGCAACCGAAATTGAAAGGGTCGAGCGCGAAGGTTTCATTGCTCGTGCGGCGTAAGGGAGGAAATCCATGAATGTAACAAACTGCTATCTCGACGTGGACCCACGGGCTGAGGATGGACAATTCAATCCCGCGCCGGGCGTGTGCCGTCTCGAACATATCTGGTTCGCGCGCACGGACACCGGCATTTCCATGCGGCTCGACGGCGGGGTTCGGCTAAGTGTCACCACCAAGTTGACGTACGCTGCCGCCCGCGACTTCGCCGCGACGCTGGTGCGCTTTCTGGACGGCGATCCGGAACCCACGGGAAGCACGAGCCAACGGAACAACTCAGGAGGTCGGACATGAATGTCAAATCTCGCGAAGCCGCCGAAGAAGTCTTGCAGCACATGCGGCCCTGGCTGAGGGTTTCAATTCACACCTACCGGCCCGCCGTCATGCTTTTCGCGCTACGCCTGCCGCCGGAGAAACTCATCGAGGCCCTTTGGGCGGCGCAGTCGCGCTGTCCCAAAGGTGATCTGGCTTCATTCAAATACTTCTGCGGCGTCTGTCACTCGATGCGCCGCGAACTGTCGGGCGAGCTTTCCAGAAACTGATTTATGAGCGCCGCGTTTTTTTCTGGATCAACTTCAGTCACGCCCACGGCCAACGAACCTTCGCCATGAAATTCACCTTAGTCATCAATCAGGCCGGCGTGGTCCGCTGCGGATTGCTGGGCCGCGTAGATGTCATTGCGCTTTGCGTCCTGGATTACCTCGGCGGTTGGTTCTTCTGTGGCAAGGCCAAGCGCGCCGTCGTGGACGGGCGCGAATACGTTTGGCTCCATTACGAGCACGCCGTTGAGGAACTGCCGCTGCTGTTCAATCCCCAAGCCACGGTCGAGACGCGCAAGAACCAACTCAGCCGGCTCGTGCGCGGCTTGCGGGAAGCGGGGCTGGTCGAGTCGGTGAAAGTCGGACGCGACCTCTACCTGCGCCCCTCGGACCTGGCCGCGTCGCTCGCCAGTTCACGGGAGCGAACCGTCACAAAATCCGCCCCCACCGTCACGCCTTTGCATGATGATACCGTCACGTCCCCGCGTGATGATACCGTCACGCCTTCGCATGATGATTCGCCGGGCACCCATATCTATGAAACGACTATCACTGAAACGAAGATCATGGAACCGGCCCCCCATGATCCCCCGGAGGGGGAGTTTGTGAATGGCAAATCTTTGTCATCTCTATTGGCAGAGGAAATCTACGGCGCTTATCCCAGACCGGTCGGCAAGCCCAACGCGCTCCGCGCCATCCGCCGTGCGCTGGCCAGTCACAGCCCCGAATTTCTGCTCGAACGCACGCGCCTCTACGCGCGGACCTGCAACGCGCCCACCGAATTCATCCCGCATCCCGCGACTTGGTTCAGCCAAGAGCGGTTCAACGACGATCCAGCAACATGGCGCCGCTCGGCCGGAAACAACTGCAAGCCGGCACCGGCAATCATCCGGCGCGATGGTTTCGGGACCGGCGTTTCCAAACTCTAACCATGAACGACATGAACACTTCCTCGGAACAAGCAAACGCGGCCAAAGCCCCGGACATCATCAGGGTCGCGTTCGACCCGGATCGCACGCCCCGCGCTCAGATTGAAGCCGCCATCGCTGCGGTCGCACCCCGCCAGTGCAGACGTCATCCCGACCAAACCTTGCCGGTGGACTCGGAAGCTACCATTCGGGATGCACTCAGCAACTATGACGGGATCCACAGCCGCAGATGGTGCGTTGACTTCCATGCTACTTACGAGCGGTGCGCTGGCTGTCCGCACACGGAACAAGCCGATGAAATCGAAGTGGAGGACTGCGCCGTCGGGCCGGTGCGGTTAGGCAATCGTTTCATCGGCACCCGTGACGGAACGGGCAAGCCCGTGCCGACCCAGCAAGGGAGTGCGCGCATGGAATCCGACCAGACCGCCCGCGAACAATTTCAAGCTTGGCTGAAGACGGCCGCGGGCCTCCGTTGCCCGTCCAGTGACCAAATGCTACCCCGCCGTAAGGCCCAGATGTTCGCGCCCTTCCCGTCCTGGGCCATCGAGCCGAAATTCCCCCCATGTTTGCGCTGTTCGTTGGAACGTCTCGGCATCGCGCCCGACGAGTCCGGCGCGTCCTTTGACAACTTCCGGCCCGATCCACCTGCTCTGCGCGAACATCTAAAGGTTTGCCGCGCCTTTGCCGCTGCCCCCAAAGGGGTGTTGCTGATGGTGGGGAATACCGGCACCGGCAAAACGCATTTGGCAATCGTCACCATGCGCGAGTTGCTCCGCCGCGGCGAGCACGGTCTGGTGTTGGTGAAACACCGCCATTTCCTCGCCGGTCACTGGCAATCCCTGCGCCCGGTCGCGTTTGGCGACGAAACGCCCGCAAGCCCGCTGGCCGTCTGCCAGGAGTCGCCACTGCTGGTTTACGATGAACTCACCGCCACGACCGACGCCCGCGCGTCAGAGGACGTGCTGCTCGATTTGTTCGAGAAGCGTATCGGCCACTTCAAGCCCAGCATCATCACAGCGAACCTCAGCCGCGAGGAGCTGGAGCCGGTTCTCGGCACCCGGCTCCATGACCGGCTTCGTCGCGCGGCTTTCGCCGTGCTGGAATTTGGCTTCGAGTCCAAACGCCCGGGCCTCAACTCCGATTATCTCAGTCGCACCAAATAAACCGGATACTGCGCCGTGCTCACCGCCGCCTTGCCCCGCCGCTTTCTTCCGGCGCGAGGCTCGCGGCAGCGGAGCAAGGGGTCCTACGCGCCACGCGCCATTTCCGTTCGCGCACGGGCCATTTGCAACCCGGCGCAACACAAACGCCCGCCCTTTTTTGAGAATAGTTTCCGCCGACCATTGGATTGCAAAACGCACCGGGGGCAATTGCCGCCGGCCTTTTTTACGGTGGGGGCAATTGTTCCCCTGCCAGTGCGCGCCATCAGCCCTTTTGCACCACGACGGAAATTTCACCACGGCACTGGTGAGGGGTGGCCTTTGGACTGAAAATCTCCCGGCCAAACGGGATGAAGTTTCTCCCGCCCGCCCGAGCGCCGACTCCCCCCCCCCTCCTGTCCCTCCCGCGAAACCACCGCCGTCCCGACCATCGCCGAATCGAAAAAAAGGCCGGCGACCGTTACGGCAAGCTGCGCGGTTGCCAGTGACGCTCCCCTTCGCGGCTCAGCAGAAGTCACCCTCCGCGCGGCGAGCATCGTGCGCCAGACCGCCCACGGATGTTCCCGTCGCCCCTTGCTGGCGGGACCACTTCTCGAAGCCATGCCGGGCAAGCGTCCGAGTCCAAGAACGGAACCACATCCTCACCAGGTTCTCCCCCGACAGAATTTCGAGCCAGCCGTCGGCGACCGCCCAATTTGCTTCTCCAAAGCAAGCTGCATGGAGGGCACACCGGAGACCGCGCCGGCCCCCTGCGCCGCGCCAAACGATCACCGGTCATGGCAGGGCAAAGGAAATCGGGACCGCGCATCAACAGGGAAATTTCGCCACTGGCGACCGTCTGATCGCGCTCGTGCCGAGGAATTCCAGCCCCCGAGCCAGAACATCGGCAGCTTGAAAAGTGGCAGCAAAGTGGCAGCGGAGAATTATTTTCCAGAAATGTTTTTGAAGGCAGACACTCGCTAAACCCTTGATTCTATTGCCTTTTATTAGTGGTGCACCCAGCAGGAGTTGAACCTACAACCTTCTGATCCGTAGTCAGACGCTCTATCCAATTGAGCTATGGGTGCGCCCATAGGCGAGCGGAAACTAGGGGCCGCAGGAGGCGAGCGCAAGTCAATTCAATGTCGGGGA
>CAIKLQ010000260.1 GCA_903828255.1 uncultured Verrucomicrobiota bacterium
TCGGGGCATCATGGCAAAGCGACCGCTTCGCGGACCGGGCTCGTGGAATCGCAGGAGGGAACGTGGCAAGCCACGGGGAATGGACCCGCCTGCGATTCAGACCCGCTTTCCGCCCAACGGCAGAGAGGGGTGGAGGAAGGATGTTCGCATAGGGGCGATTGCATCCGGGCGCTCTTCCTACGCCAGACCACCCTACACCCAAATCATGATATGCCGATTAACATTTTTCGGCCGACCCCGTTTGCTTGGCCATGCGGCCCTTATTTGGTGACGATTAGATAACCGCGGTTCATTTTCACTTCTTTGTCCACCGTGTTCAAGGCGTTGTACAGGTGTTGTGCCCTGATCCATACCGATGGGTGGTTGATGCGGTTGACGTCCATAATCAAAAAGCGATCCGTTTTTTCTTCATAAGCGCCAATCAGAGAAAAATGCCCACCGCCTTGCTGGCCCACATAGGGGCGAAAGTAATTGATGATGACCAATGCGTTCTCGTTGCGGATGGCTTCGCACAGTTCTTGGCGCATGCGCTTGGTTGAAAAACCATCGACGACGTGAACGGTGGTGACTTTGACCCCATGGGTGCGAATCGTGTCACCCAGTTGCGCCAAGGGATAGCCAGTCTTGCGGACTTTCTCGACGGGGCGAATGGCTTCTGTCTTAGGGGTGAAAAAGCTGCCTTGCGTGAACAGCTTTTTGTTCGCCAGTGCGGGAATTGCAACAGGCCCCGGAATGGCTAAGCTATTAAGTGCAATCACCGAAGAGGCGACGCCGCAAAAAGTTTGCGTTTCCTGCTGCTCAAAGAATCGGTAAGCACGCCAAAACGCACCTTTTTCTTTGGAAGCTTCAAAAAGCCCTTGGCCATCAGCGTTATTGATGGCAATAGGGGTGGGTTGGTCGGGTCGGTTGATGTCAGCAGCACGTACCCGCTCAACGGCATCTGGTGCTTGCGAATAGACGCTGAGTTGAGCAAGCGACAGTGTCAGGGCTAGGCCCAGGCGGCGAATCAATGACTGGTTCATGGGTCTCATAAGGCGGGCAGTTGCCGATTCAGAACACACCTTTCACGCCCGTTGTCCAGGCGGGAGCCGAACGGGGTCAGGCGGGCTGCGGCCTTGCGCCGCGGTGCGAAAAATGCGGGCGCGTGAGACTAACTTCACGCGGCCCACTGCAGCACGGCCGCGACCCGGTTATCCACGTCCAATTTGGCGTAGATATGCTCAAGGTGGGTGCGAACCGTCAGCGGACTCAGGTCGAGAATGAGGGCAATCTCCGCGTTCCGCTTGCCCTCGGACACCCAATGCATGACCTCCGCTTCACGGTTGGTCAATTTGGCCGAGGAAACCCGTTTGACCGGGGGCTTCGGCTGCGCGTGGGGCAGCAGGCGAGCCATGAGGTGAGGCAAACGGGCAAGTGCCGGTTCGGGATTCTCCACGATGCTGTCGCGGCCGCAGACGAGCATCATGTGCAAACCGGCCTGCATGGGCAGGAAGAGCACCGACATGTCAACGATCCCGAGCGGCTGATCCACCAAATTGAAGTGGTCCGTGTTGCGCCAATTGCGCTCGCCGACCAGTTCGCTCCGGCGGAATATCGCCGGCCGGTTCTCCTGTATCGCGCGCTGCGTCACCGGATGAACCCAGCCGATTTTTTCCAGATTTGCCAGGATCCGTTCATCTGGCACACTCCAACCGTGCCCGAATTGGAACAATGCCTCCAACTTCGACCGCGAACCTTGCCTGCGACAGTGAAGGGCAGAATAATAGTGGCCGGGCACGAGGCCTTTCCATACGCCCAAGGCCGCCTCAGTCCAAGGTCGTCCCGACGGGGCACCATCCAGGGTGCCAAGCAATTCGAGCAGGTTACCGGAGGAAACACCTGGCATAGGTGACGAATGTCGCTCTGCAGATGGCTTGATGGGCGGGGGCATAAAATTTGGCTGAATGGGCGTAGTATAGCAGCGCCGCTGCGATTAGCATACCCACACATACCCACACATACACACATTCTGACAAATTCTGACGAATTCTGACGCTCCTTGACCCCGTTTGCTTGGCCTCCTCTGCGCCTTGGCGTCTTGAGCGAAGCGGGCGCGAGAATTGGTTTGGGCCAGACCAAGGCAGGGGAGATCCGAAGGGGATGGTCGAGCCGAACGGGGTCAGGCCGAAAAATGTTAATGCTGCTGACAAACGTACACGCGAAGCGACTCGTGGTTGCCCATGGTGAACACTCGCCCTTCGCTTTGCCACCCCGAGGCAAGCCTCGGGGCATCATGGCA
>CAIKLQ010000261.1 GCA_903828255.1 uncultured Verrucomicrobiota bacterium
CGCCGTGGACGTGCGCGCTCCGCGGACCGCCGCCAACCTCGAAAAACTGGCCGCCGAACAGAATCTCACGGTCAAGATTTCCGAGCCGTTCGATCGCGAAGAAGGCCCGAAGGAATTTGTGGTGGGCGCGGACTTCATCAAGGCCGCCTTCACGCTCTCAGCGGAAGAGCCTTTCGCCGGCCCCTTCAGCGGGCGTGACGCCGCCTACGCGATCGCCCTCAAAACCCGGCTGCCGAGCGAAGTTCCGCAGTTGGAATCCATCCGCGCCCGCGTCACCGCTGACTTTCAGCAAGCCCAAGCCGCCATGTCCGCCCGCAACGCCGGCGAAGCGTTTGCCCTTGCGGTCACGAACGGCTTGGCTGCCGGCAAGACATTTTCGAGTCTTTGCACGGAGGCCAACGTGAAGCCGGTCACTTTGCCGCCGCTCTCGTTGAGCACGCGCTCGGTGGCGCCGATCGAAGAGCATGTGAGCCTCAACCAGTTCAAAAATGCCGCGTTCACGACGCCTCTGGGGAAAGCCAGTGGTTTCGTCGGCTCGTCCGAAGGCGGCTTGGTGGTGTTTGTGCGCCAGAAGATGCCGATTGAACTGGCCAAGCTCACCGCGGATATGCCGGCGTTCCTCGAGACCGTCCGCCGCACGCGCCAGAACGAAGCCGCGAACGCGTGGTTCAACAAAGAAGCCGAGCGTGGCTTGCGGGACACCCCCGTTTTCCGTCAACAGCAGCAGCCGGGACAGCCGGTCGGCGCGCCGAGGCGGAAGTAATCGGCGGGCCAAGCGGCTGCGGCAATTGGAGCGGGCGGGCGGGCAGTTGGGTCGCGCGACTGACACCGTTCAATTTGTGAGGCTCTTTCAAGCTGCGTAGCCGCCGCCGTGAGTCGGCGCAAATCAGCGGACAGTTAGCGCAGGCTCAAGTCCGCAGCTACGGTTGAAAGAAACCCTTGTAACGCGCAAGTTCACCCATGAGTTCCGTCATTAAACTTTCGTCGCCGGCCACGCACGAGTTTTGGGAAATCCCAGTCTTGTTCGAAGACGCCCACCTGCTTGCGCTCGACAAACCCGCGGGGCTGCCCGTCTCGCCAGATCGTTACGACCTCGATCCCGCGCGGCCCACCTTGCTGCGGCTGCTGCACGATGCCATTGCCGCCGGCAAACCGTGGGCGAAGGAGCGCAACCTGAATTACCTCACCAACGCCCACCGGCTGGAGGCGGACACCAGCGGCGTCCTGCTGCTCGCCAAATCGAAACCTGTGCTCGTGGCGCTGGCCAATTTGTTCAGCATGGAAAAGCCGGTCCAGCGCTACCTGGCGCTCGTTCACGGTACGCCCGTCCAGGACCGTTTCGCAGTAAACGCCCGGCTCGCGCCCCATCCAACCAGCCCCGCCATGATCCGCGTGGACCCGAACGGCAAGAAAGCCGAGACGGTTTTTGAGCTGGTGGAAAAGTTCGCCAGCCACACCTGGCTGCGCTGCCTGCCTCGGGCCGCGCGTCCGCACCAACTCCGCGTCCACCTCCAAAACTCCGGCCTACGGATCGTGGGCGACGAACTTTATGGGGGAAAGCCGCTGCTGCTTTCGCGGTTGAAGAAAGACTATCGGCTGAAAGCCGGTCGCGAAGAGCGCCCGCTGATTTCCCGCGTGGCGCTGCATGCCGAACAATTGGAACTGCCGCATCCAATCACTGGAGAAACCGTGACGATCACCGCGCCCGTGCCGAAGGAATTGCGCGTGGCGCTGAAATATCTGCGCGAGTTTGCCGCGTAGGGCCAGCCCTGCGCCGGTCTCTGAATTCAGCGAACTTCGCAATAGAAACGCGGAGCGCCCGCGGCCCGCGTGCTGGAGTGGATGGCCCTCCCAATCTTTCGTCGCCCAGTCTGGAATGTATGGCGGAATTTTGAACGTTCCAAGTCGCTGGGTGTCGGGATGGAAGAATTCGCTGAACCGGCCGCCGTATTCGGTTCGGTTTGGTAATTTTTCTGGTGTTGGGTGGCTGGTGTTTGGTTATTCTGCGCGGATGGATCATTCATCTGGTTTTCTAAACCTCGTCAACGACGCGAAGAAACACATCAACGAAATCAGCGTTGCCGAAGCCCGCGCCCGACTGACTGCCAACCCGAACAGTGTGCTCTTGGACGTGCGCGAGGACCACGAATGGCAGGCGGAGCACGCCGCCGAAGCGGTGCATCTGGGCAAGGGAATCCTCGAACGCGACCTCGAGAAACTCTACCCGGCCAAGGATGCGGAGATCATCATGTATTGCGGCGGCGGCTTTCGCTCAGCGTTGACAGCGGACGCCGCGCAGAAGATGGGCTACCGCAATGTGTCTTCGCTCATCGGCGGCTTCAAAGCGCTGGTTGCGGCCGGTTGGCAGATGAATAAAGGCCAGTGAAGGATTGCGCCGTCCAGTCTGGATCGGATTCAGACGGTTGGAAGCCGGAACCGCAGTTCAAACGCAGAGGCGCAGCCCTGAGCTTAATTGGAGGTTGCAGCTACGCGGGTACTTCCCGACCCGCTTCCACGAGCCGATGCTTGCCGGCGGCGCGATTCAAGGCGTTGGCCACGGCGATGACTTTTTCCCGCGAGCCCTCGCCCATGAGGCAAACCTGCAGCCAGTTTCTCCCGCGCAAATAATCGCTGTTGTAGCTGAGCAGATACCCGGCTTCCTGCATCGCGGCGCCGATTTTCACGGAGTTCATCTCCGGCGGCAACGCCAGCGTGAGGACGGCGGGTGAGGTCGTGGCGGTCGCGCCGACGAGATTGAATTCCAGTTCCACCAGGCGCGTCCGCAGCCATTCCGCCCACTCCGCCGTTTCGGCAAAGCGCCGGGCCCAATCCCCGCGCCGGATCGCGGCGTGCAGCGCGTGCAGCAGGTTCGAGGAAAATGTGAAGGGAATTCCCTGCTGCGCGGCGTAGTAGCCGAGATCGAGATAGCGCGGCAGGCGGTCCGGCGCAGGCGGGATTTCGTGGTGATGAAACACCATCGAAATGCCGGCATAAGAACGCAGCCCCTTGCCGCTGGCACAGGTGGCCAGATAAACGCCGGTCAAATCCACCGGCAACGTGCCGATGCTACTCATCGCATCCACGCAAAGCTTCACCCCGCGGGCGGCGCAAAGTTCCTTCAGCGCGGGGAGGTCATTCAAAACGCTGGTCGAAGTTTCGCAATGCACGCCCCAGAGCCATTGCGGCGCGGGCCTTTGCTCGAGGCCCGCCCGGACGGCCGCCAGATCGAACCTCTGCCCCCAGTCGAATTCCAGCGTGTCGAAATCGAGTCGGAAGCGGCGGGCGTGATCCGTCAGACGCTGGCCAAACTCGCCATTGCTCAACACCAGTCCGCGTCCGCCCAACAAACTGAGCTGCCCCGCGACCGCGTCGTTCGCCAGCGTGCCCGAACCGAGCAAAAGCTCGACCTGCGGGGCGCGCACCAGATCGCAGAGCAGTTTCTTGGTGGCATTGAAATCGGATCGGAAAGCGGCGGCTCGATGGGATTCCGGCGCTTGCTCGAACGCCCGGCGCACTTCGCGACGCACGGCCACGGGGCCGGGCAGGAAGTTGACGGCGCTGGGCTGAAACGAGCGCGCCGGCGCGGCGCGGAGAAATTCCCGCGCCGTGACTTCGAAGGTTTCCAGCGTGACATACATCGGTTGGAACTGCGCCTCACCCGCGCCCACGACCGGTCCAAACGGCACAAACCCGAGATGCTGATACAGCTTCAATTGCCGCATGGTGCCGGAGATGACCGCGAGGCCGTAACCCTTTTCGACGCCGTGCTGCCAGAGCAGCGCGAGAATTCCCGAGAGCACCTGACCGCCCCGCGCGCCGCGAAATTCTTTCTCGATGGCCAGCAGGCGGACTTCGCAAACCTTGTGGCCCGCTGGCAGATGGGAATCCAAATCCGGCAGCTTTTGATCGAGCGAGAACGGGCGGTTGCTGCGCACGGCCAGCATGCCGACGAGCTTCCGCTCGGAGAGGCAGATGAGATACGTGTTCTCGGCGTGAAATTTATCCACGAGCCGGTGCGTGGGCGAGGCTTGGTGCTGCGGGATTTCCTGGACGAAAGTTTTGTAGTTGAGCCGGTGAATCTGCTCCAACTCCCAGTCTTCGGCGGCGGTCTTGAACACCAAGGGTTCGCGTGAACTCATAATTCGGGTCGCTCCGATTTGTGCGTGGTCTGCTCTGCGCCGTAGGCTCCGCGCCGGAGGTTCTGGCGTGCGGCCAGGGCGGGAATTTCTTCGACCAGATTCGTCCGGTGGGCGAAGACGACCACTCCCGCCAGTAAAGTCAACGCCGCCAGTTCAAACCCGTCCCGGTGCAGCCAAAATCCGGCGGCAGGCAGGCAGACGAAAGCGAACAAGCCGGGCAGGATGGTTTTGCGCGCCCCCGCCACCCCACAGGCGAACACCGCGACATACACCACGACCAGCCGCCAATCATAGACCAGCAGCGCGCCAATCGAAGTCGCCACCCCTTTGCCGCCGCGCAAACGCAATTGCAGCGGCCAGACGTGTCCGGCCACCACTGCTATTACGGCCAGCGTAGCCACGCGGTCGGCTGCAAAGAAATGGCGCACGAGCCAAACGGCCAAAGCGCCTTTGAGCGCATCCCCCAGGGTCGTCACGAGGAAACCGGTCTGACCCAGCACCCGGCTGACATTGCGGGCCCCGACGCTCCCGCTGCCCACCGTGCGGATGTCCAAGTCCTTAATGGTACGAACCAAGTAATATCCCGTCGTGAAGCAGCCGAGCAGGTAAACGCCGATCAGACCAAGGCTCATTTCGCCCCAATTTGTCACGCGTAGTTGTTCCAGCCAGACCATTTGATTGTGTTGGCGACCGATTCTTGTGAGTGCAATGCCAGCAGACTCTAACGGGCTTGCCTGCCCGGTGGAATAAAAAACTTTTGGGGAAGCGACGCTGGAAAAAGCCGCGAAATAGAATGTTGTACGGCTGGGATTCCGCTTGTCCGCCAGCGGTGACCGCCGCTGATCGTCAGGGTCGTGGATTGCCAGTGGACATGCCCCCGAGCGGCGTGTAGGATGTGCTTCCGCTTGATAAGCTTTTCGTTCAACAAGTCGCGCCGAGTGCAACCGCAGGTTGCGCTGGCGGGGTGTCATCGGTGGGGGGCGACGGCACTGCTGTTTCTGGTCCTGGCTGGCGCGGCGCCGGCTCAGGAGGCGTTGCGATACTCCTTGGCTGGACAGGACGTGGCTGAATACCGCAAGCGCCAGTTGGAAAACCAGAAGTTCAGTCTGGAGCTGGGGCCGGTTTCGATGCGGTTTGAGGGAGGCTTGGAGATTGATGTCACCGACAACGTAAAGTACGTCTCGGACAATCCGCAGGAGGACCTGATTTTCCGTCCGCAGTTGAAAGCTTTTTCCAGTTGGCGAGTATCGGAAAGGAACACCCTTTCCCTCGGGTTGGGCATCGGCTACGAGAAATACCTGAACACGACGGAATATGACCGGTTCTTCATTAGTCCTGACACGGATTTGTCCTTCGACATTTACGCCGGGGATTTTTTGATTAACCTCCATGACCAGTTCAACTATACGGGAGACGTAAGCTCCAGCCCGACGATCAGTGGCACGGGCAGTTTGCCCCGATTCGAGAACACGGTCGGCATCCGGACCGTCTGGGATTTGAACAAAGCCTTCATTTCCGTCAGTTACGACCACCAAAACTACATCGCCACCGATTCCGTGTATGATTATCTGACCCACTCGGCGGAGTTGTTGACAGCCACCGTGGGTTTTCAACTGCGGCCCACGGTGCAAGCGGGCCTCCAGTTGGGCGGGGGCTTGATTGATTACACCCAGCCTTTATCCCAAGACAACCAACACGTCAGCATCGGCCCATTTGTCAGCGCCCAACTCAGCGAGAACACCTCCTTCCGCCTCGGGGGAGGGTATGTCATGTACTTTCTTGACACCCTCGGGTTAACCGATCTAACGAGCAGTGTTGACGCTTACTATTTGGAAGCCTCGCTCAACCAGCGCGTCAGCAAACTCCTGACCCATTCGCTCTCGTTTGGGCAATCCTTGCAGTCGCAGTTTGGCTCTGGACGCGGCTCCCAGTTGTTGGATAGCAAGTACATCGCTTACTCGGCCTCCTGGAATCTGCTGCGCAAAACCGCTTTGTACACGACGCTCAGGTACGAGCACGACCAACAAAGTGGACTGTTAGGTGAAACCTTTGACTGGTTTGGGACCACGGTTTCCTTATCCCGCCCCATCACCCAAAGTCTTTCGGCCACGTTGGGTTATCAATTTCACCTCAAGGACTCCGACCGGAAGGGTTCTGATTACTTGCAGAATCGGCTTGTGCTCAGCCTCGCTTATGCCTTTTAATTCTTACACACAGTGAAACGTACCCTTCTCTTTTTAGTTTTGTTTTGCGCTGCTCTCGCCGCCGTGGGGCAGACCGCTACCGGCAACCGTGACCGCCGCAACCCGCCGCCCGGCGACGGCCAAGCGAACGCCAAGCCCGCCGCCACCGCAAACTCCCCGACCTCACCCGTTGAGAAAAGCTCGTCGGTCATCTCGCTGGACTCCTTCGCGTTGGGCGATTACGTGATGGATGACAAACACAAGTTGCTCCCGGGCGACCGGCTCGCTTTCAAGATCGCTGAAGACCGCACCAATGCGATTCCCCTGGTCGTAGCGGACTCGACCGAACTCGAAATCCCTTACCTCGGGCGGGTCAGCGTGGCGGGCAAGACTTGCAAGCAGGCCGCCGAGGACATCAAAACTGCGCTCGAAAAAGATTATTACTACAAAGTCACCGTCGTCATCGGCTTGGACATACTCGCCCGGGTGCCGGGGAAGGTCTATGTCTCCGGCCCGGTGCGCAACCCCGGCTTTGTCGAGATTCCCATCAACGAAACTTTCACCCTCAGCAAGGCCATCCTGCGCGCCGGAGGCTTCGGCGATTTTGCCAACCGCAAGAAGGTCCAGATCATCCGCAAGGCGGAAACGGGCACTAAAACCATCCTGGTCAACATGGAAAACGTCTTCGTCAAAGGGCACACCGAAGAGGACGTCACGCTCGAACCCGAGGATTTCATCATCGTTCCCCAGCGGTCCATCAATTGGTAGAAGGTAAAGCCCGCTCAAGTCGCCATGAACGAAACCGAAGTATCCGCCCCGAATCGCGCCGTCCGGTCGGCCGTCTTCTACAACTCCCTGCACCGGTATCGCAATCTGCTGCGCAAGCTCTGGTGGGTGCTGGTCGGCACCTTGCTCCTCGGCTTGGGCATCGCGGCCTATCTGGTTTGGATTACCCCGGCCAGTTACGTCTCCTTCGGTCGGATGATCATGAGCATCAAGATCAATACCACCGGCGGCACGGGATCGAGCTTCACGGAGGAACTCAACAACTTTCTCGGCACCCAGGCCGCTTTGATGAAAAGCGCGGGCGTGCTCAACCGCGCCCGGGAGCGCGTCCGCACCCTCAAACCCGACCTCGTGCCCGCCCCGGTGGACCTGGAGATCAGCGTCACCCCCAAGACCACCATCTTTAACCTGCGCGCGGTCAGCACCAACTCGGATTACACCGTCGCCTTTCTCGATGCCTGCATGGAGGAATACAGCGCCCTCAAATCCGAGATGCGCGCCACCATGTCCGACACCACCCTGAGCCGCATCACCGATCAGGTGGAGGGGCTGGATCGCGACATCAAGAAGATCGAGGCGGAGGAGGCGGCGTTCGCCACGAACAACAACATTGTTTTCGTCAAAGAACAGGTCGCGAGCCTCGTGGGATACATGTTGCAAAAAACCCGTCAGTTGGATGCCTATCGCAACCAATATGAGTTCCTAAGCACGCTCACCCTCGATCAAATCCTGGATCGGCAGCAATCCCTCGCGCCCAAAATCATGTCGGTACAGAAATCTGCCACCGGGCAGAAACCCGACCCGAGACAACCCGCCACGGCCCAATCCAGCGATCAGGACTTGGGCGTTGACCAGGACAATTATCTCAACACCGAATTTCTCCGGGCGCGACAGGATCTCCTGCTCCGACGAGCGGACCTGGACGACTGGGCCAAAATCCTCCGACCAAAACATCCCCGCATGGTCGCCATGAACGAAGATATCGTCCGCCGCGAAAACCTGCTCCGCATCTTTAAGGATCAGAGCAAGGAACAACTCGCCGGCCAGCGCGATTCCCTCTCCATGCAGATCACCAACCTGGTGCGGGAAACCAAGGCCCTTGAAGTTGAGGCCGCTAAACTCAGCAACCTGCTTGAGGAACGCGAGCGGATTGCCGCCCGGAAGCTGACCGTGCAAAACCTCCGGGACAATCTCCAACGGGCCATGCAATCGCTAGGCGCCGAGAAAGACATCAATCAGGAGACCGTCACGACGTTGGAGCACGCCTCCGTGCCGCTGACCACTTCCATCGCCCTCAAAGTCATCCTCCTCGGAGCGGTTCTCGGCTTGGGAGCCGGCTTGTTTTTGCTGTTCATCGTGGACCGTTTAGACGACCGCCCCGGCTCCTACAATGACCTGCACGACTTGTTTGACGAGCCAATCATGGGGCAGATTCCGTATGAATCGTCCCTCGTGAAAGGCAGCAAGCAAATCCCCTTGCTGAAGGACGGCGATGACCGACACATGTTCCTCGAGGCCTACCGCAACCTGCGCTCCTCTTTGCTTTACATGGCCACGCAGGGCAAACGCCCCAAAATCCTCGTCGTCACCAGTTCGATTCCGGGCGACGGCAAATCCCTGACCACCGCCAACTTGGCCATTACCATGGCGCTGGCCGGGGCGCGCGTCCTGCTGGTTGACGCTGACTTGCGAAAAGGCGGGCAGCACCGGGGCTTCGGCATCGAACCCACCCCGGGACTGAGTGAGGCCCTGAACGGCAAGACCCCGATTGCCAAGACCATCGTTCCGACCTTCACGCCAAACCTCTTCTTGATTCCGCGAGGCGAAACGCTTCACAACCCCGGCGAGTTGTTCGTGAAACCCTCAACCCACAGCCTCATCGCCGAGCTGGCCGCTCAGTACGATTACGTGATTTTCGACACCGCCCCTGTCATGGCCGCCGACGATGTCACGAGCCTCTCCCCGCACGTCGAAGGCGTATTGTTCGTCGTCCGCGCCAACTACACCTCCGGCCGGGTGGCGCGGGCGGCCCTCGACCTCCTTTACCAGCGCGAAATCAACGTGCTGGGGCTCGTCTTCAACGGCGTCCAGACCCGTAGCAACGAGTACTATTACTACCGCTACAAAGAGTATTACGCCAAGAGCGCCTGACTCCCGCTGCCGCTGCCCGAACCGGCCACGGGCGGGTTTAAGCGGCATGCTCATTTTACATCCGGGTCGAACCGGGGGACAAATACGCAACTCCTGCGGAAGGAGCGGAACGATGAACTCAACTCCGGTCTGCTCCCAATGCCAGCAGCAGTTCCCCCAAGTGAGCAACCACTGGGTCTGCCCTGAGCCCGGCCAAATCTCTCCGCGAACCAGCCGCCGTGAGTCGGCTCAAACTTTTCCAGCAGCTTCCCACACGCGCCGCATCTTCCTCAGCTACGGCCACGCCGCCAACGAAGGGCCGGTCTGGCGCATCAGGGCTGACCTGGAAAGCACGGCCACGATGTCTGGTTCAACAAGCGCGACACTAAGTTCGGGGATGGCTGGCGGCGATCCATCACCGAATTGGCTTCGCCCTCGCCCGCGGCGAGGAGGGGCAGGGTGAGAATTCGCCGAAAAGGAACTTCAGGCTTTGAACCCATGAACCGCATTACCACTCTGGCGGAGGATGAAGCGCGGCAGCGTTTTGGAGTGCGTCAGCCCTCTGACGCTTTCGACCATCCCCGACTTTCCAAGCGCCAGCGGGCTGGCGCACTCCAAGACCTGTCGGCGGTGCGGACGGTTCATGGAGAGGGGTTCGGTGGCGGTGCTGAATGTGGAATTGGTCGGTGGCTGCAAAGCTTTCCCTCCTCTCCCCGGCCCAACCACCAATATCACCCCAGTTCCGAAATGTAATTTCCGGAGTTACCCTTATGAAACTTACCTTGCGATTCATCATTCCCCTGCTTTGCGGGACCTTCATCACGACTGCTTCCGCTGCCACGAATCTCGCCCGCTACTACGGTCACCCGGCGGTCCTCGATGCGCAGGGCGTGATCGCGCCGTGGTATCGCGGGTTGAACGGCCAGTGCGATTACCGCGTGCGCATTGCCGCCGAGACGCTTAAGCGTTATCCGTGGACCACGCTCACCAACGCCATCGCCGAATATCCCGCCTACGTCTTCAGTGGCTCCTGGCAGATCGCGTCCAACGGCGTTATCACGCCGCGCGATCCTAAGGACTGGGGCAACGGCGACCTGAGCCAGCGCGCCACCAGCGTGCTGAACGGGTTCGTGGATTACTACCGCTACACGGGAGACGCGGCGGCGATTGCCCACATCACCTACATGGCCGACTTCCTCGTGGACCACTGCCAGACGCCGCCCGACCATCCGTGGCCAAATCTATTCATCAGCGTGCCGGTCAAGGGCAAGGCGTTCTTCAAAGCAGACCCGAACGGTATGATTCAACTCGACCTCTGCGCCTCCACTGGCCAAGGCTTACTCCGCGCTTACCAACTCACCGGCAACCGGCGCTGGTTCGCCGCTGCCAAACATTGGGGCGACCTCCTCGCGGAACGCTGCAACCTCGACCCCAAAGCCGATCCCTGGCCGCGCTATGCGAATCCGGAAAGCGCAACATGGAAGGACAACAAACAAACCGGTGGGGTCACGATGATCCTCGCCTTCCTTGATGAGTTGATTCGCCTCGGGCACACAGGCAAGGACAGTCGCCTCCTTGCCGCGCGGGACGCAGGTCGGACATATCTTCGCGAGCAGCTCCTCCCCGCGTGGGCGGTTGACGACACCTGGGGCCGCTATTTTTGGGATTGGGCCAACCCGGTGCAAAATTGCCTTACCACGCCCGACGCTGCGGCCTATCTGCTAAACCACCCGGACGAATTTCCCAACTGGCGTCACGATGCGCGGAACATTCTCACGCTCTTCCTTAACCGCACGAGCGTCGCGCCGGAATCTCGCGGCGACGTTTATAGCGGGGCCTGGGCCTATCCGGAGTCATCCGGATGTTGCGGGCGTTCGCTTTGGTATGCACCGCTGGATGTCGCGCCCACCGTGGCGCAATACGCCGTCGCCGCCGGCAGTCCTTGGGCGCGCGAACTCGCCTACCGCCAAATGGTGCTGCTGACCTATGACGCTCACGAGACGGGCGTGACGGAGGACAACATTGACGGCGGCATCATCGTGAACGGCGACTGGCTGAACATCGCCCACCCGATGCCGCTGCGGTTTGGGCTGGCGGCGATTGGCTGGCTACCGGAGGAACTCGGAGCCAACCGCGAAAACCACATCGTGCGCTCCACTGCGGTCATCAATTCGGTCCGCTATGGCGTTGGTCGGATTGAGTACTCTACATTCGACGCACTAGCGGAAACCGTGGACGTGCTACGGTTGGCGTTTGCGCCAAAACAGATTTCCGCCGACGGCCGCGCGCTCAAACACCGCGGCGATCTCAAGTCAAACGGCTACACGCTCAAACGCCTTCCCAACGGCGATGCCATCGTCACGATTCGCCACGACGGCGCGAAAGCCGTTGTCGTCACCGGCAACGATCCGCAACGGGAGTTAAAGGAAACTGGGTTGGAGTATGAAGGCGCTTGGCGAACCGAATCAGAACCATCCGGCTTACTGCGGGTTACTGAATCCCCTGGGGCCGCACTCGCTGCCCAATTCAATGGCAACCAAGTCCGGCTCATAGGTCGGGTCGGTCCCACCGATGGCTTGGCGGACGTTTATCTCGATGGCGAGAAACAGTTCGTCCCTGTGGACGCGTGGAATCCGGCGCCGCGCAACGGGCAGGTGCTCTACCATCGCAATGGCCTGACCCAAGGCCCGCACACTTTGAAGTTAGTGGCGCGCGGCACGGGTAATCCCTATGCAAAGGGTGCAAGCGTCGGTGTCCAAAGCGTCCAGTATTCAGCGGCGAATGGCGTGGCGAACTTTCCTTCCGGCACTGGCCCACACGAAACGCAGCGGATGATCTTTGGCTACCCAGGTCGGACCGACTACCGCGATGCCGCTGGCCACACCTGGCGTCCCGCGACCGAGCTGGTGACCCGCGGCGCGGCCCTGACAGATAGCGTCGCCACCTTCTGGTGGACAAATGCTGCGCCCAATGAAATCAAGGGCACGACCGATCCGGAGTTGTATCGCTACGGCGTTCACGGAAATAATTTCTGGGTGAATCTCACGGTGGGTCCGGGTCGCTACTATGCGCGCCTCAAGTTTGCCGCCACGCGCGGACTGGACACGCGGAAGCACTGCTTCGACATCCGCATCAACGGCCAGCGCGTTGTCGAACGCCTCGATGTGGCCGCCACCGTCGGCAGTCCAAATCGCGCTGCGGACCTGGTCTTCGAGGACATCGCCCCAAGCAACGGCATCATTGAAATCCGTTTCACCGCCGCGCGCACCTCGGACGGCGACAAGACCGTGCGCGGCGAGGCGTTTGTGCAAGCGTTGGAGATTGGTCTAGGGCGCGGCGGGAAAGGCGCAAAGCCGATCTCGCTTCCCGCCGCGACCACCACCGGCAACCTACTGCTCAACGCTGGATTTGAAGATACCGGAGCTGGAGTGCTCGGCGGGCGCGGCGTCAACATTCCCCTCGCGGATTGGAACTGCCAGTTCCTCGGCCCGGCGCAGAGTTACCTCTGGCAGGAGGCGGATTACGTCCAGCACCCGGACTGGGGCTTGCCGGAATACCACGCTGGCAAGGGCGCAATTCGGACGCACACCGACACCCAGGGACACACGCAAATTTACCAGGAGGTCGAGGTCGGGGCGCAACGGCGCTGCCAGGCATCGGTCTGGGTGCGGACGGTGGATCTGCACGGTAAGGGCTTTGGCCACCACGCTAACGACTCGGCGGGTCTGGTGATCTGTGAGTTGGACAACCACGGTAAACTGGTGCTCCAGCACCCCAAGATGGAACTCAAAACCACCGCGCCCTATACGCAACTCAAGTCCGACTTCCGCACGACTGCGGCCACCGCGCAGGTGCGCTTCATTCTGGACACTGTGATCAACTGTCCCTACCCGGAAGGCCATGTGACCTATGATGACTGCGAACTGCGCGCGGATTAGCGGGGCCGCCAGGAAACCAGCCATATCGAAATGTAGCTGCCCAGCCTTGGGCGCGGCGCTCCCAACTTCCACTGGACCCCACCAAATGGTGCGCGAAGTTCTGCACGATGGACACCGGCGCAACGCTGGTCCTACTGAATAGCCCAATGAAACAACTTAAACTTAGCTCGCGCATGGCGAGCGGCGCGCTCCGAGCGTTGACGACTGGTTGGCTTTGCCTCGCTCCGTGCGGAGCGGCGCTGGCTGTCGAGGCGACGAACTTATCAGTGCCATTGCCCGCGGGAGAAACCGCCCTCACCGACCTTGGGCTTTACCAGGTGGGCTGGCAGTCTTACGGCGGCGAACCTATGCGAATGCCTGGGTCGTGGATGGGCCACGCCGATGCGCCCACCGGCATTTCCTACAAGCCGTGGGGACTGGTCTTTGGCCGCGAGGCGTTGCTGATCCACTCGCCGTGGCGCGTCCCGCCGGGACGAACGTGGGCGGAGTATGAACTCGCTTTGCCGAGGCTCACGCCGATTAAGCTCTCGTTTGCCATCGTGATGGGACCGGACGCGGGCGTGCCGGACAAGAGCGACGGATCTACCTTCTCCTGCTACCTGACCGCCGATGGCGTGGAGCGTGAGTTAATGCGCGAACATCAGGCCACAGACAAATGGAAGCAATTCGACTTCGATCTCTCACCGCACGCCGGCAAAGCGGTCAAGCTCCGCCTGCAAGTCGAGCCGGGGCCAAAGAACAATCCGTCCTGGGACTGGTCCTTTTTCGGCGACGCAAAGCTCACCGTCGGCACGGGACAGGATGGGCGCGGCGAGTGGTTGAAGCAGTTGACCGGCACCCGTGCCTACGCCGCCACGGCAAAGGCGAGCCTGCTGGCGTTGAGTAACTCAGCCAGCAACGGAGTCGTGCCGTCTAACTTGCTGCCGTGCTCCAACAAACTCAAACGCATCGCGGACGGATGGCAGTTCAGCTACGCCGGCGCGGATGGCCCGGTGACGTTCACTTTCAAACCGGTCACTGGCACGCTCGACGATTTCACGGCGCAACTCGGCAAGGGCCGTCCGTTCCTGCCGGCAGCAGGCGGCGGCGCAACCGTCGCGCGGAAACGGGAGAACCAGACGGAGGAGGTTCCGGCCCGCGGTGGTCGGGTGGTGGAGGTGCGTCGGGAGGGCGACACGCTGAACGTGGTTTGGGATTACGATCTGCCGGAGCAGCCGCTGCGCATCGCGTGGAGTTACCGGATGCAAGGCAAGGCACTGGTGGTTTCGGCGCGTTGCGATCAACCGGTGCTCAGCCGCTTCAGTCTCGGCAATGCCGCCGCGCCGCTGCGCCGAACCTTGATCGTGCCGTATCTGCCAGGGGTCGTGAACTATCTACCAGTCGAAGGAGTCTTCGTCTGCCGCTATCTGGATTGGACGCAATCCCACGCCTCGGAATGTCCCCAAGGCGAAGCCACCTACCAACTCACGACAGCCAGCAACCGCAACGCCCTCGTCGAGACCGGTTACATTGCCGTCTCGCCGGACGTGGGCGAGGTGCTGCCGAACATTCCGCATCCGGCGTCGCCGTTCCGCAGCGTGCTTGGCCCGCGCATCATGCTCGACATCTGGGGTCACAGCGGAGGCACGTTCGCCGGCGATGCGCGGAAGCTCCGCGAACTGAAAGACCTTGGCGTGGATCACCTCGCCATTATCCAACACGCCTGGCAGCACTACGGCTACGACGTGAAGTTGCCGGATCATATCCCGGCCAACGCCGGCCTTGGTGGTGATGACGGCATGAAGTTGTTCGGTCAGGCCGCCAACGAGTGCGGCTATCTCTGGGCGCTACACGAGAACTACCTTGATCTTTACCCCGACGCGCCCAGCTATGACGCTACGGCGCGCGTGTTGCAGGCCGATGGTTCGCCCGCGCTCGGCTGGCTCAACGAAGGCACTAAAGTCCAAGCCTTCGGGATCAAGGCCACGCGCATGCTCGGCTTCGCAAAACAAAACTCGCCCGCAGCCCACGCGAGCTATGCCACGACCGCCGCCTATCTCGACGTCCACACCTGCGTCCCGCCATGGAACCAACTTGACCACGACGCCACGCAATCGCAGGCGGCGATGATGGCGTTGCGGGTGCAGCGCGAACCGGAGTTGTTTCAGTTCGAGCGCGCCACGCACGGTGGCCCGCTCTTCGGCGAAGGCGCGAATCACTTCTATTGGGCGGGCCGGTGCGACGGCGTCGAGGCGCAAGTGGCGGGCGGCGAAGACCACGCGCCGTTCCTCGATCTGGACCTGTTGAAACTCCACCCGCAAATGGTGAATCACGGCATGGGTTATTACGAACGCTGGTATCGGCGCGGCTACGGACTCGCCTGGGGCGTGGACGCCGGCAACCCGCGCAGCCTGGACCAATATCGTGCGCAGGAAATCGCCTACGGCCATGCGGGCTTCATCGGCAATCCGCTCCCCGACCGCGTCCAGTATGTCTGGCGCGAGCACAATCTCATGCACCCGATCCAACGCCTCTATGGCACTTCGCGCCCGGTCGAGATCCGTTACCAGTTGCCGGGGCGCTATGTCACCGGCAGCGCCGCGCTTGTGGCGGGCGACACTTCGCGCCAGCGCATCCGCTACGAAAGCGACCTAACACTCTGGGTCAACTGGAACGCCGAACCTTGGCGAGTGGAGGCGAAAGCGTCGCGGCACTACATCCTTCCCCAATGGGGTTTCCTCGCCCTCGGCCCGGACACCGAAGTGGCCACGGGGTTGCACGACGGGGCGCTTGGTGATTACGCCGAGTGTCCCGAGTTTATTTTCGCCGACGCGCGCACGCACTTCGATCCGGCGGACGGCCGGTCGCAGAAAGCGATTGAGCCGCGCCTCCGCGACTTCAAGCATCTTGGTGGCAACCGCGTTCAAGTCACCTACGAATGGATCGTCAACGATTCCCTCGCTGCCGACTTTATCTGCTACGTCCACGCCGTGAACCAGGGTGAACCAGGGGCGCAACACATCGTCTTCCAGCAGGATCACGCTCTGCCCCGCCCGACGAGCCAGTGGCGCAAGGGCGACGTGATCGTGGATGGGCCGTATGAGTTCACCGTCAGCGACAAGTTCGACGATTACGATCTCGTGGCTGGTCTTTACAAACCCGGCGACTCGGTCCTCCGGCTACAAGGAAATGCGGACCGACACGGTCGCATCCAGATCGCAAAGCTGCGGCTTGAGAAGCAGAACGGTCCGGTGACGATGGTCACTGCCGGACCCGCTAACCGCCCGCCCTCCGGCAGCGCGGAGGACTTCGCGGCCCACACCAATCCGCCCGGCACCTGGCTCGATTTCGGCAAGGTCGCCACGGACGGCTCGCTCAAGATCAACCGCGAAACCAAACGTTTGGTGATCTTCCCCTATCCACGCGACGAATCATTTCGCGCCGCACTTGATCTCAAAGCCCTCGCTCCCGGCGCCAAACGGACGAAGCTTCAGGTCCGCGCGCTCGCCGTCGAAACGCAGCACGATCTTGGCCCCGTTGATTTCAAGCTGGATAACGGCCGGCTGTTGCTTACTTTCGCCACGCGCGGCGCGGGCCGTTACGTGGTGACGTGGTAGGCCACGCGCGATTACCCCGCCGATAACCGAAAGAATATACCGAGTGAATCATTCCCTAACTGGGACGACCGCCCACCTTCGCCGTTCGAGGGCGTGGCTGGCCGTTGTGTTTGTTGCCATCGCCCTCGTCAGCCAGGCCGAACCGCGACTCGACGTGCTGGAGCTTTCCAGCCGCGCGCTGCGGCTCAATCCGCTGGGCGACCCGACCACGCGGCGCGTCGCGGTGTTCGTGCCGGAGCAAGCCACCAACGGCGTGCCGTTGCCAATCGTTTATTATTTGCCTGGCTTTGGCGGGTCGTCGGAAAACGCGATCAAAGATCCAGCGCGCTGGCGCAAAACCACGGAGGAATTGGCCAACCGCGGGACGCCGGTGGTGATCGCGATTGTGGACGCCAAAACGCGCTGGGGCGGCAGCCAGTATTTGAATTCAGCCGCGCAGGGAAATTACGCCGACTATATCTGCGACGAAATCGTGCCCTTGGTCGAGGGTCGTTACCGGATCGCGCCAGGCGTGACGAACCGCATCATTGCGGGCCACTCCAGCGGCGGCTTTGGCGCGCTGCGGCTCGGCATGATGCGCCCGCGCCTCTTCGGCGGCGTGGTGGCACTGAGTCCGGATTCCTATTTTGAAATCTCGCATCGGTATCTCGTGACCAAGCCCAGCGTGACTAACTTTTCGCTGCCCAATTTGCAGGCGCTCATTAAGTCACCGCCCGGCACGCCGCCGCCGAAAGATGGTGATTTGAAATACGCCGTCGCGCTTTCTGCCGCCTACGCGCCGCGCGGGCGCTGGCATCCGGGCGAGTTCGACTGGCTTTGCGATGCGCAGGGGCAGCCGCGCGAGGATGTCTGGAAGCGTTGGCTCGAAAGCGATCCGCTGATCCTTGTGCAGAAGCACCAACATGCGTTCCGCGACTCGCAAGCGATCTACGTGGAAGGCCCCACCCAGGATTCCTACAAGGCCAACCAAGGGGCGCGGAAAATTTACGAGGTGTTGCAGACGCGACCGGCGCGCTGTAGTTTCTACGAACCGGTCGGCAAACACGGTGATCATGTGCCCGAGCGTTTGGAACGCGGCCTCGCCTGGGTGTTCGGCCGGCTTTAGACACGGTTAGCCCAATCAAATTAGACCTATATGCAAAAAATACTCGCCCTCCTGGCCCTCTTCATCTCAACCACTGTCGCGAGCTTCGCGGCGGATCCGCTCCCGGCTGACGCCAACTCCGGTGAGGTAATCGTCCCCAAGGAAGTCATCCGCTTGTTCAACGGCCGCGATCTCTCATCGTTCTACACCTGGCTAGTGGATTTTCACCGGGAAGATCCGCACCGGGTTTTCGCGGTGGCGGACCAAGTGGATGGCGCGCCGGCCATCCGGATCAGCGGCCAGTTTCTAGGCGGGCTATACACGAAGCAACGGTTTGCCAACTACCGGTTGGTGGCCGAATTTCGCTGGGGGCTCGCCACTTGGGGCAATCGCACCAATGCCACCAAGGACAGTGGCGTGCTTCTCCATTGCCAAGGTCGTGACGGAAACTATTTCTCCAAAACCTTCAACGGTCCGTGGATGCGCTCCTACGAATTCCAGATCATCGAAGGTGGCGTCGGCGACCTACTAGTGCTTGGCGGCTATGAGCCGGACGGTAGCGTGCAAAAGTATTTTGCCACCGCCACCGTGGTAAAGGACCGCGACGGCGAGCCGTGCTGGGACGCAAAAGGCCCGGCCAAAGTGTTTGAAACCGGCCGCGTCAACTGGTGGGGGCGCGACCCGGACTGGGCGGACAAACTCGGCTACCGCGGCCAGAAGGATGTGGAGAGTCCGGGCGGAGAGTGGACGCACATCGAAGCCGTGTGCGAGGGCGACACGCTCGATTATTTCGTGAACGGTAAGCGGGTGAATCAAACCTCCCAACTCAGTCACAAATCGGGCCAGCTCATCTTCCAATCCGAGGGCGCGGAGATTTTCTTCCGGCGCATTGAACTCCATCCTTTGCCCGCGACGAAGTAATGAGGAAACCGTGCGATGCAGTCGTGGTGTTCCCGCTCCCCTTCGGAAGAGGGGAGGGCCAGAGTGAGGGGTTAGGCAGAGTTGCTGAACAAGGAGTCCGTCAATGGCCCCGCGACTGTTACCCCTCACCCCCTCGGCGGGGGAGAGGGAGAACCTCTCGCCCAACTCTAGGTGCTATCGTCCACACTGTGGGCTCCTCAGGATGCTCTTGGTTCGCAAGGAACTGGACCTCCGCGCTCCTATGGATGCGGATTCGCCGCGCCGGCATTCTCGTGGCGCTTTTCTCGCTCCTAGGTTCGAGCAACCTTTGCTCCGCCGCGGGCCCACTCGCCGCCATCTTCACCGATCAACTCCCGGGGCACGATGCGACTCTGGCACGCGCGATAGCCAACCAGGTTTCAGATGCCGGATACCGGGTCGAATTCATCAACCCGGAAGCCTTGTCAAACAGCTCTGTGCTCTCGGCGCAAAGGTTCGACCTACTCGTGTTGCCCGGGGCGCGGTCGCTGCCAGCCGTAGCTGCGCCCGCCATCGAGAATTACCTGCATCAAGGCGGCGACTTGCTCGCGCTGGGTTTGCCGGCGTGGGACGAGGCTTTGTTTGAACTGAACGGACGCTGGGTTTCGCGAGCGAACTTCGAGGCGGTCATCGGGGCGCAGAAGCCGGGGAAAATCTTATTCGACTTTGCCCAAGCCGATCTGAGCCAGTGGCGGCGGACGAGCGACAATCCCGCCCTCCGCACCACCCACGAAGTCGTCGCCGGCGCAGGTGGGAAGGCTTTGCATGTGGCTATCGAAAAGCTCACCGGCTGGGACACCTACCTGAGTCCTGCATTGACGAACGCCTTTCCCGCCGGCCACCGACTCACCTGCTTCCGCGCCAAAGGCGGTCCGCGCACCAAGCAACTCGCGCTCGAATGGACGGAGGCAGATGGCTCGCGCTGGATTGCCACGGTAGAGTTGACGCCGGATTGGAAGAGCTACGCGCTGACGCCGGAAGCGTTCAAAGCGTGGGAGTCGCCCCCCGCGCGAAGCGGAAAACAGGACCGGCTTCGGCCCGCAAATGTCGCCCGCTTTGTGGTCGGACTGGCGCATTCGCATACGCCGCAAGTGGGCGAGCAAAACGAATACTGGTTTGCCGATCTCGGCACGGCGGTGAGTCCGTTTGGCGAAGCGCGTTTGCCGGATGAAATCGAGGTACCGCACCTCGAAGGGTTTTCGCCAGGCTACCTGTTCTTCCCGATCAATGTAGGAGCGGCGTCTCACCTGTCCCTGGCTTCTCTCTTTGGTGCGGACGCATTGGAAGCTGGAGTCGCGAAAACTTCCTTGAAGGTGAACCCCGGCGCGACGCTTGGCCTACAGGGAATGCATCCTCGGCCGCGCGGGGTGGGCTTCAATCAGGAGCGGCCCTTCCGCTGGGAGCCTTTGCTCGCGGTGGGCGATGGCGAGAACAATGACTACCGCGGCGCGATTGCGGCGCTGCTGGTTCATGTGCAGCCACCCTTTCGCGGCGGCGTGTGGGCGACCTTCACACCGTCGGAGGCGGCATTTTATCAGCAACCGCTAGTGATGAATTGTCTGCGGCAAACCCTCGCCCGCATGCGGCGCGGAGTTTTTCTGACTGAAGGCGGGGCGGAGTTTTTCACGACCTTTCCAGAGCAACGCTTCAATGTCGGGGCGCGGGTGGTGAACTTTGGGCGCGCCGCGGCAACGAACCTCTCCCTTTCAATGGAACTCGGCCCGGAGCGCGGGCACCCCAACCGAGTCGTGAAGCAAACGACGCTCACTCTTGCGCCGGGCGCGGACCAAGCCATTCAGGAGCAAACCCAGCTTCAAGGGGTTGACGAGCATCTTGTGCGCGTCACGCTGCGGGCCGGTGACGCGGTGGTGGATTCGCTGAGCCACGAGATCGGCCGCTGGCAACCGAAGCCGAAGCCGGAGTTCATTGCGGCCCGGGATGGCGGGTTCTGGTTGCGCGGGAAGCCTTGGAAGGTAAATGGCGTCAATTACATGCCGTCGAGCGGCATCGGACTGGCGAACCAGCAGCACTTCGAGCACTGGGTTGGTCGCGGCGCCTACGATCCGGAGATCATCGAGCGCGACCTGCGCCGAATGGAAGCAATGAATCTCAACGCGGTCAGCGTATTCATCTACCACGAATCGCTCGGCGCGCAACACCTGCTGGACTTTCTGCGTCGTTGCGAGGCGCACGGCGTGCGCGTGAACCTCTCGTTGCGCCCGGGCACGCCGTTGGATTTCCGGTGGAATGAAATGCGGGAGCTGATCGAGCATTACCGCCTGACGCAGAATGACACCGTGTTCGCCTACGACCTCGCTTGGGAGCCGCGGCATGAGCCTTCGGCCTTGAAAGCGGATTACGCGAAACTCTGGCCGGCGTGGGTGCAGAAACGCCACGGCAGCGTGGATGCGGCGCGCAAGACCTGGGGCGTGGGCGCGGAGAATTTCAAATTCGAGATTTCCGATTTGAATTCGCTCCCCGCCCCGCCGATGAAATGGTTCACGCAGGACGGCCCGTGGCGGCGGCTCGTGAGGGATTACCGGCTATTCCTCGATGACCTGTTACGGGAAAAATACGCTACCGCGCGCCGCCTAGTCAGGTCCGTTGATCCAAATCACGCCGTCAGCTTTCGCATGCAACACGCTGGCGATCCGACTTTCAACTGGGATGCGTTCCTGCCCTACGACTTCAATGGCCTCACCGACGCGGTGGATCTTTGGGAGCCGGAAGCCTACGGACGCATCGGAGATTGGGAGAAGGTCAAGCCCGGCCGCTTCACCGCCGATTATGCGCGGCTGTGCGATCCGAACAAGCCCGTCGTCTGGGCAGAGATGGGCCACTCGGTCTGGAACAACCAGCAGATGTCCCCGGCGGCGGAGCAACTGGATTTTCAAGCGCGCTACTTTCGCGATTTTTACCGGATGCTGGCCGACTCGGGCGCAGACGGCATTTTCTTCTGGTGGTATCCGGGCGGCTACCGGCTAAACGAACACAGTGATTTTGGCATCATCAATCCCGACGGCACCGACCGACCGGTGACCAAGATCATCCGCAACGAAGGCGGAAGACTTCTTCAGGCGAGCAAGCGTGGAACGAGGTCGGATTACTGGATCACAGTGGATCGTGACCAGGACGCGCGCGGGTTGTTCGGCATTTACGAAGCGGTCAAAGACGAATACTGGAAGGCGATCGCCGATGGCAAAACGCCGGGACTCAAGTGGACGAAGCCGCCCGGACAGACCGACCAGTCGAAATAAGGCTTGCAGGATTCAGGTTTCGGCGAATAGGGAACATTCGGTGACACTACCACCTCACCATGAACCGTCCGCACCACCGACAGGTCTTGGAGTGTGCCAGCCCTTTGGCGCTTTCGATCACCCGCTGCTATACTGGGCGCGGTCACGATCGGCGCTTTTCGGTTGCCAGCGGTCGGGGTGGGGACGGCTCGTCCCCATTGGTTTCTTGCAGCCAGGGACGAACCGTCCCCACCCCGACAAAAAGCTCGTTGGGGACCGCGCGAAGCATGGTCACACCCGCGCGATTGGAAGTGGCGGTCAAACGCAGCACGCCCGCACAAAACGAGGGTGTTTCTTATATCCACGCGCTGCGGCTAGTTTTCGACACAGCCGCGCTCCGCTAGAATGAGAATTGCTGGGTGTAGCTGGCGCGGCATAATTCCGTCGCCAATTCCACTGCCACCTTTGCCGCTGCCTCATCCGGCATCGGGTTCAGGTGCGCGTAGAATTCCAGTAACAGAGGCAAACCCCGGACGGAGGCCCCACCGGGGCGGCCTTGGTGGTGGTGGGCGCGGGATTAGCAAGGCACTCTTCGCGCGTCACTCCCTCATACCGAAGCACACACGAGACGCGCTACACGCAAGGTGGCTTGCGCTTACGGTTCGGATTGGCGAACTACACGGTTAGCATTCATCCGACCGCAGGTTCGAGCAGGAGGACGGAACGCTGGGTTGATCGGCCGCCTCCCGCTGAGGCGGAGCTGCCGCAGCGTCCGACGCTTCATCCGATTACTTCTTCTGCGCCGCCCTGATCTTTGCCCAGCGGGCCGTTGCCGCTTTGCTGATCGCTGCTTTGGCGGAGGCGCTCATAATGAACTTCTTCGCGGCCGCGGGCTTCGCCGGGGCCGCCGGGGTTGCGCCTTTGAGCTTGGCCCAGCGGGCTTTTTGGAAGTCAGACATCCTCTGCTTGGCCGCGGCACTCATCGTGCGCTGCTTCGGGGCAGTGGGAGCCACGGCCGTTGCCGGAGCGGCAACCGGAGTGGCGACGGGAACGACGACCGGAGCTGCGGGCGTGCCCGCTCCGAGGATGATGGTTAGTTCTGCTTGCAGGTTTTCGATCTGTTCCTGGATGCAGGCGGCTTGGTTTAGTTGACTGGCTGATAGGTCAATTGTATTCATGGAGGAAGGTTGGCAGGTAGGAGAACCAATGTCAAAACCAGATAATCAATAATCTTGGAGGTGATCAATAGCAGGAGAGGCTAGAACCTATAGTCTGGTTCGCCTCGCCCTAGTTCTCGAAAACCGGGTTTTTAGCTTGGGAGAATTCATCCACCTGTGCGCAGCGCGGACTGCCAGGCTTGCTGTATCACAAGCTTCCAAACTTGCGTTGCCCCTAGAGAGTCCCTCTCTCTGCCTACGCGGGAGTCGGCGACCTGGGGTTTGGAACCCTACGCTACAAGCTGGCGGCCGCAGACTGGCCAAAGGTTGTGAAGTAGGCGAGCCGGGCCTTCCAGTTGTTGACAGCGCTCGATTCTACACCTCTTCACGCGGGCAAGAAAGGCATCGTCAGGGTCGGCGACGCAGCCTATCGCTGGAGGGTCTTTCGGCAGCCGACTTGGACTACGGGACGAACTCCCGGATACACGCTCTTGGGGTTGGCGGTTCTCGTTGAGCCGCCAGAGTCGAGTCACCGCGAGTTGCTTCTGGAGTTTGAAATTGACCGGAGTTGCCACGGAGACATGCCGCAGCATCAGCGATTTCGCCTTCCGGACGGCCGCTTGATTGCAGCCAGCCGCCGAGTTGGTGCGGCTCATTCACGAGCAGTATCGCTCAGCCCGCAAGGTGTCGCCGCGCGGTGGCCGAGGAAGCCAGGCGAGGAAGAGATGGATGGCTCGAAGTTCCCTCGCGTCCGCAGGACAACAAGCGCCCGCCGCGACGGATGCGGTCTTCAAGCACCCTGGCTCATTTTGAAATCAGCCGGAAGAAGTTTTGCGCGCCGGTGATGGGATTGGTGTAAGGATTCGTCGCTCCGGGAACGTTCGTGAACGTGGCGGTGATGGCCGGCGCGGATTGCAAGCTGAACGCGGCGCTGGTCCAACTCAGCACCAGTTGGTTGTTCAGTTTTTGAATGGAAAGGGGAATGGGTGGCGGGAGGAATGCACACTTGATGGTCGCGTAATCGAAGTTGGTGCCGTTCCACGAGGTGCCGGTCGCGAACACATTGCCGCTCCGGTCCACCGCCAGGGCGTTGGGCTGGTCATCGCCGTTCCCCGGGCCGTTGTAGCGGCTGATCGCGAAGAGCACGCCCGCGCTCGAATACTTGATCGTTGCGTAATCGCCATTGGGATCAGCGCCAGACCTCCCAGTCACGACCACGTTGTTGGTGGCGTCCACTCTCAGGGCATAGGGGATGTCATCGCCGTTGGCGGGCCCGTTGTAGCGGTTGGTCCAGAGCGGCACGCCATTGTTCGAATACTGAATCGTCGCGTAGTCCTTATAGCCGCCACTGCCAGTTGAAAACCCGGTTACGATCACGTTGTTGCTGGCGTCCATTGCTAGGGCGGAGGCTTGGTCATCGCCGGTGGCCGGGCCGTCGTAGCGGTTGGTCCAGAGTGGCACGCCCGTGCCTGAATACTTGATTGTGGCATAGTCGTTATCGGTCCCGTTCCAGGAAGACCCGGTGACGACGATATTGTTGCTGGCGTCCACCACCAGGGAGTAGGCGTAGTCATCGCCATTGGCCGGGCCGTCGTAGCGATTGGTCCAAAGCGGCACGCCCGCGGTCGAATACTTGATCGTAGTGTAGTCGTTATCGGTCCCGTTCCCGGAATAGCCGGTGACGATGACGTTGTTGCTGGCGTCCACCGCCACGGCGGAGGCTTGGTCGTTGTCATTGGCTGGCGCGTTGTAGCGGTTGGTCCAAACCGGCACGCCCGCGCCCGAATACTTGATCGTGGCGTAGTCGTAAGCGGTCCCGTTCCAGGAAGACCCGGCGACGATCACGTTGTTGCTGGCGTCCCTCACCATGGCCCAGGCGTAGTCATCGCCGTTGGCGGGGCCGTTGTAGCGGTTGGTCCACAGCGGCGCGCCGGCACTGGAATACTTGATCGTCACGAAATCGCCATTGGGCGCTGAACCAGATACCCCCGTCACGATCACATTGTTGGTGGTGTCCACGACCACGGCGGAGGCTTGGTCATCGCCATTGGCCGGCCCGTTGTAACGGTTGGTCCAGACTGGCGAGCCAACGCTCGAATACTTGATCGTAGCGAAGTCGTATCCACTGGCAGCGTTGGTGGAATACCCCGTGACGACTACATTGTTGCTACTGTCCAGAACAATGGCCGTCGCGTGGCTGTCGCTGTTCCCTGGCCCGCTGTAGCGTTGCACCCACGCGGTTTGGGCCGGCGCGGTCGTCACGGCGAGCACGAGGCTGAAAAGGAGAATGGCGCGTTTCATTTTTGTTCGTTTTCCAGAGGGATCATGCGGTAACAGTATCCTGTTCTGTGTTTGAGGCAACGCGAATTCGGCGGTGCCGACTTCGAGATCAAGGCCGGGGCCAAAGTCGGAGCGCCGGCTTTCCAACCTGCGCACGCCGCGAAGGTCATTGCGCCCGGAGCTGCTTGAGGGGTTCGTAATGGAAGGTGGCCGATCCGCGTGGCGGTAGCGTGATGGTGAGGCCGGTCGTCATCAGTTCCTTCCCGAAAAGGACAACTTTCCTGCCGGGTCGAAATCTACCACTTCGTAGGCCGGCTCCGGCTCCAGTCCTTGCAAGGGGAAGGACCTGGTAGCCTGCGAGCTATTGGTCCGGTGAATGATTTGGGCGTGACCTGCACCAAGGTCAGGTCGGTAAAGCTGCCAGACCATCCAGACATTGTTGGAACGGCCATCCAATAGAAAAGCCCGGTCGCCAAAGGGACAACCGGGCTTGTTGGTCAGAGGTGGTTTACACCGTGTAAGTGCTTGAAGCGGTCGTGCCGCCGCGTCCGGTCCAGTTGGTGTGGAAGAATTCGCCGCGCGGTTTGTCCACACGTTCGTAGGTGTGCGCGCCGAAGTAATCGCGCTGGGCCTGGAGCAGGTTCGCCGGCAGGACGGCGCTGCGGTATTGGTCGTAGAACGCCAGCGCGGTGCTGAAGGCGGGCACGGGAATGCCACGCTTGGCCGCCGTGGCGACGATGTTGCGCCAGCCTTTTTGCGCCTGCTTGATTTCACCGCGGAAATAATCGTCGAGCATCAGGTTCGAGAGCTTGGGATGGTTCTCGTAGGCTTCCTTGATCTTGCCGAGGAAGCGCGACCGGATGATGCAGCCGCCCCGCCACATGAGCGCGATGCCGCCGTAGTTCAGGTTCCATTTATATTCCGCGGCGGCGGCGCGCATCAGCATGTAGCCCTGCGCGTAGCTGACGATCTTCGAGGCGTAGAGCGCGCTCTTGATGTCGGCGATGAACGCCTTTTTCTTTTCGGCGTTCGTCGCGAGGCTCGTGAGCGTCGGTCGCGGGCCTTTCAATTTCTTCGCCGCCTTGACGCGTTCGTCTTTCAACGCGGAGACGCAGCGGGAATAAACCGCTTCCGCCATGAGCGTGATGGGGATGCCGAGTTCCTGGGAGTTGATCACGGTCCACTTGCCGGTGCCCTTTTGGCCGGCGGTGTCGAGGATTTTGTCCACGAGCGGCGTGCCGTCGTCGTCCTGCTTGGAGAGAATGTCGCGGGTGATTTCGATGAGATAGCTGTCGAGGTCGCCTTGGTTCCAGTCGGTGAAGACGGCATGCATTTCCGCCGCGGACATGCCGAGGCCGGTTTTCATGATGTTGTAGGCTTCGCAAATCAATTGCATGTCGCCGTACTCGATGCCGTTGTGGACCATCTTCACGTAATGGCCCGCGCCGCCTTCGCCCACCCAATCGCAGCACGGTGCGCCGCCGTCTGCTTTCGCGGAGACGCTTTGGAAAATATCTTTGATGTGCGGCCATGCGGCGGGCGAGCCGCCGGGCATGATGCTGGGGCCGCGGCGCGCGCCTTCTTCGCCGCCGCTGACCCCGGTGCCGATGAAGAGCAGGCCCTTGCTTTCGCAATACTTCCCGCGGCGGTTGGTGTCCTCGAAGAGCGAGTTGCCGCCGTCAATGATGATGTCGCCGGCTTCGAGGTGCGGGAGGAGTTGCTCGATGAATTCGTCCACGGCTTTGCCAGCCTTAACGAGCATCATGACGCGGCGGGGCTTCTTCAGTTGGGCGACCATTTCGGCAATCGAGTGGGCGCCGAGGATTTTCGTCCCCTTGGCTTCGTTGGCGAGAAACTGGTCCACTTTCTCGACGGTGCGGTTGTAGGCCACGACGGTGAAGCCGTGGTCGTTCATGTTGAGGATGAGGTTCTGGCCCATGACGGCGAGGCCGATCAGGGCGATGTCAGCTTGAGGTTCCATAAATGAATTTACGATTTACGCGGTTGGTTTGAGTGCGTTCGTGGTTTCCATGCCTTACGGTTCAAAATCTGCTTTGCTGCGATTACCAATTGCGGCTGCAATTACCCGCCGGCGCGGCTATCGGAAATCGCAAATCGGCAATTCCACTCAGGTGGTCGTGCCCAACTGCAACCGAGCGTCGCCGATCAGCATGGCCTTCAAATTATCCCAGTGCGCCTCGTTCATGTCGTTGAAGGCATTGAGATAAACCGCGACCGGCTCATGCGGATATTTCCCGAGCAGAAGGTCCACGGCGGCTTTGAGTTTTTCGTCCTCCATGGTGGCGGGCAGGCCCTCGACGACGCCCTCCTTGTGCTCGATGCCCAGGGCGGTGAGAAAGTCCACGAGCATCGCTTTATGCTTTTGAACGAGCCAGGCGCGCAGGAGCGTGGCGGCCATCACGTCCAGCGAGGGGCGGGACAGCATGGCGAGCATGGTGGCGTGGCGCTGCGTGCGTTCCTGGCGTTCGAGGAACACCGGTCGCAGATGCCGCGCTTGCGCCACGGCGGCAACCACCGTTTTGTATGTCGGCTTGTCCGATTCCCGGGCAAATTCGAGAATGTCATTCGCGAGCGCCGGTGAAACAAACCCCATCAATTCGTGAGAAGCGAGCATCTGATAAATCCCTTTCGAAAGTTAATTTCCGGCCATTCGGGCGTCATTCAGAACCGTAGCCGTGGACGTGAGTCCGCGCTGACTTTCCGTTGATTTGAGCCGACTCAAGTCGGCGGCTACCACGTTCTGAAAGAGCCTCATTAGTTGTGAACTCATGCCACTGTCGTCAGGATGAGTTTGTGCAGTTTCACCAGTCCGGCGCAAGTCTCTTGTTCCAGTAACAGCGAGCGTCCGGCCTCGAAGGCGAAGGCCGCGATACCGGCCGCCGCGCAAGTTTCCAGGGTTTTCGGGCCGAGACATGGAACGTCGAAACGCATGTCATGGTTCAGTCGCGCAACCTTTACCGCGACTGCGCCGCCGTTCGGCCCGGCCAGCGTGCCGCCGCGGGTGAGGCACTGGTCCGTGCCTTCAAAGCCTTCCACGGCCAGCACGGTGCCTTCCTTGACCACGATCGTCTGGCCGATTTCGAGGCGGGAGACTTCCTTCGCCAGCCGAAATCCGAAGGCAATGTCTTCGCGGCGGGCGGCGGATAATTTGCCGCCGAGTTGGAAGCCCGGGCCGGGCATCAGCGATTTGAGCCACGGCGTCGCGGCGATCAACTCGACGCCGTCCTTCTTCAACTCGGTGGCGATGCCGCCGAAGATCGTGTGGGCGTTCTTTTCCTTGAGGCGGAAGAGCAGGGCCATGGCGCGCAAATCGGGGCGGACCGAATAAAGATTCTTCGGGGCGATCTGGCCCAGCATGACGCATTGCTTGACGGCGCGATCCGTGAAGGCGGAGATCAGTTTCGAAAGTTGGCCGACCTTGATCCAAACGATTTCATCCACGAGCGAGGCCAGCGCCGGGTCGGTCTCGCCGTCGAAAGCGACGACCACCAAGCGCCGCACGCCCAGCTTGCGCGCTTGTTGCGCGAAGAGCAGGGGCAGCGACCGGTTGCCGGCGATGATGCCAAGAGTTTCGACCGTCGTACTCACGGCGCAGACGTTAGCGACTTGGTTGGGCGGGGCGCAATGCCAAGCTTGTTTAGTGGCGCAGGCATCCTCGCCTGCGAAAGTTCCTGCGGGCATCCCGCCCGCAGGCTTTGCTGCCACCAGCCGAGACGGCCGATGGGACTTTGGCAGCCGAGACGGCTGCCCCACTACTTTGAGCCGAGCCTTGGTCGCCCATCATTCCTTCGGCGCTGGGACGAAAATGATCTGCCCGACGCTCAATCTTGTCGGCTCGATCCCCTGATTTGCGTCGAGCACGTCTTGCAAGGAGACGTTCACGCCCGCCGCGTTGTAGGCGCGGACGATCGCCATCAGAGTGTCGCCGGAATGGATAATGCATTGGTAGAGGGTGGGTGGGAGCATGTAAGCAGCTTTGTCGGACGAGTCGGACGGGTCGGGCGCATTCGCCTGATCGGACTGGGGCGACTCCTCACGAAACTCTGCCATCGCGCCAGGTTCGTCCGGGGCGGTTCCGGGTTCAGAGTCTTCCAGCTTGATTCCTTGAATGACCTTTCCGTCTGCATCCAGTTCGGGAAACCAGCGCTTCAAATCCGCCGCCGCGCCGAGTTCGGTTTTGCGGCAACGACGCACCAGCGCCTTGTAGAAAATATCCGCCGTCTCCGGGTCGCGCGCTTTCAGCCAGGTGCCGGCGGTCCACAAGACCAACGCCGTCTCGTCGGAATTATTCGGCATCAGCTTGGCCGCTTCCCAAGCGAGAAAAGCGGCTTGGTAGCGGTAATGAAATCTGCGCTCCGGATCGGTAGTGCGGCTGGAGGCGCGCTGGATTTCGTTTGTGCTGGCGAGGTTGGCTTTGGCCCCTTCATTGTTCGCTTCGCGTGACTCCCAGGTCACGCCGCCCTCGAAGCCGCCGTCCCAAATGTGCCAATCGGGCTGGAGTTCCGTGCCGAGCAATTCCATGCCGTGATGGCGCGCGATTCGCGCCGCTTGGAACAGGGCTTTGGCCCGCTGCGCCGGCGGTTGGTTCTCGTCCCACCCGGCCAGCAGGGCGGCGGCGAGTTCGTCAAACTGCGGTTGCCACTCGGCGGGGTAGTAATCGCGGGCAACGTCGCCGCGCAGCTCGCGGGTGAGTCGGCGCGCGAGGAGGTAGCGGATATTTTCGCGGGGCGAAATTACGGAACTCTTCACGTCGGCGTCTGCATTCGTGCTGCTGGCTTTGGGGGCTTCCGGGATCAATGGCCAGAACCGGTCCACGTAATCCTTCAGTTCATCCGTCGTCAGCACGCGCTCGGCGACGTAAGCCGCGTCTTCCCAGAAACCCGCGTTGAGCAACGCATCCAGCGCGGGCGTGAATTCGCGCCGGCTGAGCCGCAGCACGCCCAGTTCGCCCAACACCTGCTCTCGGGCGGAGTCGGCATCCTCCTCAAATCCCGAGGAACTCATACGCAAGCTGTCGGCGAACTCGGTTGAATTGGTAAGTTTGGTGAGGGGCAGCACGGGCAACTGCGCCGCCACTTTGGCGAGCAACGCCGCACCTTGCTGCAATTTGCCCGCGCGGAGCAGCAGCTTCGCTTGAATCCACTGCGCCACCGGCGAAGAGCGCGCCCGGTTCGCCCAGCGTTGCGCGATCTCAAACTCGCCCGCTTGATACGCCGCCAGCGCCAGGCGTTCGGCGGAGTCCACGTCCTTCACCTCTGCCTCCTCGACCGCCGCCAGCCAGGCCGCGCTGGAATTGGTAATGGGGGAATCGTTCCAGCCCTCATCAGAATGCCGTTGGCCGGAAATCAAATAGGCCGTGATGAGCGAGCGCGTGTTCGCGTTTGCCGCCAGCGCTGCGAGTTCGTCCGCGCCTTCGTCCAGCGCGGCGCGGGCCGCCCAACGGAGCGAAATCACCGCCGAATTATCGCCCGCCGCGTATTGTTCGAGGTAGAGCTTGATCGCTTTCTCAAAGTGCTTTTGCCGCAGCTCAATGCGGGCTTCCAGTCCGACCGCGGCCACCGCAAGTCCGATGGAATCGGCGAACCGCTGCTTCGCCAGCGTGCGCGTCTGTTGGAAATACTCCACCGCTTTGTCGTCGTCCTCCGCGTCCCACGATTTGCCCAGCATGAAGGCGGCCCAGGTGGATTTGTATTTGCGCTCTGCGGCTGGGCGCTGGAGCAACCGCTCCCAAGGGGCGCGCGATTCCTCGGTGAACATGTCGGGGTGGCGCAGGGCAACCACGCCGTCAAAGTAGTCCGCGAATTCACCGGGCAATCCGGGAACGTTCGCGAACTCCGGAAACTCAGGTTCGGCCCCGCGCCGGGTGGCGACGTTTTCATCGTTGTCCCGCCACGCTTGCGCTTCCCACATGCCGTGTGCTTCGACGAACTCGTTCAACTTTTTGCGGTTGGCACGGTGCGCTTCGATGATCGGCTCGGCATCCGACGGCGAAACCTTCGCCTTCTTCAATGCCGTCGCGAGGTCGGCCATTTCGGCCTCGAAGGTTTCCTGCTCGTAAGTGTTGGTCGTGGACACCGCCAAGAACCGGCTGGGCGCGAGTTTGAGCCGCTCCAATTCGCGGACGAAATCCGCCACTGGCGCGGACAACACTGCGCCATCGCCGCC
>CAIKLQ010000262.1 GCA_903828255.1 uncultured Verrucomicrobiota bacterium
GCGGATCTCAACCTCGAACTCGTTCATCCCGATGGCACTGTCATCAGCCTTGCCACCGCTCGGGGCAGTTCCGGCGACAACTTCGGCAGCGGGGCCACCGATTGCACCGGAACCTTCACTGTGTTCGACGATTCCGCGGGCCCGGCGATTGGCAGCGGCGCCGCGCCGTTCGCCGGCAGTTATGTGCCGGAGCAGTTGCTTGCCGCGCTCAATGGCAAATCCGTTACCGGCACCTGGAAGCTGCGCGTCACCGATACGGCGGGCGGCGATGTCGGGACGATCTACTGCTTCCAACTCGACCTTACGAGTCAGTCCTATGTTTGCTGTAGCGGCGTCGGCAGCAACGTGCCGCCGGTATTGGCGAGCATCGAAGGCGCGGCGCTGAGTTATCTGGAAAATCAGTCTGCCACGGCTCTCAGCGCCACGCTGACCGCGAGCGATGACGGCAGTTTGACCAACGCCACCGTCAACATCACGTCGGGTTTTGCCAGTGGCGAGGATGTGCTCGCCCTAAGTCCCAACCCGCAGAACGGCATTTCGGCGGCGTACGCTGGCGGCGTCTTAACGCTGACCGGCGCGACCAACGCCGCGAGTTACCAAGCCGCCTTGCGCAGCGTGACTTACTCCAATACCAGTGACGCGCCTTCCCCTGCGACGCGCACGGTCACTTTCACGGTGAAGGACGCCGGGGGTCTCGCTAGCGGAAGCCAATCCCGCAATATCACCGTGACCGCCGTCAACGACGCGCCGAGTTTTGCGAAAGGGGCCGATCAAAACGTGTCCGCGTGTTCTGGCGCGCAGAGTGTGAGCGGTTGGGCCGGCAACATTAGTGGCGGGCCGAGCGATGAGTCGTCGCAGGCTCTGGATTTCATCGTGACCAATAACCGCAACGGATTGTTCGCGGTGCAGCCGGCGGTGAATCCGATAGGCACGTTGACCTACACGCTGGCGGCCAATTCCAACGGCGTGGCCACCGTCAGCGTCAAGCTTCACGACAACGGTGGCACCGGCAGCGGCGGCGTGGACACGAGCGCAGCGCAACTCTTCACGATTACGGTGGCGGACAGTCAAAACCCGGTGCTTACCTGTTCCAGCAATCTGGTGTTGAGCGCCGACGCGGGCCAGTGCAGTCGGAGCAACGTGGGGTTCACCGTGAGCGCGACGGACAATTGCGCCGTGACAAACCTGGTGAGCAACCCGGCGAGTGGAAGCACGTTCCTCGTGGGAACGACCATCGTGACAAACACGGCAACGGACAACAGTGGCAACACGAGCCGGTGCTTGTTCACGGTGACAGTGACCGATAGTGAAAACCCGGTGCTTACCTGTTCCAGCAATCTGGTGTTGAGCGCCGACGCGGGGCAGTGCAGTCGGAGCAACGTGGGGTTCACCGTGAGCGCGACGGACAATTGCGCCGTGACGAACCTGGTGAGCAACCCGGCGGGTGGAAGCACGTTTCTCGTGGGAACGACCATCGTGACAAACACGGCAACGGACAGCAGCGGCAACACGAGCCGGTGCTTGTTCACGGTGACGATTCTGGACGCTGCGCCGCCGACGATTACCGGTCCGACCAACCTTGAGGTGAGCGCCGATCCGGGTCAGTGTCATGCGACGGGTGTGAATCTGGGCGTCGCGCTGGCGACGAACGACAACTGCGGAATTCTCACGGTGACGAATAACGCGCCGGCTCAATATCCCAAGGGGCAGACGATTGTGACTTGGACGGCGGTTGACAGCAGTGGGAATCTTGCCACCTGCGAGCAGACGGTGACGGTGGCGGACTCCGAAGCGCCGCAGTTGACTTGCCCGGTAAACATCGCGACGACGAACGACCTCGGCCGATGCAGCGCTGCGGTGAATTTGGGAGCGCCATTGGCAACCAACGACAACTGCGGGATCCTGACTGTGACCAACGACGCTCCGGTGGAGTTTCCCGTGGGCACGAATTGGGTGACGTGGACTGCGGTGGATACAAGTGGCAACATCAGCACTTGCGGTCAGATGGTGATTGTCCAAGACGTCACCCCGCCGGTGTTGACCTGCGCCACGAACAAGACGGTGGAATGCGGCGTGGCGTGGAACTTCGACGAGCCGACCGCCCTTGACGACTGCTGCGGCACGAACCTAACGCTCACGATCCTGAGCACCGTGACGAACGGCGACTTCTGCCAGACGATCATCACCCGGACGTGGGAAGCCACGGATTGTTGCAGTAACAGCGCGACGTGCAGTCAAACCGTGACGATCACCGACACCATGCCGCCGGTGTTGATCTGCGCCACGAACAAGACAGTGGAATGCGGCGCGGCGTGGGGCTTTGACGAGCCAACCGCCCTCGACGCGTGCTGCGGCACGAATCTGACGCTCACC
>CAIKLQ010000263.1 GCA_903828255.1 uncultured Verrucomicrobiota bacterium
CCCCCAATCCACAGCTCATTCGCCTGGGTGGTCGTGGGCGTCGTGCCGGTGGCCGCCGCAACACTATTGCCGGTCGCGTTACTGGTCTGATCCAACGGAGCCGCAGATAAGACGCCACTATACTCCATCACTACCACTGCGGAACGAAGCAAAGCTTGCGTTATAGTGAGACTCGTTGTCGCGCCAGAGACGTTGGGGGCATACCAGATTTCGGTCGTCGTGCCGTTGGCATTGGCGGCTTGGGCCGCGCGCGTCCAAGTAGCCCCGGTTTGAAAGATGTTGGTCACGCGGCCGGTGGTCGTGCCACGAGTAGAGATCACCGCGATCAGGGTGTTACCGTCGGTTGGAGCTGGCACGGTCACGCTAAGTGCGGTCACGGTATTGGAACCGGAGTTCGTAATGGTGCTGTTCACGCGCACGGGCGCGGTGCCGACATTGAGAATCGCCTGCCAGCCCACATCCTTGCCCGCCAGCACCGCGCTGCCGGATAAGATCAGATTCGTGCCATCAAGGTTGTTGGGAACCGTCAAGTCCGCCGCCGCTGCGGTCGGCGTCCCGTCATAAACCCGCGTGCCGGTCAAGGCGACCGCCCGCGCGTTCACCGTTCGGGTTATCGCCGCAGAGGCGCTGGGAGCGTGGGTAGCAGAGCCTTGATAGACCGCTGTGATGTTGCTATGCGTGCCCGCCGAGAGTTGGGTGGTGGTGGTCGTGTAGCTCGCCAGCGCGGGAAGGTTGCCAGCGAGAAAGCCGGAACCAAGCAAGGTCCCGCTATCATAGAAATTCACCGTCCCGGTAGCCGGGCCGCTGCTCGGCGTCACGGTCGCGGTAAACGTAACAGGGTCGCCATACGTGCTTGGACTGCCCGAGGTCGCCACCGTGGTCGTGGTGGTTACGGCGGGCTTCAGGGCGATCAAGATCCCGCCATTCCGTTGACTCACCGACAAAATCGCCGCACCGTCACCGGTAGCTCCCGGAGTGGCTGGTAGCGCCCACGCTGCGCCCACGGACGCGGAGGTGCTCTGATAGTCGTACAATTCCGTCAGCGCACCGAGCGAAGTGGTCGTCCAGTTCGTCCAAGTCGGAGCGCCCCCCGCCATCCCGAACAGGATCACGGCTGCATAGGAGGTTGCCGTGGTGATGCTCGTCGCGCTGACGTTCGTACTGCCTGCGGTATTCGTCACAATGCTTCCGGGAGCGGCATCGAAAGGATCCGCCCCGGAGCTGTCCACCCCGGAGAAAGCAATCATGCTACCAACGGCGTTGCTAACCCCGGGACCCAAGGTAAATGCATGACTTGCCCCTTCGGATGCGCCGGCTACTCGGTACATTACCGCGCCATAGTTCAGAGTCCCCCCGGTTCGAAGCCCGGCACCATCTATCAAGGTCCACCCACTGTTGGTAGGATCGGCCGTGTTATTACCAAGTTGCGCAATGTTCACGATTAGCACATCCCCCTGCCCCACGCCCGACGGCGTGGTGATCGTCAAGTTCGTGCCGGTGGTAGTCCCCATCGTCGCCACGCCACGCAGCGCAATGGCGGCGCTCACAGCGCTCGGGATCAGGAGTGCAGATATGACTGCCAGAAAGGTCAATCGCAGCGTCAGCAAGCTGAAATGCGATCGGGACCAGGCCGCGCTCCACCATGGCGGCACGGCCATCCCGCCCGCGCGCCGCCGGGCCCCAGCGCCCAGAATCGGGTTTCTCAAAGTCCCTTCCGGGAAGGCTCGGCCACGGAGGGGCATTGCAAAACGCATGTTTAGAAACATAGTCGCAAACTAGTCGCTGGCGCGAGGCTCGTCAACGCCGCCGCCGCAGCGCAATGGAGGACGGGGGTGGTTATCTGCGGGTGCGGGCGGAACCTATATTCTGATTTCCGCTTCGTCCTCGTTGTCGTCCTCGTCCTCGAACACCTAGCCAAATCGAGGACGAGGCGGAGGATCAGATGCCGGTCGTTTTAGGTTCGCCATACTCGCTCCAGGAACCGGCGGAGCGCAGGTTTCCCAACCTGCGGGAGCGCCGATTTCCTAATCGGCGGCGCGTCCAGAGGCCGCGCGCGGGCAGGATCCCCGGGCGCGAGGACTCAGTCTTTGAAGCGCACGAGATACCAGCGTTGCGGGCCGCTGGAAACGGTGATGGTGACCGTCAGGGTCGCGACGACTTCCGCCCGCGAGCGAGCCAACCAGTCGTCAAATGAAATCTTCTCCGATGCCAGAAAGAAACCGCTCACGACAGCGTATTGGTGTTTCCGCAGACGAATCTGCTCGGCGGTGGCATCCTTTGAAATCGTCTCGACGCGCCGCCCGCCGTACGGGCGCCAGAGGGAAATATCCAGATCATCCGGCCCGCCGAGGAAGCCGACCATTTTGAGGTCCTGGGGCAGCAGCGCGCGAAAATCTGGCAGCGGATCGGAGCGAATCGCATAGACCGAATAAGTCGCCAGAGCCCGCTCCACCAAGCGATTGCCGGGCCTGGCTTGATGGACTTTTCGCAAAATGGTTTTCGCCGGCCAGAGCGGCCGGGCGGGCGTCACGATCAAAACCGCGAACGCCGCAACCACCCCCGCCCACGCCAGCCCGCGCCACCAGCGGCGGCGGACCAAGCCACTCTGCTCCGCGCCGATGAGCACCAGCGGCAGCAGCAGCGGATAATACGGCGCAATCAATCGCGCCGGCGTCACCATGCCGGATTTCGCGCCGTACGCCAGCAGCGCCACCCACGGCGTGATGAGCGCCCACCGCAACACGGTGGGAGAAATTCCCGTGACCGGGCGCGGGGTCCGGTGGCGCCGGCGAAAAGCAAGCCCGGCCCATAGCGCCGAAATGAGTATCAAGACCGTCACGCCCGGCCCAATCCCCGCCCAGTCTTCCGTAGGCAGTTCCCACAGAAAATGGAATCCGTCCTCGAAATTTGCGACCAGCGGACGCAGCAGCGCGTCGGGCAGCAAGCCGGGCGCGTTGTGATTCCACCAACCGGCCAGCGGGAAAAACGGCGGGCAAAGATTGTTCACCAGCAGGAGCAACGCATTTCCCCAGAGGCCGACGAACGGGTTTTTCATGTTCATTCCCACCTTCTCGACATGCAGCCCGGACCAGTCTCCGCAATTGCTGATGTTGAGAATCGCCGTGGGCAAAAAGGAAACCATTATGGCCAGCACCGCGACGCGCGCAGTCCCGAGCGGCTTCTCCCGCGCCAACCGCCACAACGGCAGCACCAGCACGAGCCACGGCAACGTCAGTGGGAGGTTGCTCGCCTTCGCGCCGCCCAGCAACGCCACGGCGAGCAACGAGTGCCAGAGATCGCTCGCGCGCCGCGAAGTCCAGGCGCGGCAGGCGAAGTCCAAAGCCGCGATGCCGTAGGCGACCGGATAGGCGTCGTTGCCCGCGCTGCCCGCTTGCAGCAGGAACACGTAACCCGTCGGCAGCAACCACATCCACGGCCACGCCACCCGCGCCCGCACCCCGAGCCGGGTGAGCAGGCTGAAAAGCAGGCCAGGCAGCAGCAGGAACGGAAAGAAATTCAGGAGGAACAAACCGCGATCCGACTTGGTAAGCAGCAGCAGCGGGGCGGAAAGCCATTCAATGCCGCAAGCGCGAGTGTTCATCCGCGGATTGACTGTGTAGATCCAATGCCACTCCTGCGCGCTGAGCCAATGCAGGGCGCGCGGCACTCGATAGCTCAGCCCGGTGTGATTGGTGGGCGGATACAGCACCCCGCCCAGGAACACCAGCCCCGCCAAGGCGAGGAACATCAACGGAAACCCGCGCCCCAAGCGGCGGCGCACTTTCCGCCACCGCCAAGGGCCCCGGCCCAAAGTCACCACGCCCCGACCCCGGGCCTCAAACAGCAGGAGCGCGGCGGCCACGGCCAGCCCGCCGTAGCCGATCGGGTTCAAATAACCCACCACCGAGAGCAGCCAGCCCGCGAGGCTGGCGAACACGGAAACCCAAATCCAGATTTTGACTGCCGGAAGAAAAGACATTCATTTTGCCCAACGCGAGCGGCGGAATTTAGGGAGCGGCTTTGGTGGGGTCAAAGTTATTATTCCGCCAGCACCCGGTAGAACCCCTAGAAGCCGAAGCCGGCGGCGGTATGCGTTCCGCCGTTTCGGTTGTGGTTGTCCAGCCGCACCCTCTTCAGTACGTCCAAAGCCGGCGGCAAGTTGGCGCTCCGTCAAAATGAGAATTACGGCGCGCGGCGGGCTTTCAGTAGTTTTGATCGCCGGGCAAAGGCCGGTAATTGGGGTTGTGCTGCTTCCATTGCCAATCGGAATATCCCTGCGGCTGAACACACCCGGCCAAAACCAATGCCAGGGCGGTCAGAATCAGCCCGATGAAGACCCAGTGGTGGCGTTTGCTTCGTATATCCAGTTCCTCGCTCTTTGGCGGGTTACTTCTTCGCCACCTTCTGGGCGGGCGGCTCGGCCTTCAACCGCACCGTGCCGAACGCGTTCGGCTTGTAGGGTAGAGTGATGGCATTGGCGGCGGACACCAACTTTTGTTTGTTCTCCTCGACGCCGTTGCACAAATACGCTTCGCGAACCCGGAATACCGGGAAGCGCAATTGCGCTTCGCCACTCCGGCCCGCGATCTCCCGGAAACGCAGGATGAAACCGTCGCCGTCCTCCGCTTCCTTCAGCGTCACGATTTCGAGATTGGGCGCGTCAAGGCTGAGGAACGAGCCCCCGGCGGCGGGCATCGGTCGGCCGCTTTGGGCAATGGCGGCGGAGAACGAGGACAGGTGCGGATACGTGAAGACCGGCGTGCGGGTGTCCTCGTCAAAGTGCGCAAGGTCTTCCCGGGTCAACCCGCGGCCGCTCGTAATGGAATAGCGGAACACAAACGTCCCCCCCTGTTGCGCGCGGTAGTTCGTGAACCAGTAATTGTTCAGCGCATACGAATAGACATGGCCGTTCGCGATCGGCAAATGCGAAAGCCACTTGCCGCGATTGATGTCCGTGAGCGTCACCAACGGGGCGTCGGGCGTGGACCAGGCGACGGAGAAGCTGCCATCGCTCATACGCACGAGGTTTTGCGGCGTGAACCATTCGCGGCACGCGCCGGGCATCTGGTCGTCGTTCGGGCGACACCAGCCGTTTTGAATCTGGTATTCCAAGCCGGGCTTCTCCGCGGCAAACGGGAACGCGAAATACACCGCCTCCTTCGCTCGCGTTTCGTCCTTCTCAATCGTGTTCACGATGTCCACCCGCCGGAGCTTGTCGTAGAGCAGATACTCGCTGCGGATTCGCGGCGTGTTTTTCGACTTGGCCACGACGACAACACGCTGACCGAGCGGGGTCTTCACGTTTTCGACGATCTCCGCTGACGTGGGCGTCTCGACTTGCAGGTTCGCCGGCGCCGTGCCGAACGTGCAATTGAGAATCAATGAGTGCTCGCCGCCGCTCACGTATAGATACTCGTTCAACTTGTAGGGCGCTTTGGCGTCGCCGAGTTCGCGGTTCTCGCCCTTGTCGAACAGGCTCGTGAGCGCGCCGGTCAATTTGTCCACGGTCAGCCGATAAAACGCGTTCTCGATGGTCGCGCCGGCGGCGTCCTCATTTGGTTTATGGGCGTCAGCCTTGAGCCCGCGGATGGCGTAAGCCTTGTAGCCCATCGGCGGCACGTCGGCCGCGACGAACCGGATTTTCCGCCAGCCGTCGCGCTGGAAGTAAACGTCCATCGGTACGGGCTGATTGTCGGCGAGGTCCACCAGTTGTTCGCCGTTGTTGATTTCCGTTTCGACGATCGCGGTGCGGGCGCGGTTCTGCCAGTTGAACGCGATGATGCTGCTGCCGTCCACGGCAATCGTCTGCGCGAGGCGGTTGTTGGCGCGCGCGAGCAGATTCCGCGCGTCTAGGTTCGCCCGGGTCGCATAGCTGTCCTTGATTTCCCATTGGCGTTCGACGAACTGGCGTCCCGGTTGCGAAACGCTGTTGTGCGCGCCCCAAGTGTGCTCGTCGTAAAACATCACGTTGCGCCAGGCGTTCCAGAAATCCTGGGCCGGATAGCGATTGCGCGGCTCGAAGATGGAAGCGAGCGCTGCCGCCGTTTCGCCGGCGGGCAAGATCTGCTGTGTCTGGCGATTCAGGGTCGTGGCTTTCGCCGTCGAGCCGACGCCATCCTCCCAATACGCCCCGCAATCGCCGCGCTGCACCGGCAGCTTGTTTGCGAAATGCTTTTCCACGTAGCTGAAATACTCCCCGTCGCTCGCCACAACCAGTTTCGGAAACTCGTATGCCTTGTTCCACGCGGCGATGGTGTCCGCTTCGCCGGTTTCGGGAATCGCGGCGTTGTCCACGTATGCGCCGTAAATCATCACCGCGTCGGGCGTGTAGTCGTCGCGCTGGAAGCGGGTGAGAAATTGCGGCACGCTGCTGCGCAGATACTCGACGCTCGACACATCGCGCCCCCAACCCGGTCCGACGAGCCGCTTGAGTTGCACGTAACTGCGGGCGTACCACATGAAAATGCGCTCGCCGTTCATGCCTTCCCAGTAGAATGGCGAGTCCTCGTTCAGGTTGCTGTAATGCAGAATCGGCGCGCGCGACTGGTTGGCGCCGTTGGAAAAACCCTTCACGCCGACGTCGCTGAACAGCGTCGGCAAAAACCAACTGTGCGACGGCGCGTCGGTGATGCAGGCGGAATCGAAGTTGCCGCCCTGCTCGCGATGCAATCGGTGCGTGAAATACATCGCGCGATAAAGCTCCTCGCCGGAGCAAACGCCGGTCATCAGGTTCAGGTAGAGCGCATTCATCGCCAGGCGCTTGTGCTTCAGGTTCGCGAGAAACTCTTTGCGATACGGCGCCGTGCGGCAATCGAGGAAGTTGTCCACCAGCCAGGCGGTTTCGAAGTTGAACTTGTAATCCGGATACTTCGACAGGATGTCGAGGACCTGATCGGAGTTGCGATTATCCAACTCGTTCACATGCGGTTGGAGGTCGGTGTAGCCGACGTCGTTGTGGACCTTTGGGCAAACAAACACGCGCCATTGCTTGGCAGGCCGAAAATCCCAATCCGCCTGATGCATTACGCCAGCCAGCCGCACTTGTAGCTTCACCTTGCCCGCTGGAATGTTCGCCGGCACGTCGAGCGGCTCGGTCAACACGCCGAAGTCATACGCGTTGGTGAAAAAGTGGGTAAGGGTTTGTTTGCCGAAGAGGACCTTGGCCTCGCCCTGTGCGAACCGTTGGCTGAACGGCAGAACGAGGTTGCAGACTTCCGTCAGCTTCCCGCCCTGTTTCCGGAAGAAAATGGTCGGCTCCAGACGCGGGGCGGCGTCCGGCGCGGCTTCGGCCGGCTGAAACACGATGGCATCATACGCCAGGCTGCCCAGGCCGAGCGGAATGAGCGTGATTTGATTGCCCTTGGGCTTGAGCCACGCACCTTCAATCGGCACCACGAGATGTTGCTGCGCCAGCAGCATGTCGTTGCCCTGCTCGCCCCACATGGTGTGCTTGGGCGCGACGCGAATCGGGAAGATGCCCATCTTGTCGTTGACCTTCACCTGGAACTGCCGCGGCGCACCGGTCGTGAAAATCAAATCAAGCGCGAGTTCGTAGCGCGACCCGACCGGCTCGGCTAGATCGAACGCGATGGTGTAGGGCTTCTCGGCAACTTTGCCATCGAACCCGACTGAGCCGTCGTGGTGCCCGGCGAAATCCTTGCTCACCACGCTCTCCCCGACGGTGAACGTCAGGGCGGCCCGCCCGGCCGCCGCGAACTCGATGGAAACGCCATCCGGCTTGCCGATGGACCACAGCGGCTCGGCCGCCGCGAATGCGCCGAGCGGGGCGAGCGTGGCGAGGGAACAACAAAACGCAAACCGGAACGAGGCAGACGCGGCGCGAGCAAGTAGCGGCGCCGCCGCGGCGCCAAAGGTGGAGGCGACGCCCCCGTCGCATCTTTTCGCCGCAGTATTTGGTTGGCTTCGGCGATCTGGCGACGCGGGCGGCGCCGCCACTTCCAAGCGCCGAGGCGGCGCTTTTGCTCGCACGCCCTCTGCATCGTTCCGGCAATGGAGACTGGTTTTCATATTCATGGTTTTGGGGTTGGGTTTAGGTGGGATGGATTCTCTGAATTCGTAGCGGAGGGGCTTCGCTTCGTCTGGCGAAACGCCACGAAAATGATGACGGCAAACGCCGTGCCCAGCGCAAGGGTTACGCTCCCGCCGTTCGCGGGGCTGCAAGCCGGGCCGCACATCGGCAACGCGGGATCACTTAGCGCGTGCGCTGGGGCGGTGAACGATACTTGGTGCGATTGCGAATCCAGTTGTGCCAGTTGGGGCTTTCCGTCGCGCAGGAAATTCACTTGCGACAGATGGGAACTGCTCGTGATTTCTTGCAGCGTGGATTCCAGCGTGAGCGCGGCCCGCGAGGCGTCCACCTGATAATGCGCCCGCAACGTGGCGTGATGGGTGTCCCCGTCGGGAACAATGCCAGCGGTCTCGGCGGTCACGGGTTTCCCGTCAGCGGAAAGCACCAGATGATCG
>CAIKLQ010000264.1 GCA_903828255.1 uncultured Verrucomicrobiota bacterium
CACCGTTCCGATCCTGTCGGACAGCATTCCAATGGGCCCCAAAAACTGTCCGACCTCAGCCCGGAACACTGTCCGATATGAATCGGAACGCTGTCCGGCAGAAATTGGAACGCTGTCCGGCAGAAATTGGAACGCTGTCCGACAGAAATCGGAATCACTGTCCGACAGCCCCCGGAATACGCAAAATCTCGCCCTGTGCCACGAACCGATTGCCTTCGAGTTGCTGGGGATCTCTCAAAAAGTCACGGCGCAATTCGCGTTTCACCCCGATGATGAGTCGTTGGCCCGCAGGCAGTTGCAGGCCTATTTTCCTGAAGCCACTTTTCAACCGAGCGCCACTCCTTTGGTGGAAACTTGGGATGCCTGTGTGGGAGACCAAATTCTGGCGGTGGAGTTCGGGTTGGAGCGCGAATTCATGTTTCCGCTCGCCTGCGGCAAGCTCGATCCCTTTATTGGGCTCATCGGGGCCTTGGCAGCATTGCAGCCGGGTGAACTTGGGCTCTTCCAAGTAATTTTTCAGCCGGTGCAAAACGACTGGGCCGAGAGCGTCGCGCGAGCGGTGACTCACTCGGATGGCAAACCGTTCTTCGTCAACCAACCGGAGTTGACCGCCGCCGCGAAACACAAGATTGCGCGTCCGTTGTATGCCGCCGTCGTTCGCATCCTGGTCCGCACCGCAGATTACGAAAGGACCTTGGCCATCGCCCGCGATCTCGCCGGAGCCTTGCGGGTTTTCATCCATCCGCAAGGTAACGCTCTCATCCCGCTCAACAATGATGATTATCCGTTCGAAGATCACCTCGCGGATGTGCTCGCCCGCCAGTCGCGCCGCTCCGGGATGTTGCTCAACGCCGATGAGTTGATCGGATTTGTGCATCTACCGTCGAGTGCGGTGCGCTCGCCGATTTTGCAGCGCGAGGTGGGCAAGACCAAGGCCGCCCCCGGAATAGTTTGTCAGCGTCAAGGTCTTTTCCTGGGTGACAATTTGCACGCCGGCAAATCGGTCCCCGTACGCCTTGCCCCAGAACAACGCGTGCGGCACACCCACATCGTCGGCACGTCGGGGAAAGGAAAATCCACCTTGCTTCTGAATCTCATCCGTCAGGATATTGAGAATGGCGAAGGGGTCGCCGTGCTCGACCCGCATGGCGATCTGGTGGACAAAATTCTGGCGGCGATTCCACCGGAACGGATTGGCGACGTGGTACTCGTGGATCCTTCCGATGAAGTGTATTCCGTCGGCTTCAATATCTTATCTGCGCACTCTGACCTGGAAAAAACGCTGCTGGCCTCGGACTTGGTTTCCGTCTTTCGGCGGCTGTCCACCAGTTGGGGGGATCAAATGGGTTCCGTGCTGAATAACGCGATCCTTGTATTTTTGGAAAACCGGCAGGGCGGAACGCTTTCCGACTTGCGCCGCTTTTTGCTCGAACCCGCCTATCGTGCCGAAGTTCTGAAGACGGTTCAGGACCCGGAGTTGGTTTACTATTGGCAAAAAGGCTTTCCCCAATTGTCCGGTAACAAATCCATTGGCCCGGTGCTCACGCGCTTGGAGGCATTTCTCGCACCCAAGCCCATCCGTTACATGGTATCGCAGCCGGAGAACCGGCTCGATTTCGCCCGCATCATGGACCAAGGACAAATCTTCTTGGCCAAACTTTCCCAGGGAATGCTGGGCCGGGAAAACTCCCTGCTGCTGGGAACACTGCTGGTGGCCAAATTCCAGCAGATCGCCATGAGTCGTCAGGCCCAACAGATCGCGATGCGGAAGGATTTCTGGCTCTACATTGACGAGTTTCACAATTTCATCACGCCCAGCATGGCGGAAATTCTGACCGGGGCGCGCAAGTATCGGATTGGGCTCACGCTCGCCCATCAGGAGTTGCGGCAATTGGACCGGGATTCGGAAGTGGCCAGCGCGGTTCTTTCAAATCCCGGAACCCGCATTTGTTTTGGTCTGGGGGATGAGGACGCTCGGAAATTAGCGCAAGGGTTTTCGTTTTTTGATGCGCACGATTTGCAAAATCTGGAAATCGGCCAGGCCATCTGCCGCATCGAAAAATCCAGCCAAGATTTCAATCTTACCGTTCCCAATTCCACCGACGTTGATCCTCATGAAGGGATACGGATCCGTGAACTGGTCATTACCGCGTCGCGAAGATCCCATGCGCGTCCGCGAGCGGAAATTGAAGCCGCACTGCGCGCCAAATTTGGCGGTGAGCCGGCTGGACCGAAACCTGCCGAGGCGCAATCCGCCCCCGCCCCGCCTCCACCGCGTGCGGCACCGGAAGCTGCCGCAGTTCCGCAACCAGGGCCGCCACCGGTTTCCGAACCCGCGCCACCACCGGTCCCGGATGTGGAACTCAAACCCGAACCTGCGCCAACCGTGCCTTACGCGGAGGGCGCTTCGCACACCAAGATCACGCATGACCTTGGCGCGGAAGCCGAGTCCTTGGATTACACGGTTTCGTATGAGGAGCTATTTCCACAGGTGCAGGGCCGGGCGGATTTGGTATTGCGGCGCGGCTCTCTGACAATTGTTTGCCAGGTTACTGTTTCGACGCAGGTGGCGTACGAAGTCGAGAGTCTTCGGAAATTTCTCCAAGCCCGTGTGCCACGGATCGCCGTGGTGTCCAGCCATCGGAAGAAGCTCAGTCAGATTCAGGAGGCGTTGGGAAACACAGTCAGCCCCTCCACCCAGGTTGGTTTTTATTCCCCGGAAGAGTTTGTTTCCAAATTGTATGATTGGGCGGCGGATGATCCCGAGGGCGGCAGCCAGGAGCGCGGCAAGCTACGCAAGCGGCCCATTACTTTGGCGGAACAAAAACAGAATGAGAAGACCATGCTGGCGGAGCTTAAGAAACGGATGGGGCGCTAAATCTGCCCCTCCGATCCAGAGCTCACACCTGAGCAAATCACGGAAGGCAAGAAGCGGTCAGTGACTTTCAAGCCGAGGCGTGAGATTTCTCCAGCTGAAACCCCACCGACTCTGGAACAAGTCTTGAGCACGAAATGAACGACAACGACGCTAACGAAAGAGATCCAGAGCATGGATGTCCCAGACCTGATTACTTCACGGAGGGATCCCAAACCTCGAGTTGCTTAAAGTAGTCGCGGTAGTAGCCTCGGTCCCGAGCCAACAGCCGGTCGGTCAGTAGCTGCGCATGGGCGGCAATCAGGAAATCCGGCACCACGCGCCCCCGCTTCCCGCCCCGGTCGAGATAAACGCGAAACATTTCGCCCGCGAGAATGGCGACCGGTTGGGTGGACGGGAGAAACGTAATGTTCCAATCGGACAGAAACTGGGGCAGGTCGCTGGCGCCGAGCACGGGAACGATTTCCGCGAGCGCCGCGTCACAAATGGCCAGGGCGCCCTCGGCCGCCGCCCGGTGCAGCGCCGCGATTGAAGCCGGGGCGTGCTGCGGATCGTTCAACAACACGTCCAGGAAGACGGAGGTGTCAACTGCCGTCACCATCGCGAATCAGGCGGAGATACTCATCCGCGTTCTTCCCTGCCGGCAACTGACCGCGCCCGCGCCATTTCTCAAAGGGATCGTTGGGCGACTTCTTCCAAGCCACCAGCCAGCCGCTCTCGCTGTGGATTTCGAGGGTCTGTCCGGGCACCAAGCCAAGCTGCTCGCACAATTCGCGCGGCAGGGGCAATTGCCCGTCATTCGTTAGCACCGACGTCATGCTGGCAAGCTACCGTCATTGTCGCGGTTGACAAGCATCATTCCATGGGTACCTCCGTCCACACCCGCCCAAACTGCACCCGATTCACGAGCACTCCTGTTTCTGCCTGGAATCGGCCAAAGCCTGGTTTCGCCGGCCCGGCATCGGTCGCCCGCGAATGCATGCGTGCCGATCTGATGGATTGGGCGGAGCCGCAAACTATGCTTTGTCGTCCGCTTTCGGGGTTGCCGCCGAACCAAACAAGGGCATCGTGTTCATGGCATTTTTCAGCGTTTCCTGATTCAAGTGCGTATAACGGTTATTCATCACCTTGGAGGCGTGCCCCGTCAGTTTCATCCGCACATCTTCGTTCACGCCGGCATTAGCCAGGGCCGAATTAAAGCTGTGGCGCAGCGAATGAAATGAGCGGCGGGAGAATTTCCGGATGCCTTTGCCTTGAATCGTCATGGGATCCAGTCCGGCTTTGATGACGATGCGTTTGAACCCCTCGGACAGACCCCGCCGGCCTCCCGTCAGTTTTTCGGCCAATTTGGGACACAAGTAGCCGTGAGTCCCAAAGGTGGAAAGAAAATGCACGTGTTCAATCACGTGATAGTGCATGGGGACGGTCACCTTTTTACCGGTCTTTTGCTGCTCGTATTCAATCATGCCCGTATCTGGGTTCACGTTGTCCCAGGTCATCCGCACGCAGTCGCGCAGCCGCGCCCCCAGGAAATAGCCTAACAGGATGAGGGTCTGCCATTCGACGCTGGGAGCCGCATTTACCAGTTGCTGCACCTCCTCCTGGGTGAACACATCCCGTTCCGAACAATCCTCCCGCGGCGGGCGCACCGCGGCGACGGGATTTTTCAAAATGGTGCCGTAGCTTTCGGCCCGCCGGAAGGCGATGTTGATCGTCTTCAAGTCCACGATGGCCGTTTTGGGCGCCACCCCGGTTTTCAAACGCGCCGTCAGAAAGGCTTCGGCGTCATGCGGGGTGACCGCCGTGATCGGCTTTTGGGCTTTGGCACCCAGATGGGCGAGGAAGAGTTTCACGGTATGGCCATACCGCTCGACGGTCGCGGGGGTGGCGCGGGCGCCGACCCCCTCCAGCCATTCGTGCAGATAGGTTTCGGTGGTGGGCGCGATCAGGGTGTCCCCGGTCACCTTTTCCGAGACGTCGTTGAGCACTTTCTTGATTTGGGTGGCCGTCAGCGCGCCCTGCATGGCACGCCGTTCCACCCTCTCGAATTCGAGGGCAATTTCCAGTGCCTGATTCTTGTCGGTGGTCTTGGTGGATCGCTTCAGTTGCCGCCCGTCGCGGCTCGTGTAGCACGCGGTCCAAAACCGGGATTTTTCTCGTCGCACAATGCTCGCCATACCAGGTGAGAATAAAAGTGAGAATAAAAGGTTCAAGAAATACCGTTTTTTAATTCGCCCGCTTGTTGTTAATCAATGACTTAGAAATAGTGCATAGAGAGACGGGTTCGATTCCCGTACGCGCTACCAACTCCGCTTCCGATCAATAGAATCCAGGCTTTCGTGAGTTTAGAGACTTTTCCAAACCTGCCAGTGCTAAAGGTTAGTCGTGAGATCATTAAGACCGGCGCTGCGACCGGCGCTGCGACCGGCGAACAGAAGGGCGGCGGTTTTGACGTGGGCGGGCGCGGTGGGAGGATTGGTTTCGACAACAAGGAATTCATGGACAGCGCGATGGGCAAAGCCACCGTCAAAGTTCTTTCCAACATCACCACCGAACTCAGCGCGACAACTGTGCCGGAATCCGCCCGCCGCAAACAGAAAAGCGGCGTGACCGGCGCACAGGTAGCGCAAGCCCGCCCGGAAGCCTCCGGCACGGGCTTCTTCATTTCGGAAGATGGATTTCTCATCACGAATGAGCATGTTGTCAAAGGTGCCTCGAAGATTCGTTTGGTTACGAGCGCGGGCTTGATTCCCGCCAAAGTGGTGAAGGTGGATGCGGCGAATGATTTGGCATTGCTCAAGACGGAAGGCAAGTTCACAGCGTTGCCGGTGGCGTCGAGTCGCGCCGTGAGGTTGGGCGGAACGGTGGCCACGGTGGGTTTTCCCAACATTGGCTTGCAAGGGTTCGCGCCCAAGCTGGCCAAGGGCGAGGTTGCGGCACTTTCTGGCGCGAGTGATGACGCCCGGTATTTCCAAATCAGCGTGCCGGTGCAGCCGGGCAATTCGGGCGGGGCGCTGGTGGACGAGCGGGGAAACGTGGTCGGCGTGGTGTCGGCAAAATTGAGTGCAAAGGCGGCACTGGCCGAAAGCGGGTCGCTGCCGGAGAATGTGAACTACGCGGTGAAAAGCAGTTTCCTGCTCGGCTTTCTGGAATCCGTGCCGGAAGTTTCCGCCAAACTCAAGGAGCTGAACACGAATGAGCGCAAGTTCGAGGACGTGGTGAAGTCGGCGGAACAAGCAGCGGTGTTGGTGCTGGTGTATTGAGTTGCGCGAGGGCGAGCAATTCGGCTTGGTTGTCAGGCTTCACGGTTTGCATTGCTGCCGCAGCCTGCCCCCTTTTCACTTCCGCGCCTTGGTGAAGGTCCGCGTGATGTGTCCACCGGTTTCGGGCTTGGAATCCTTGCCCGTCAATTCGCCTTCCGCTTCCATCTGGGCAAGCAAGGTGTGGGCTTCATCCGCGCTGCCCACGATTCGCGCCCGGTGAACGTCCCGCGCCGTGATGCCTTTGGGATTGTCCGCCAGCAATGCCAAGACTTCATCCCGCTTGGCACGGCGGGCCGCGTGGCGTCCACAGGGGAGGATGCGAAGCTGTTCACCGGCAAACCAGTCCGCCAGAGCGATTGCGCTTGCCGCCGTGTCCGCGGCCAGCATCCGCTCGCCCGCGTGTTCACCGTGAAGGCCGGCGTGAAGGCAGACGGCAATCCGCCAAGCCTGCTCTTTCCATCGGGCCGCGTAGGCTGTCACGCCCCGCAAGTCATCAAGCCGCCGGGCCACAATCTGATTGTGATGCTCCTTCATCATTTGCCGGGCTTCGGGTGTGGGTTCAATCGTGAAGGGTTCGGGCGCAAGGCGGAAGGTGTTCAGCAATTGGCGAAGAAGTTTCCCCCATGCTTCCGCTGTGGCCGGCGGGATGCCCGCGGGTGTGCTACGCCGCCCCTGATCTCCAGTTGCCCGTCGCCGAGGCGCTCTGTGCCGTAGCCACTCGCCTCCTGCGCGAGGCAATCACGGTGAGCATTGGCTTGAATGAGTATGTAATGCGGAGGGGCTACGGCGACATCGCCGCTGACCAGCGATTGCAGACCGCGCAGATATTGATTCGCAATTCCCCCGGCCTCCGCACCGCCGTCGTGATCGTGGACGACACGGGTTTCATCTTCACGCCCACCGCGCTTTACCTCGAACCCGAACCGCACAGTGAGGAAACGCCCCATGCCGTCCGCCTCACGCCCGAGCAACTCGCCGAAGTGCTCGTCCGTCTTTCCCCCGCGGCCAAAGCGGAGGCGGTAGCCCAAGCAGTAACCGAGGAGGAGCGCGAGCGGATTGAAGCGACTCCAATCGAGGTTGGCGTTGCGGCAGTTACGCCAGTGGAACTGCAACGCGTGGCGGCGAGTTTGGAACAAGCGCCGCCCGTCAAGTTCGACATCGCCCGGCAGGTGCGCGTCTAGGTGCGCGTCTTCGAGCCTTACCTCCAATACGTGGAGTGGAGTCTGACCGGCGCGGCCATCCAACGCCACCGCATCGCCATTCAGAAGGACATTTTGAAGCTCGGTAGCGCCAAGGATCTCGAAGACCGTTTGCGCACCACGTTCGATTTGATTGAGAAATCCAGTCAACTTTCCTCCAAGGCTTTGGAGGATGCCCTGAACGAAATCCGCAAAAACTACACGCCATCACTAGGCCAGGATCATGGCCGCGTGGTGCTGAAAGCCGCCAAGCCTCATCTGCAGAAACGGCTGACGGCGTTTCGCGAACTACTCAAGGAACACCAGAAAAAGGTCAAAGCCGAACTCGAAAAGAAGCTCACCGATTCGCGCAAACAGGTCATCGAATATTATTTACCGCTGGCGAAAAGGATCCGCCCGACGCGTTGCTCGGCCAAGTGTTGTTGCTGAAGGTTGATGACCTCCGCAAATGGTTGGAGGAAGAACTCGATTCCGTTTTCCCCGTCGCCGAGGATTTGCTTCAAGGCATGAACCTCGAAGAACGCTACAAGGACGTGACCTTCGAGACGCTCCACCAGAAGGATTTTCTCGAAGCGGTTAAAAAAGCCTTCCCCAAAGTGGATTGGGACAAAGCCTATTCCGAATTCCTCGCCGCCGGCCAAGCCGAGAAGAAATCATGAAAATCACCAAACTCACGCGCTCTTCGTTTCGTGGCATTGCTTCTGAGTTTCTGCTTGCTTTGGATGCCGCCGGCAAGAATCTGTTGATCTACAGGGAAAACAGGGCGGCCAAATCTTCACTCAAGCGTGGAAGAGCGACAACGGGCTATTGCCGTCCCACGGCTCGATAAAACCGGTAGCGCACTCCAGGGGCATTGGTGTCCACATAGAAATACGGGTTGCTCGGGAGCATGATCGTCGTGAGCAGGGTCCAATTGGTGGCGGTTAGTTCGTCACTGTATTCAATCCGGTATTGCCCCGCCACCGTTCCTTGTAGGGTCAAACCTGGGTAAGAATTGAGGGTCAGAAGCGCCGGGGTGGTGGGCTGCGACGTCGGGACCATCCGGAAAACGGTTCCGAAACCATTCGCGCCGCCATAAAAAGTCGTGCCATAGAGGTTGCCATCGCTGGCTTGCAGCACTTTGCCCAACGGATAACGGCCATCGCTATTGGAAAAGGAAATCAGCGTGGTCAACTGTCCGACCGGGGTGACCCGGTAAATCGTTCCAAAGCCCTCAGCCCCGCCGGAATAAGTGGTGCCATAGAAATTGCCATCTCCCCCGAGCGTCAAGCCAGCGCGCGGATAACTGCCATTGGTGTTCTCGAAGGATACCAACGTGGTCAACGTGCCGGTGGATGATAGTTTGAACACCGTTCCGCAGTTGCTCGCGCCGCCGGAATAGGTCGTGCCATAAAAATTGTGACCGCTGCCCTCCACGAGTTCGCCGCGCGGCGAACTGGGACTCCCGGTGCCAGTGAAGCTATACGTAGTCAAGCTGCCCGTGGGGGTCATCTTGAAGACGATTCCCGCGGAGCCTGAGCCCCACAGGGTAGTGGTGCCATAGAGATTACCATCGCTGCCCAGCACCAATCCGCCCCACGGATTTCCGCCCCAGCTGGTGGCGAAGTTAACCAAGGTCGTCAATGTTCCCCCGGGTGTGAGCTTGAAGACCGTGCCGCTACCATTTTGCCCCCCTAGATACGTGGTGCCATACAAACTGCCGTCGTCTCCTTCCACCAGACTGGCCCGGGGCGAACTGCCGTTGGTGCCGTTGAATGAAACCAGCGTGGTCAAGACCAGGGCCGGGGTCAATTTGAACACCGTGCCTATGTTATGCGGGCCCCCGGATTCGGTGACGCCATAAAAATTGCCATCGCTGGCCTGCAAAAGCCCGGCGCTCGGATAGGCCCCATTTGCTCCAGTGAACGACCGCAGCGTGGTCAACACGCCCTCTGGGCTGATTTGGAACACCGTCCCCAAATCACTGCTGCCGCCTTGATGGGTTGTGCCGTAAAGATTTCCATCGCTGGCCTCCACCAGTCCGGCATAGGGATAATAGCTGTTCGTGGCTGCAAAAGAGTAAAGCGATTGCAAAACCTGACCGCGCGCGGCGGTTACGAAGATGGCCAAGGTAACCGCCAAGAGCAGTTTCACCGTCCAGAAATGAATGAATTTAAGCATTGTTGAGTCTCGGTTGATCATCGTTCGACCACTTCCCCGCGTCAGTTGATACGAGCCAAACTTGCAGGTGAGAACTTAGTGCACCGAAGGATTTTGGCAAGAACGGGCTTCCCTCTCCGCAAGGAGACCCCGGGTGAGATCAAAAGCGGGTGCGATCCGGAGTGTGGCCGTCATCGGCCACAGCAAGGTGGACAGAAGCTAATTCCTTTTGATCTGACCAGACGGCCAAGCGTCCATGCCTTGGTGGACCCGAGCACTGGCGCACTCTGTCACCCGCAGCAACGCCAACTCCTCCCCCACCCGCTTTTGATTGTATCCACCGGACTGGCTTCCGCAATGTTTCGCCCTTGGATCCGGTTGGCTCTGCTGGTGGCTACGCAGAATCTCAGGCCATTCTCTCAGGCCACTCGCAGCAGGAGTTTTGACCGCCGCGACTACCAACCAAAAAAATTTAAGAATCTTGTTGCACTGGAACATTTGTTTGCTAGTCTCTGCGCTCCGTTTGGGCTGCGAAGCCGAACGGACAGCATGTTTGCAAGCCGATAACTTATCCCCGGCGGGGAAAGGAATAATGGCTCGCCTGCTCCAAGAGTTGCTGACTTGGAAATACTGATTTTTATGCCAGTCAAATCATTTAGACCGCTCACGCCGTCTTTGCGCTACGTTACTTTCGCTGATTTCAGCGAGATTACGAAGTCAAAGCCGGAGAAGAGCTTGGTCGAGATACGCAAGAAGACCGGTGGGCGCAACCATTTCGGTCGCGCCACCTCGCGCGGTATTGGCGGTGGTCACAAGCAGAAAATCCGATTGGTGGACTTCCGACGCAACAAGCACGGCGTCGAGGCTTCGGTCTTGGCGATTGAATACGATCCGATGCGATCCGCGCGGTTGGCGTTGCTGCAATACAAGGATGGTGAGAAGCGTTACATCGTCGCGCCGGTGGGATTGGTGGTCGGCACCAAACTCATGAGCGGGCCGACGTCACCTCCGGAAATTGGAAATTGCCTTCCGCTCAAATCCATTCCGCTCGCATCGGCGATTCATTGTATTGAAATTATTCCTGGTCGCGGTGCCCAGATGGTGCGATCGGCGGGTGGCGCGGCGACGTTGATGTCGCGAGCTGATGGATATGCCCAGTTGCGGTTGCCATCAGGTGAGATTCGCAAGATCAACGAGGAGTGTTACGCGACCGTTGGGCAGGTCGGAAACGCGGAGCACGAAAATGTGATACTCGGCAAGGCGGGTCGTTCGCGTCATCGCGGTATCCGTCCGATCACCCGCGGCGTGGCGCGCAATCCGGTGGACCATCCGAATGGCGGCGGTCAGGGCAAGAGCAAGGGTGGTGGCGGCTGGCAGCAATTGACTTCGCCGTGGGGTTTGCTGGCCAAGGGTGGCAAGACGCGCAACAAACGCAAGTTGTCGAATCGTTTCATCGTGGTTCAACGGAACGGCTTGATCATGAAAAATAAATAGGTATGGGACGCTCAATCAAAAAAGGTCCGTTCATTGATGGTCACCTGCTGGACAAAATCCAAAAGGCGAAGAGCACGAACCAAAAGACGCCGATCAAGACTTGGTCGCGACGATCAATGATCACGCCGGATTTCGTGGGCCTCACGTTCACCGTGCATAACGGGAAGATTTTCAACCCCGTCTTTGTGACGGAAAACATGGTGGGCCACCGGTTGGGCGAATTCTCGCCGACGCGAGTGTTCAAGAAACACGGCGCGCATACGGCCAAGGCGGAGGCGAAATAGTATTATGCAAGTCCACGCGATCATGAAGAATGTGCCGATGTCCGCGCAGAAGATGCGCGAGATGGTACGTCAGATTCAAGGCTTGCCAGCGTTGCAGGCGCAGGCTGTGCTAGCTTTCGTGCCTCGAAAGTCGGCGCGGTTCGTGGCCAAGACGCTGGCGTCGGCGATTGCCAATGCCGAGAACAACAACAAGGTCAAGACAGAGACGTTGCGGGTGAAGGAAGCGGTGGCGGGCACGGCGACATCCCTCCGGCGCATGACGCCAAAGGCGCGCGGCTCGGCCGGGCCGATCATCAAGCGCCGTTGCCACATTAAAATCACAGTGTCGGACGGGAAAGAGTAGTGCCAGCTTGGCGACTGTCCCAAGAATCAAAATGAAGATTACTAGTGATATCAAGAAAAAGTTAGAGACAGCCGCATCGGCTGTCCTACGCTGAGTATGGGACAAAAAACAAATCCAATCGGTTTGCGCGTCGGCGTCAACAAGGACTGGCGATCCAAATGGTACGCTGGCAAGAAGGAATTCGGCAAGTTGCTCACCGAGGATCGCAAGATTCGCGATCTGCTGAAGAAGAAGCTGGAGACGGCTTCCGTGCCAAAGATTTTAATTGAGCGGGCGACGAACCGTTGTCGCATCACGATTCTCACGGCGCGACCTGGCGTCGTGATCGGTCGCAAAGGCGCCGAGATTGACAAGATCAAGGAAGACTTGAGCAAGATGACCGGCAAGGAGGTTTACGTGGACATCATCGAGGTGAAGACGCCCGAACTCGACGCGCAGTTGGTCGCCGAGAATATCGCGCTGCAACTCGAACGCAGGGTTTCGTACCGTCGGGCGATGAAGAAGGCGGTGCAGACGGCGAAAGATTTCGGAGCGGAAGGCATTAAGATTCGTTGCGGCGGGCGGTTGGGCGGTTCGGAAATCGCTCGAGTTGAAAACCAGCGCTGGGGCCGCGTGCCGCTTCACACGCTCCGAGCTAGCATTGATTATGGATTCGCAGAGGCTTTGACAATGTATGGCAAACTGGGCGTCAAGTGCTGGATCTGCACGGGCGAGAAGAAGCCGACGCTGAAGACTGCGGCTATTACGGAAGCGCCCGGGAACTGAGTTTGGAAAATTTGATTTGTTATGCCATTACAGCCAGCAAGAGTAAAATTTCGGAAAATGCACCGCGGCAGCCGCAGGGGTCTGGCCAATCGCGGAAATACAGTGGCATTCGGTGAATACGGCTTGATGGCACTTGAACGCTGTTGGATGGACACCAAGCAAATCGAAGCTGCTCGCGTGGCGATTGCGCGCAACATGAAGCGGCACGGGAAAATGTGGATCCGAATATTCCCGCAGAAGTCCTACACGAAGAAGCCTCTCGAAACGCGAATGGGAAAAGGCAAAGGCCCGCTCGAATCGTGGGTCGCGGTGATCCGACCGGCAAATGTTTTGTTTGAGGTTGACGGTGTGACTGAAGTGATCGCGCGAGAATCGTTGCGGCTGGCCGCGACGAAGCTGCCGATCAAGACCAAGTTTATATCGCGGCATCGGCGCGCGAGTTAAGATGGATTGTTGGCTATGAAATTTTCGGAAATTAAAGACATGACGTTGGTCGAGTTGGCGGCCAAGAGCCGAGACCTACGGCAGGAGATGTTTAACCTGCGTTTGCAGCAGGCGAGCGCGCAACTCGAGAAGCCCGCGCGCTTGCACACGTTGCGCCGCGACATTGCTCGCTTGGAGACGCGCACCACGCAACTGCGCCAGAGCGCGACCATGTACTCTAAAAAATCTGCTTAGAATTTGACAACTGGATATGGCTGAAACAACCACACAAACGGCAATGGTCCGAGGTCACCGAAAGGAGCGCGTTGGTGAAGTCGTCTCCAACAAGATGACCAAAACGATCGTGGTCCGCATCGAGCGCCGCTTTCCGCATCCTCGCTATAAGAAAGTAGTAACTGCGTACTCAAAGTTTTACGCCCACGACGAAAAATCCGAGGCGAAGATTGGGGACACGGTTCGCATCGAAGAGACCCGCCCCTTGTCCAAGCTCAAGTGCTGGCGTTTGGTGGCGGTGGTGGAGAAGTCCAGCGGTGTGGAACGTGTGACCGCCTAAATCAAGTCTTTATGCTGCAAATCCGCTCTCATCTTGACGTGGCCGACAATACCGGGGCCAAAGTGGCTTGGACGATTGGCGTGCTGGGTCGCAATCAGCGCTATGCCGGGGTGGGCGATGTGATCAAGATTCACATCAAAGTCGCCGCCCCCGACGGCACGGTGAAAAAAGGCGAAGTCCATGACGCCGTGGTCGTGCGGACGCGGCAGGCGATTCGTCGGAACGACGGCTCATACCTGCGTTTTGACAGCAATGCGGTGGTGATCATTGACAAGGAATTTAATCCCAAGGGAACTCGGATTTTCGGACCGGTCGCGAGGGAGTTGCGTGAGAAGCGGTTCATGAAAATTATCTCGTTGGCGCCGGAAGTGGTTTGAAATTATGAAGAGTTTTCACGTCAGGAAGAACGACGAGGTCGTGGTGATGTCCGGCGCACACAAAGGCAAGCGCGGTCGCATTATCACTATTTTGGCCAAGAAGGAGCGCGTGATTGTGGAAGGCGTGGCAATGATCAAACGACACACGCGCAAGAGCCAGCAGCATCCGCAGGGGGCAATTATTGAACGCGAAGGCTCGGTGCATCTTTCGAACGTCATGGATGCCGGAGATTTTGACGCACGCGCTGCCAAACGCGGCGGAGTCGTAGCCAAGGCCTGAAGAGACGGGATGAATTTAAGCCGTCACGAAAATTCTCGTGACACCTAGAAATGAAAGCCAGACTTTACAATAAGTACGTGAACGAGGTAGTGCCAGCCTTGAAGGCGAAGCACAACTACGCAAACGTTCACCAAATACCGCGCCTCGAAAAAATTGTGGTCAACATGGGCGTGAGCGCTTCGCTGGAAAAGGGCGCCATTGACGACGCGGCCAAGGACCTGTCGCAGATAACCGGGCGCAAGGCTGCGATCAGCCGGTCACGACACGACATCGCGAATTTCAAATTGCGCGAGGGGCAGGCCATTGGCTGTCGCGTAACGTTGCGAAAGGATGCGATGTATGAGTTTTTCGACCGCTTGGTGGCGACGGCACTACCCCGGATCCGTGACTTTCGTGGACTGTCCCCGCGAAAATTCGACGGGCGCGGCAACTACACTTTCGGGGTCAGCGAACAGACGATTTTTCCGGAGATCGAAATGGAAAAAATCAAGCGCACTCAGGGGATGGACATCACCTTCGTGACCAACGCGGTCACGAATGAAGGCGCGCTGGAGTTGTTGAAGTTGATGGGCTTTCCGTTTGCGGACAAATAGACCGACTGACGAATTTATGGCTAAGAAAGCATGGTTGGAGCGCAACAAGCGCAAAGTCGAGACGGTGAAAAAGTATGCCGTGAAGCGCGCTGAACTGAAGGCGAAGCGTGATTACGCTGGCTTGGCGAAGCTGCCGCGGAACGCAGGCCCGTCACGCGTGGTGAACCGGTGCTCGATGAGCGGTCGCCGGCACGGCTATCTGCGGAAATTCAACGCATCACGGATGACGTTTCGCGAAGCGGCATTGAATGGTTTGATTCCTGGTGTGGTGAAGGCCAGTTGGTAATATTATGACTGATCCGATTTCTGATATGTTGTGCCGCATCCGCAATGCGGGTTTGGCGCTAGCGCCGGTGGTGGAGTTGCCTCACTCGCGTATCAAGGAAAGCATTGCGCATATCCTCAAGCAGGAAGGATACATCGCGGAGGTGACGGTGGAGGGCAAGTCTCCCAAGAAGATCAAGGTCAAGCTGAAATATCAGGGCAAGAAGAGTGTTATTGAAGGCCTGCGCCGAATCAGCAAACCCGGTCTGCGCCACTATGTTAGCGCGACGGAAATGCCGCGCGTTCTTAACGGCATGGGTGTAGCCGTAATATCGACCTCGGAAGGCTTGATGACTGGTCTGCAGGCGCGGAAGAAGAATCTCGGCGGCGAAGTAATCTGCCACGTTTGGTAATTTTTACGATTTACGCATCACTCACATGTCACGTATTGGAAAACAACCGATTGCCATCCCGCCTAAAGTAAAGGTGGAGGTGAAGGGTCAGAAAGTTTTGGTCGAAGGTCCGAAAGGCAGGCTCGACTGGGAATTGCCAAAACGCACCAGCCTGAAAGTTCAGGATGGAAATATCGTGGTGAGCCGTGATGGCGATGATGCGCAGGCCAAGGCATTGCATGGCTTGAGTCGCGCGCTGGTCAATAACATGGTGAAAGGCGTTACCGATGGCTTCATCAAGAAGCTTGAGATTCAGGGCGTCGGCTTCAAGGCTGCGGTGGTGGGGCAGATGGTGAATCTCACCCTCGGCTACTCGCACCCGTTGAATTACGCAATTCCCGCGCAAATCAAAGTCACGGTCGAGGAGAATACGAAAGTGACCATTGAAGGCCCGGACAAGAAAGTTGTTGGTCAAGTTGCTGCGGAAATTCGGAGTTTTTATCCGCCTGAGCCTTACAAGGGCAAGGGTGTGCGATACGCCGGCGAGCACGTCCAGCGCAAGGAAGGCAAAACGGTTCAATAATTGATTGCGTCACGGCCAAGTCCGTGTCCTAAAAACATGAGAACGGAAAAGAAACATCGCCTGGCAAAACTTCGTCACTGGCGCGTACGAAAAAAAGTATGGGGCACGAAAGATCGTCCACGGATGAGCGTGTGCTTTACTAATGAGCACATTTATGTGCAGTTCATTGATGACGATTCCGGGGCTACGCTGGCTTCGGCTTCTACGCGGAGCAAGGCCACGCCGGATCGCGAAAAGCTCGCGGCTAACGTGGCCAGCGCCGAAGTGATAGGTAAGCTCGCGGCAGACGCGGCGTTGGGCAATGGAATCAAAGCCGTGGTGTTAGATCGTGGCGCAGCCCGCTATCACTGGTCGAAGAGCAAGGACGGCAAGCCGGTCTATGGCAAGCTGGCTACTCTGGCGGAGGCCGCGCGCGCGGCGGGTTTGAAAGTTTAAAGCAGAAATGGAGACTTAATTGTGGCTGAAGAAATTACGAAACCAGTAACATCAGATGTGCCTGCGTCACCGAGTCAGGAACCAACGCGAGGTTACCGTGGAGTCGGTGGCGGCGGCGGCGGCGGCGGCGGCGGTCGTGGCCGCGGGCGTCGACCCGGTGGCGGCGACGGATTTGGCCGCGAACATAAAGACGGTGATTTGGTCGAAAAAGTAGTTTTTATCAACCGTTCCTCAAAGGTAGTCAAGGGCGGTCGGCGGTTTAACTTTAGCGCGCTCATTGTGGTAGGCGACAAGAAAGGCCGCGTGGGCGTGGCTTTGGGTAAGGCGAGCGAAGTGGCTGATGCGATCCGTCGGGGGGGAGAACTTGCACGCACCCAGTTGGTATCGGTTTCTCTGAAGGACGCCACAATTCCGCACGAAGTGTTTTCCCGTTACGGTGGGGCAAAAATTCTGCTCCGTCCCGCCTCGCCCGGAACAGGCGTGATCGCAGGCAAGACCGCCCGAGCAGTGCTGGAATCTGTCGGCATTAAGGACGTTCTTACTAAGTCCCTTGGTTCCAGTAATGCGGCCAACGTGGTGAAGGCGACTTTGAATGCGCTGTTGAGCCTGCGGCTGCGCGAGGATATTTACAAAGGTCGCGGCCTTGCAATTAAGAAAATGGTAACGCCGACGATTTCCGTGACGCCGACGGCTCCCTCGGAAACTTTGGTTTGATATTTTTATGCGACTACATGATCTCAAACCGCGTCCTGGTGCCAAACATCGGCGAAAACGTCTCGGTCAGGGTGAATCCAGCGGGCGAGGCAAGACCGCCGGTCGCGGTGGCAAGGGCCAGACTGCGCGTTCGGGAAGTTCTATCCGCATCGGGTTTGAAGGCGGCCAGATGCCGTTAATCCGCCGCATTCCAAAGCGTGGCTTCAACAACAAGCGTTTTGGGACGCGGTATATTCCAGTGAATGTCGGTGAACTAAACGTGTTTGAAGATGGCGCGAAAGTGAACGAAGTCATGCTCCGATCCGCTGGCCTAGCCAACGGCCCTGGCGACGGCATCAAGATTTTGAGCGGGGGCGAGCTGACCAAGAAGCTAACAGTCAGCGCGAGCTCATTCAGTGTCGCAGCGAAAACCAAAATCGAAGCGCATGGCGGGCAGTGCGAGGTGGCGAGCGGCCAAAAGCACGCTGCAGCTCAGGTCTGATCACTTTTCGGAATTAATCCATGCTGGCCTCTCTCGCCAACACATTCGGCAACTGCTTCAAGATTCCGGAATTAAAATCCCGGATTATCTTCACCATGCTCATTTTGGCGGTCTGTCGCGTGATAGCCTACGTGCGCGTCCCGGGACTGGACGCCGAAGTATTGACCGCGTTCTTCAACAGCAAAACAGCGGGCGGTGCGGTGGGGATGTACAACCTGTTCACCGGCGGCGCGCTCGAACATTGCGCGGTGGGTGCTCTAGGCATCATGCCATACATTAGCGCGACGATCATCATCCAGTTGCTCACAGCGGTCGTGCCGCAATTAAGTAAGTTGGCACGGGAGGAAGGCGGACGAACCAAGATCATTCAATACGGGCGTTACCTGACAGTGGCCTTGTGTTTATTGCAGGGAGCATTCATCACATTCGGTTGGGAGAAGCCCGGCTCGCTCGATCAGAACATAGGTAAGTTGGTGCTTTACTCGGCGGATTGGATTTGGGTTTATCGGATTCAGACCCTGCTGGTGCTGACTACCGGTACGATGCTACTCATGTGGCTTGGCGAACAAATCACCGAGCGGGGCATCGGCAACGGGGTTTCGCTCGTGATCACGATCGGCATCGTCGCACGATTACCGAAAGCGGTCACGGCGATGCAGGGGATGTTTTTTTCCGTGGGTGACGTGGAGGCAAAATATAACCTGGGCCATGCCGCCGCCTTGTTCTTGTTGTTAGCCGGGGTAATTGCCGGCGTGATTGCGGTGACGCAGGCGCAGCGAAAAATCCCAGTGCAGTATGCACAGCGCGCGGTAGGCCGAAAAGTCTATTCTGGCGGCACGTCGTTCATGCCATTGCGTGTGAACTATGCGGGTGTCATGCCTATTATCTTTGCTGGAGCGATTCTTAGCTTTCCACAGCAACTGGCTACGCGCATGGGCACATTTTTCAAAGAACCGTTTATCGTCAACCTGCTCAATGGGGTTGCCCGGCATCTGACCGAAGGGGCGGCAATCTACCTCACGGTTTACAGTTTGATGATATTGTTCTTCTCCTATTTTTGGGTGGCCACCCAGTTTAATGAATTGACGATTGCCGACGACCTCAAGAAGAACGGCGGCTACATTCCAGGCGTGCGGCCCGGTCAGGCGACTGCGGATTTTCTACACCATGCCATGACGCGCATTACCCTCGCAGGGGCAGTATTTCTGACAGTCATCGCCGTCATCCCAATCATATTAGCCCGGGAAATGAACATCCCGTATGATGTGACACAATTTTTTGGCGGAACGAGTATGTTGATCACTGTTGGCGTGATGCTGGATACCATGCGTCAAGTCGAGTCGCACTTGATGATGCGGCACTACGATGGGTTTTTAAAGAAAGGGCGGTTGCGCGGGCGGTTCTAGGGAGTTCTGTGTTGTGTGATGCGTCCGGAAACAGCCAGATTGCTTGGCAATACTAGGACCGAAACACAAAACCAGGCACGCATCAAGATGATCATTCTCAAGAACGAGCGGGACTTGGAATCAATGCGGCCCGCGTGCAACGTGGCTGGAGCCGTTTTGAGAGATGTGGCGGCTTTTATTCAACCCGGCGTGACAACACGGCAAGTTGACAATTTTGCGGCGGAACGAATCCGGGCGCTGGGTGCTAGGAGCGCATTCTTGGGATACCGCAAGTATCCGTGTCAGACGTGCATCTCGGTGAATGACGAAGTGGTTCACGGTTTGGCCGGGGACCGACAGTTGCGCTTTGGCGACATTGTAAGCATCGACTGCGGCGTAATGTTTAAAGGTTTTGTTGGTGACACGGCCAAGACTGTCGCCGTTGGTGGTTGCGGGGTGCTTGCCCAACGCTTGATGGACGTGACCGATCAGGCGCTCTACGTGGGAATTGCCGAGGCAGTGCCCGGAAAACGGGTGACCGACATTTCGCGGTCAATTCAGGATTACGTTGAAAACAACGGCTTCAATGTGGTGCGGGAATTCGTCGGGCACGGCGTGGGCCGAACCATGCACGAAGAACCGCAGGTGCCAAACTTTGTAGACAGCAAATGCAACCAGAGGCTTCGAGCGGGCATGACATTAGCCATCGAGCCGATGGTCGTGGCGGGGCACTCAGGCGTGAAAATATTGAAAGACGGCTGGACAGTGGTGACGCAAGATGGTTCACTAGCGGCCCATTTCGAGCATACGGTCTTGATCACCGAAGGTGAGCCGGAGATTTTGACATGGCCGGAACGAATTCCTTCCAAGTTGAAGGTATAGTGCTCAATAGGCTCGTGAACGGAACCTATCGCCTGAAGCTGGCTAACGGACACCGCCTGTTGGGGTTTCTGGCGAGTCGTGCGGGCGAGACACACGCAGGGTTTGTTTCCGGAGAGACGGTGAAAATAAATTTGACGCCCTACGATTTATCGTCAGGGCGGATATTGGTTGGGACAAAAAAGATTTGATATGAAAGTTCGCGCGTCAGTTAAAAAACTTTGCGAGCACTGCAAGATTGTGCGTCGCCGGGGCATCATTCGTGTTATCTGCACGAACAAGCGCCACAAACAACGTCAGGGTTAAATCAATTAACGAATTATGGCACGCATTATTGGAGTGGAAGTTCCGCCGAACAAGCGCATTGATATTGCCCTGCGCTACATCTATGGAATCGGCCCAGTCAACGCGATGGAGGTGCTGACTCGCGCCAATATCGACCCGAGCATCCGGGCAAAGGATCTCACCGAAGCGCAACTTTCGCAGATCGTACACGCCATCCAGGACGGCAAGTATGTGATCGAAGGCGATCTGCGTCGAGAACTCGGTATTAACCTCAAGCGCCTGCAAGGCATCAAGTGCTACCGTGGAATGCGTCACATGCGCAGCCTGCCGGTGCGAGGGCAGCGGACACAAACCAACGCCCGCACCCGCAAAGGACCGCGCAAGACGGTCGGAGTGCAACGGAATCCTAACGCCAAGACCGGAATTCACTAATCTGATTTTCTATGCCTGACGAAATTAAGAAAAAATCCGCGCCGAAAAAGGACGCAAAAGCCGGTGCCGTTGCTCCGGAAAAAACCATAAAGCCGGCTGCCGACAAACAAAAAAAGCCCGTGGCGATCGGTGCCACAGCGGAAATAGGGAGTCCCGGTACCGTTGCAGCTACCGCCTCACCAGTTGGTCCAGTAGCCGCCACCGCGCCTACCGCTGCTGAACTGCTGGGTGATGATTCTGCAGGTAAGAAGATCATCAAGGCCAAACACGCGAAGAATATTACCGTCGGCATCGCGAACATTCTGGCTACGTTTAACAACACTCAAGTAACGATCACCGACATGCACGGGAACCTCATCGGATGGTCGAGCGCCGGTCGGGTCGGTTTCAAGGGCTCGCGCAAGAGTACGGCCTATGCGGCCCAACAGGTCGCCCAGGACGCTGCCCGTCAGGCAATGGCGCACGGCCTGCGCGAAGTGGAAATCCGCGTCAAAGGGCCTGGTTCAGGTCGCGAATCCGCGATCCGCGCTTTGCAGGCGATCGGTTTGGAAATCAACGCCATCAAAGACGTCACGCCCATTCCGCACAACGGCTGCCGTCCTCGCAAAAAGCGACGGGTTTAGTTACACGCATCACGCATCACGCATCACGATTTATGGCACGCTATACAGGTCCCCGGGTTCGCATCAGCCGTCGGTTCGGAATACCGATTTTCGGTCCCACAAAATACCTCGAACGCCGCAACTACGGTCCCGGTGTTCACGGTCCTAAATCCCGTCGCAAGACGACGGATTACGGTCTGGGCTTGATCGAGAAGCAAAAGCTTCGATATTATTACGGACTCATGGAACGACAGTTCCGCGGAGTGTACGAAAAGGCTCTCAAGCGTCGTGGCGTCACCGGTGAGCAGATGCTACAGATTCTGGAGACGCGCCTCGACAATGTCGTTTTTCACCTTGGTTTCGGAACGACCCGAGCCTCGGCGCGGCAGATGGTTTCGCACGGTCACATTGCCGTGAACGGTCGCAAGGTGAACGTAGCGTCATGCGCTTTGCGCGTGAATGATATTGTCACGGTCAAGGGCACGAGTGTGGCCCGACAGTTGGCGACCAAGAATCTCGAAATGTCCACCAGCCGATCCGTTCCGGATTGGCTCTCTTTGGGGAAGGACGAACTCAAGGGCGTGGTGATGCGCATTCCGACGCGCGAAGAGATAAACCCCATCGCCAACGAGCAGGCCGTCGTCGAATTTTATTCCCGTTAACCAAGAACCGTCCCGCTTGCGGGACAAAAAACAATTATACGGATTTCCTTGGTGTCGGGAATAACGCTAGGGTAATCAGTTTAAAATTGTTGAAAGGAAACCATGCCAGTACGTCTCGGAAGATTTGAAATGCCAAAGCGCTTGCAGAAGGAAGAAGCGAGTGCGACAGATACCTACGCCAAGTTTGTGGCCGACCCGTTTGAAACCGGGTACGGACACACCATCGGAAACTCGTTGCGCCGCGTGCTGTTGAGCTCGCTGGAAGGCGCGGCCATCACCTCCATCAAAGTGGATACCGCGATGCACGAGTTCGCCACGATTGATGGCGTGGTGGAAGATGTCACCGACATCGTTTTGAATCTGAAGAGGGTAAAGTTCAAGGCCCATACCCGCGACGAGCAAGTTCTGATGATCTCCGTAAACAAGGAGGGCGCCGTGACAGCCGCTGATATTCAGGTTAACCAAAACGTTGAAGTGGTAAACGGCGACCAGCATATCTGCACGCTCGACAAAAAGAAAAAGCTGGAAATGGAACTGACGGTGAAAATCGGCCGGGGCTTCTGCCCGGGTGATGAAAACAAGAAACCCGGTCAAGCCATCGGCGTCATTGCGATTGATTCGCTGTTCTCGCCCGTCTCCCGCGTCCGTTATTCGGTTGAGGCTGCCCGTGTTGGCCAGCGCACGGATTATGACCGCTTGATTTTAGAAGTTTGGACTGACGGGCGCATCAACCCTGACGACGCCCTCACGCAAGCCTCAGCGATCCTTGCGCATCACTTGGATGTCTTTGTGGCCTACGACAAGAACGCCGTGGAGTTCGAGGAAGTCGTGGACCGGCAGGACGACGAGAAGAACAAGCTGAAGAAGCTGCTCAACATGAGTGTGAACGAGATCGAACTCAGTGTGCGCGCCGCCAATTGTCTCAACAACGCCAATATAACCACCGTTGGGCAGTTGGCCCTGAAGAGCGAAGCGGAGATGCTCAAGTACCGCAACTTCGGCAAGAAATCGCTCACCGAAATCAAAGACAAACTCACCGGCCTCGGGCTCTCGCTCGGCATGACCTTTGAACCGGGTCTGATCGAAGCGCCCAAGGAAGAGCCGGCCGCCGAATAGGGAAATTCTATGCGACATCTGAAGCGAACGGCAAAACTGGGACGCACCTTCGAGCACCGCAATGCGATGCTGTCGAACTTGGTTTGCAGTCTCATTAAACACAAGCGCGTGACCACCACCTTAGCCAAGGCCAAGGCGGCGCGGTCGGTTGCGGAAAAAGTCGTCAGCCTCGGCAAGCGCGGTACGCCTTACGCCCGCCGACTCGCGGCAGCGCGTTTGCATACGCGCGGGCCGGCTGTCACCATTCAGCTTTCCAAGGTTGATCGTAAGAAGTGGCGCACGCAGGAAGACGTGATTCGCATTCTTTTCGAGGACATTGCGCCCGCGTTCAAGGAACGCAACGGCGGTTACACCCGCATCATTCGGATGGAACAACGCCCCGGTGACTCTGCTCAGAAAGCCATCCTCGAATGGGTAGACACGATTTCCGCTCCCGTCGACGTGGCGGCCGCTGAAGACGGCAAAGCGGAAACGAAGTAAGCCAAAGCCTAACCTGAATTACGAAGCCCGCTCGCAAGAGCGGGCTTTTTGTTTGAGTCGTAAGGAATCCATCTTATTACAACGGCCGCAGGCGTGCAAACTCTGCAAATAGTAGAAACCGCGTCGCCTCGCCTAAGGGTTTCTTTGGTTGGTGGAAGTGCTCACGACTCGGTCTTTCAATTGACCTCCGCCGTCCAGACTGATAAAAACCACCCGCCGGTTTAATTACGCAACGCAACACCATGAAGAAAAACCAACTTCCCAAATACTCCCGCATTCTTCTCAAACTCAGCGGCGAGGCGCTCGGCGGGGAAAGTGGCGTCGGCATCAGCCCCGAAGCTGTGCTGGACATGGCCGGGCAAGTTCGCGAGGTGCGCGAGTTGGGCGTGCAGGTGGTGGTGGTCGTGGGCGGTGGGAATATTTTTCGCGGCCTCTCCGGCAGCGAGCGCGGCATCGAACGCGCAACGGGCGACTACATGGGCATGTTGGCCACGATCATCAATGCTCTCGCATTGCAGGACTCACTCGAAAAGCTCGGCGTGCCCACGCGCGTGCAGAGCGCGATCACTATGGCGCAAGTGGCTGAGACGTTCATCCGCCGGCGCGCGGTGCGGCATCTGGAAAAGGGGCGGGTGGTAATTTTTGGCGGCGGCACCGGCAATCCGTATTTCTCCACCGACACGGCGGCGGCGTTACGCGCGAACGAGATTGGTGCCGAGGTAATCTTGAAAGCCACCAAGGTGGACGGCATTTACGACAGTGATCCAAAAAAGAACGCAAACGCGAAGCGCTTTCCACAAATCACCTATCTCGACGCCTTGCAGAGGCAACTCAAGGTCATGGACTCCACCGCCTTCTCGCTCTGTCTCGACAACAAAATGCCGATCATCGTTTTTGATTTCTTCAGACCGCATAATCTGCGCCGCGTGGTGATGGGTGAGAAGATCGGAACGCTGGTGACGGGGTGAGAAGAATACCCAAACACTCAAGGACCCAAGTGCCCAAGTGGAGGAACGCAATGCTGATTGTGGCATTGGGGTGTTTGGGTGCTTGTGTGTTTCCCGCACATGCCTGAACTACCCGAAGTCGAGGTCCTGGTGCGCCATCTGCGCCCACTGGTGCGGAACAAAACCATCCGCCGCGTTGAAGTGCGGCGGGCGCGCGTGGTTTCGCCGACGTCGCTGAGGGAATTTCAGCGTGTTCTAACGGGTGCTAAAATCACTGGGCTGTCGCGCCGGGGAAAATTTCTTTTGTTTCAACTCCAGACGGCACGCGGGAGGAAGACCCTGACCTTGCTGGGCCACCTTGGAATGACCGGTCGCATGTTTTTGGCGCGTAGGAACGCGCCTTTGCCGAAACATGCTGCGGTGGTGTTAGGCCTTGGTCGGGAAAACTTCATCTACGAAGACCAGCGTTACTTTGGGCGGTTGACGCTTGATGACTCAACCGTCGCGAAGCTTGGCCCGGAACCTCTGGGGGAGGATTTCAGCGCGGACAGCCTGGCAGTCGCACTGAAATGCTCGCGGCGGGCCATCAAGGTAAAACTGCTTGATCAAGCCCTCGTTGCTGGCATTGGAAACATCTACGCCAGCGAAGCGTTGTTTCGGGCGCGGATTTCGCCGCGCACTGCCGCGGGCCGATTGACAAGGGCGCAGGTTAGGCGTTTGTGGCGGGCGATCCGTGACGTTTTGACCACGGCGATTCGCCTGGGGAGCACGATTCCACTGAACTTTGGGGATGCCGCCGGAGATGGGTTGTTTTACTTCGGTCGGGCGGTGGACGCGCCGGACTTTTACGGGGAGCGATTGCGCGTTTACGACCGTCGGGGAAAATCCTGCGTGCGCTGCGGCACGGCTATCAAGCGGATTGTGCAGGCGGCGCGGAGCACGTTTTACTGCCCGCGTTGTCAGCGTGGCAGTGGGGTTTCGTAAAACCGGAGCTGGGCCGGGCCCCGGCAATTCTTCCTGGGGCAGACTCGTCCGACCTGTCCGACGAGACTCTGCCTTTCTCGGATTCTCCCGCGCGCCAATGCGCTTGCGTTGAGCGTTCCGAAAACTACACTCCGCGCGCTCATGGTGGATTTGAACACGCTCAACCCGCAACAACGCCAAGCCGTCGAGACGATCAACGGCCCGGTGCTCATTTTGGCGGGCGCGGGCACGGGCAAGACGCGCGTCATCACGTTTCGCATCGCGCACATGGTTCGCAGGAGCATCGCGCCGGACAACATTCTAGGCGTCACCTTCACCAACAAAGCTGCGCGTGAGATGCGGGAGCGGGTCACCAAGTTGCTGCCGAAAGCGCGCAAGACTTTCGACCCGATCTCCGGTGCTGCGCAACCCGCCCCACGCCCCACGATCTGCACTTTCCACTCCCTGTGCGTTCGCATCCTCCGCCAGCACATCGAAAAGCTGGGCTACAAACGAAACTTTGTCATTTACGACGAGTCGGATCAGCTTGGAGCGGTTAAGAAAATCCTGGCGAACATTTCCGCCAAAGGAGAGAAAACCGATCCGTCGGCCATCCTGAGCCTCCTCAGCCGGTTTAAGAATGGCGGCGAGCGCGCGGCGGTCTTTGGGGATCCCAGCGTGCGGGCAATGGCAGAGCATGTGCAGACGCGCTACGAGTCGGCCTTGCACGCCTGCAATGCGGTTGATTTTGACGACTTGATCCTGCTGACGCTGCGGCTGTTCAAGGAGCATCCGGACGCGCTCGAAGCCTGCCGCGCCAAGTATCGCTATGTCATGGTGGATGAGTATCAGGACACGAACGCCGCCCAGTTCCAACTCGTTCATCTGCTCACCCTCAAGCATCGCAACCTCTGCGTCGTGGGTGATGATGATCAGAGCATTTACGGCTGGCGCGGCGCGGAGGTCGCCAACTTGCTCGATTTGGAAAAGCATTTTCCCGAGGTCAAGGTCGTGAAGCTCGAACAAAATTACCGCTCCACCACTACGATCCTCACCGCGGCAAACGCCATCATCAAAAACAACCTCCGGCGGCGGGCGAAACAACTCTGGTCGCAGAAAGGGCAGGGGACGAAGATCGCCTTGCGAACCTACGAGAACGACGAAGAGGAAGCGCGAAATGTCGTGGAGCAAATCGAGTTTTCCCGCCACGCCCGACGTGTGCCATGGGCCGACAACGCGATCTTGTTTCGGACGAATATCCAGTCGCGTCCACTCGAAACCGCGCTCCGGCAGGGCAACGTTCGCTACCATCTCATCGGTGGTCAGAGTTTCTTCGACCGGCGTGAGGTCCGCGACCTGATGGCCTATCTCAAAACATTGCTGAACCCGAACGATGACGTCAGCCTGCTCCGCATCGCCAACGTCCCGGCCCGTGGTTTGAGCGATGTCACGATGGAGCGGTTGCTCGGCGCGAGCCATGAGCGCAAGGGATCGGTGTTCGCCGCGATGAAAAATCCGGCGGTGACCACGACGTTCCAGACGCGAACGCGGGAGTCCATCGAGGCGTTCGTGGAATTGGTCGAACGCACGCGGGGGCAACTCCAAGGCAATCCCCTCACCCCAGCCCTCTCCCCTTCCGAAGGGGCGAGGGAGAATCATCGGCAGCCACAACGCGAAACGGGGACGGACAACGGCGGGATGCGGCTAGAGAAATCAAGCGGCGAACGACCGCTATTCCCTCTCCCCCGCGGAGAGGGAGAGGGCCAGGGTGAGGGGGACCGGTTCGCGCGTTCAACCTCGCCAAGGCCTCATAGCCTCCGATCCTGGGCGGAAAGCTTCCTCGACGAAACCGGTTACTTGGCTGAACTGCGCCGCTCGGAGAAAGACGCCGAAACTGGCGAGAATCGCGTTCGTAATCTGAGGGACCTGGTCGCGACGCTTGATCGCAGTTTCGCGGCGGACAAATCACTCGCGGAACAGCTCGAGAGTTTTCTCGAAGACATCACGCTCGACAACGATCGAGAAGACAAGGAGGAGGCGAAGGGCGACGCCGTGACGCTCATCACAATGCACAGTTGCAAAGGGTTGGAGTTTCCGCATGTGTACGTCGTCGGCCTGGAGGACGGGCTGCTGCCGCACTCACGCTCGAAAGTGGAGGGGACGATGGATGAGGAGCGGCGGCTGTTTTACGTGGCGGTGACGCGGGCCATGCAGACGCTGGCCATCAGCCATTGCGGTGCCCGCAAGAAATATGGCCAGATGATGCCGTGCCACCCGTCCCCTTTTCTGAAGGAGATTCCGGCAGAACTCGTCGAGTTGGAGGACGAAAAATCCAAGAAACCTGTCCAGCTCGATGCGGGCAAGAATTTGTTTGCGGCGATGCGGGCGGCGACGGAGTGAGCCGTTAGGACTTCAACCCTTTCAAGTTCGCCGTCAACTTTTCCCCCGACCGGATCATCGCTTCCCAAGTGACTTCGCGGTCCGTGTAGGCGGCGGTGCGGCCCAAGATGGTCGTCAGGTTGCTCCGCACGCTGGGTGCGACGGTGGGATTGGCGAAGTTGCCGTTGGTAATTGAGTCGTAGAACGTGGCGATATTTTTCTGGACGCCCTCAGTGAAGAGGTTCGTCATTGTGCCGCCGTTGAACAAGTCGTCCTTCGCGCGGACCTTGACCTCGCCGAAGTAATGCGTGTCCGCCGTGCCCGCCATCCCGTAAACCCGGCACAGGATGTCATCGAATCCGTGGCCCACCTGTGTGGAACTGAAGCTCACCATCACCTGGTTTGGGAAATGGAACATAACCCCGAAGTGATCCCAGCAATCTCCCAGAAAATCCCGCGCGCGTCCGCCCGTGCCAATTGCCCTGAGCGGTGCGGCGTCGAGAAACCAGGTCGTCACGTCCAGTGCGTGGATGTTTTGCTCGGTAATGACATCCCCCGAAAGCACGCGGTCCACGCCCCATGCGCGGAGGCGAACTTCCGGGTTCTTGGGGTCTTTGCGCAACACCGCGTCCATCCCACCCCACGTCGGGCCGCAATGATAAGCGGCGTCCACGGACACAATGCGGCCGATCATCCCGCCCTGCACGCGCTTGACAGCTTCCTGGTAGGACGGGTGGGCGCGCGTCTGGAAGTCCGCGAGGAAGCAGAGTTTATTCGCGGTCGCTTTCTTGCCGCTCGCCTCGACCGTGCGGCAGCCCGGCACGTCCACCGCAACCGGCTTGGCCAAATAAACGTGCTTGCCCGCATCCACGGCAGCGGCGGCTTGCTCGGGATGAAAATACGGGGGCGACTCAATGATCACCGCGTCGAGCTTCTGTTCGAGCAAGCGATGGTAGCCGGACAAACCGGAGAACCGCTTCCCCGCCGGCACGCCGTGTTTGTCGCCGAAGGCGGCCACCTTCTCTGGAAAGTAATCCGCAGCGGCGGCAAAATTAAACCCGGCGTGCTCTTTGAAAAGGTTGGTGATCCAATCGCCGCGCCCGCCGCAGCCGATGAGGCCGACATCGAGCTTACGGTTGGCGACATCCCCGAAGACGAGTTGAGGCTTGAGGATGGCGAAGCCGGCGGCGGTTGTGCTGGCGGCAGCGAGGAACTTGCGGCGGTTGAAGGGGTGGGTTTTGGATTGGGAGTTGGTGTTCATTTGAGTGTGGCCGTTGATCGGTTCGGTCAACTGGTAGAAGTTTAGACTGACTCTGGCAAGCGCGAAAGACGACGTAGCACCGGGGTGGTTAAAACCGGGTGAGGGCATGGTCGGCCTCGCGGTATTGGTGGAGTGCGCCCGGCCTCGGGCGCCGCGCGTGATTGCGGAGTGGTGGCGGAATTCATCGGTGCTTACGGGTCTTGCGATGCGCTGTGGGCGAGGGGGACTGTCCGCGCTCCGGGGACGTGCGCGCTTCTCAGCTAGTCTTCTTCCGAAACACGATGATGTGCTGCATCGGCAGGGTTTCGATCGTCTCCGCCCATTCGAGCGGTTGCACGCTCATCTCTTTGCGGACCTGCGCTTCGGTCATTTTGTGAACGCGCTTGATGGGCATGTTTGGATCCTCGCCGCGGAACTCGGCGAACACCAACCGTCCGCCGGGCTTGAGGGCGCGGGTCATGGCTTGGGTCATCTCGAACGGTTGATCGAATTCGTGATACACGTCCACGAGGAGGATCAAGTCAACTGTCGCCGGCGGGAGTTTCGGATCGCTTGTGGTGCCGAGGACGGGGCGGACCTGGCGGACCAAGTCCGACGGCAGTTTGTTGGTGAGCACATCCAGCATTTCCTGCTGAATTTCCACGGCATAAACCACTCCATTCGTGCCGACGGTTTGCGCGAGACGGCGCGTGTAGTAGCCGCTGCCGCAACCGATGTCCGCGACGGCGTCGCCGGGCTTCAGCTTGAGCGCGGGCAGCAAAAGATCGGGGCGCTCTTCCTTTTCGCGTTCGGGGCGTTCGAGCCAGTCGGCGGCTTGGTGGCCCATGACCTGCGCGATTTCGCGGCCCATGAAAAACTTGCCGATGCCGTTTGGATCATGTTCGGCGCGGGTTTCGTAGTGTGCTGCGGGCGGAGCCGGGTCTGCCGTGAGATCGCTGGCCACCAAGGCAAATCCTGAAATCAGTAACGACAACCACTTGCTC
>CAIKLQ010000265.1 GCA_903828255.1 uncultured Verrucomicrobiota bacterium
CAGACTCTAAGACTGGACACCTCGAATTCGCCTGATGTCCCGGAGTTCTCCAACAGGCTGTGGCTGGTGCGCTGCACCCCAACACGCGGACGGTTCGTCGTCGGGTCTCTGCCCCGGTCACTTGATGCCCAGCGGATCATTGCGCTTCGCCGTGACAGGAACGGAATGCCAACGGCCCTCGGCCGGCACGGCACAGGTAAAGACATGGTTGGTGAACGGGTCGTTGGCGAACTGGACGCCGGTGGTATTGTTAATACTGAGGAAGTGACTGTAGCTAAGGCAGCACTTGGATTCGGTAGAATCGCTGCGGGAACACATTGGATAGGTGGTCGGTAATGACGCCAGAGCCGGTGGGAGAATTGGTCAGGCGCACGTCGAGCCAGTTGCTCAGGTTCGCGCTCCCCTGCAACAGATAGTTGCGGTTCGATTCGCCGGTGAAACCCACCACGAATGGTGCGGCGCGACGCGAAAGGACCTCCAGCCGGGGCGGCAGGGGCGGAAGCGTGGCCAGCGGAAATTCCGTATCGCGCGCCAAGGCCCCGATGCCCGTGGCCCCGGGGTAGGAAGTAGTGTTGGGGAAACCCGGTTTCCCGATGGTCAGGTGGCCGGAGAGTTGGCGACCGGCTGGCAACGCGTAGGCCGGGATGACGAGCGCGGTCGAGGCTCCGTTCAGGGCGTTGCTTGAAAACGGCACGGGCGACGCGAAGACGACATTGCTCGCGGCTCCCAGGATCGTGACTTGAACGATGTCGAGACCGGAGCCGTTCAGCGGATTCCAGGCGAGCGTGAAATTCGCGGTGGTATCAATGTGTTGGGCAGCGGACAAGTTGCTGATCTGAGGCGTGGGCGGCGAACTCGCGAGGAAGAAATTCGCCGAGGCCGAGCGCACGCCGTCATTCGTGGCGGAGATGGTGAAAGTGTAGGAGGTGAGGGTCGCGGTTGGATAGGCTGTGTCCAAGGCGTTCGCGGTGTTAAACTGCTCATCGTACTGCCAATCCCCACCGATGAGGCGCGAAACCAGTGTGCGAGTGGGCGTGGCGCTGGGCGCGGGTGCTTTCACGGTGGCATTGGTCACCGCAAGATTCGTGGTCGCGATGACGAAGGCGTTGAAAGCAAAAGCGTTGCTGAGCAGCGCCGTCGGCGGGGTGCTTACGGTTTGCTGGTAGCGCTGGGATTTGATGATGCCGTAGTAGCTGACGTCGCCGGCGTGGGCGATCGGCGCGGAACCACCCGCGACGAGGACGGCTAGAACTATTGGGATGGTTCGTTTCATATTTGACGCCAACACCGTGACAAATTCCGTCCGGCTTGGACAAGGTTATTGCGCGAAGTTGAAACGAATTTGATCAACCCGGCTCACGCAACTGCGAGCGGAAATTGGGACCGCCGAATGGAGACTAACGAATCGGCAAGAGTCATTCGCCTGGCCCCATTCGTTTGGCCAAACGCTCTTGGGAGGCAGTTCGTGGGGCGGGCCTTATTGAATTCACAACTTCTCAATGTTACCGAAGTATCATGGTTTTGACTTTGGCTTGGGCCGGCAGTGTCTTCGGATTCCCCCACCATGTGGAGCGAAACGTATTGGCCCTTGACCCAGAGACTCATCAGATAGTTTCGCGCTCGGGAGTGTTCCGCAGGTTTCAAGTCCGCCAGCAACACGGGCACGAACCAATCACCCCCGGGGTTCATTTGGGTAGGCGTCGGATCGAGAAATCAGTGACCCGCGCCCAGTGCTCGGCGTCGGCCGGGCCTTGGTAGAATTGCAGGCTCACGTTCGGCTTGCCGTGAACTGGCAAATCACACTCGCCGGCTTTCTGCCACATCTCCGCATCCGGCGGACGGAACTCACCACGGATGCGATTGCCGGCAACCTGGAATCGCAAGCGCACCGAAAAAGATTTCAGCGGAATGATAGCAATCGTCCGCGTCTTGTCGGCTTCCTCACGGCCCATGACGATGCTGAGTTTGCCGTCCACCAGTTCCTGGCCCAACTTCACCATGTGGCTGTCGTCGTAATACCAGACTAGGTCCACCTGTTCGTATTGGGCGGTGGGTTGGTTCGTGATGTTCGCGGAAATTTCCAGGTCGCCCAGCGCCGGGTCGGGCAGGCTCCGCACAAGCACGTTCTTGGCGTTGTTGCCCGGCCCCCACATATTGCCCGGCAGGGTGCGGACTTCGAGACCGTGGGCTGTGATTCGCCAACCTTTCGGGTCTTCGCGCCGCCAGGCCCAACCTTCGCCGAGTCGGCCCTTGAAGTCGTCCTGGAATAGAACTTCGCCCGCGTGCCCGGACATGGCGGCGAGCAGCACCAGAGCCCACATCGCCCAAAGTAGTTTCGCGGCGGGCGCGCTGGTGCTGGCGCGCGAAGGTGCCAATCGCCAGCTCGCGGCCGTGGCGGCGGCACTCCGGTTCGGAAGCAGGGAGGGTTGCGCTGGATTTTTCATAGCCGTCGGCTGCCGGAAGAATTGATCTTCTCCCGGCGGATGACAAGCCGGTTTCTTGCGATGGGATCTGAGCGTTTTTTCGTGCGGTCCTCCCGTGAGTTGCGGCACAGTGCATCCCGCAGGTGCAACAATATCTATGAGCCTCGCTTCCGTGAATGAGAGCATCGGCCGCCATCGGTGGACGATCTGCGCTTTGGTCTTCGCCGCCACGACCATCAATTACCTGGATCGAAACGTCCTGGGCCTGCTCAAGCCGGTACTCTCCGCTGCGGGCGTGTTTGGGGCCGAAAAACCGATCCAGGAGCTGAATTATTCCACCGTGGTGATCTGCTTCCAGATCGCCTACGCGGCGGGAATGCTGCTGGCCGGGAAGATCATTGACAAGGTGGGCACGAAATCGGGTTACGCTTACTCCCTCATCGGCTGGAGCATCGCGGCCATCGGACACGCCTTCGGACAACGCACCTGGAGTTTCGGCTTCTGGCGGGCGGCGCTGGGCGTCACCGAAGCCGGCAACTTTCCGGCGGCCAACAAAACCATCGCGGAATGGTTTCCGAAGAAGGAACGCGCCTTCGCCACCGGACTTTACAACTCCGGCGCCAACGTCGGGGCCATCGTCGGGCCGCTGATCGTGCCGGGCATTGCCAAAGCCTGGGGCTGGGAATGGGCGTTTATTCTCACCGGCGTTGTCGGGCTGTTGTGGCTCGTATTTTGGTATTCCCTGTATGCGACCCCGGCCGCGAAACTCCAGAGCGGACAGCTTTCGCAGGCGGAATACGATTTCATCCACAGTGACGTGGCCGAACAGGCGGCCGAGCAAACCGCGGTCGGCAAGGCAAAGGTTCCGTGGCTCAAACTCCTCACCTTCCGGCAGACATGGGCGTTCGTGGTCGGCAAGTTCATGACGGATCCGATCTGGTGGTTCTTTCTCTTCTGGTTGCCGGCTTTTCTGGCGGGTGAAAATGCGCGCAAAGTTAAAGAATTCATGGTCGCCAATCCGGGCTACACTGGCGGGGAAGCTGACATTCCCGGAGTCATCAGTTGGCCGTTCGCGGTGGCGGTGGTTTACACGGTTTCCACCGTGGGCTCGATCTTTGGCGGTTGGCTGCCCAAGCAGTTCATCAATGGCGGCATGGACGC
>CAIKLQ010000266.1 GCA_903828255.1 uncultured Verrucomicrobiota bacterium
CAATCCCCACTGGGCCAAGCTGCCGCTGTTCAATCGCAAGAACTGGTCGCGGGTGCGGTTTGATGACGTGGTGGAGAATCTCAATGAGACGTGCGATCCGACGGAGGTTGGCTTGGAGCGGGTCATCGCGATGGAGCATCTTGAACCGGGGTCGCTGCACATCCGGGCGTGGGGCAAGGTGGCGGACGGCACGACGTTCACGCGGCGCTGCCGGCCGGGGCAGGTGCTGTTCGGCAAGCGTCGGGCGTATCAGCGCAAAGTGGCGGTGGCGGAGTTCGACGCGGTGGTGTCCGGCGACATTTATGTGCTCGCGCCCAAGGGCGACCGGCTGCTGCCGGAACTCCTGCCGTTTCTCTGCCTCTCGGAGCGGTTCTTTCAGCACGCGGTCGGGACCTCCGCCGGTTCGCTCTCGCCGCGCACCAACTGGAGCAGTCTCGCTAGCTTTGAGTTCGACCTCCCGCCGCTCGACCAGCAGCGCCGCATTGCAGAAATCTTCTGGGCGGTGGATGAAGCAAACGAAGCTAACCTCGCGCTGCTGCCCGACCTGCAAGGCTATCAACACGCAGTGTGGGGAGCGCACAAAAAGGAGAAAGACGTGAAGACTGTGTGCATCGGTGATGTTGCAACTGTGGCCAACGGCTCAACTCCGAGCAAAGTCGAGAATCGCTATTGGATCGGTGGCACTTTCCCTTGGCTGCCAACGGGGAAGGTTCACGATAGATTTATTAGATCTGGCAGCGAGTTTATTACCGATGCCGCAATCAAGGAACGAAAGGCCAGAGTTTTTCCAAAGGGTTCAGTTCTCGTGGCAATGATTGGCCAAGGAAAAACACGCGGCAGTGCAGCTTTGATGGAGATTGAGGCCTCCGTAAATCAGAACTTCGCCTGCATTATCCCACGAGACATTGAAAGCCATTATCTCTTCTATGCTTTGGATTTCAGTTACGAGGCGCTTCGAAGGTCGTCGCATGGCAGCAACCAGGAGGCTTTGAATTGCGGCTTGGTCGCCAATTTTCCCGTTCCGTGCGCTCCGAGAAAGCGTCAGGAAGAAATTGCTTCCAAATTGATGGAATGTGAACACGCGCAGACCGCAATCCGGAATCATCGCGCTAACTCGGCGCATCTGCTCACGGAGTTCATCAACACGCTTATCTAATTATGAGCTTCAACGAATCCAACACCGTCGAGCAGATGATTCTCGGAGCCTTGTCCTCCGACACCAACGGCAAGAGCCGGCGGTTAGAGTTGAAAGACGCGCCCGGCTGGGGCGCATCGCTCGGCGGGGACTTGCGTGCAGCCACTTGGGAATACGTTCCGGCCAATGACGTTCCCCGGCAGGCCGGCGATGTGATGGTGGAACCGTGGTTGCGGCTGGCCCTCATCCGGCTTAATCCCGAAATTGCCAACCAGCCCGGCCTCGCCGACGAGGTCATTTATGCCCTCCGGGCCATTCTGCTCACGGTGCAGGCGGATGGCTTGGTCCGGGCCAACGAGAACTTCACGGCTTGGTTGCGCGGCGAGAAGACGATGCCGTTCGGCCCCAACGGCGAGCATGTGCCCGTGCGGCTCGTGGACACCGCCAACCCGGCCGGCAACCGGCTCGTGGTCACGAACCAATGGGTTTATCAGGCCGGCAGCGTGGAAAAGCGGTTCGACGTGGTGTTCGTGGTCAACGGTCTGCCCATCGTCATTGGTGAGGCCAAGACACCCACGCGCAGCGCGGTGACGTGGTTCGACGGCGCGTTCCAGGTGAACGAGATTTACGAGAAACAGGTGCCGGCCATGTTCGTGCCGAACGTCTTTTCCTTCGCCACGGAGGGCAAGCTGTTCCGCTACGGCTCCATCCGTATGCCGATTGACATCTGGGGTCCGTGGCGCACCCGGGAGAACGAGCCGGAAGGGTCGCTCGCTGACGTGCGGCGCACGGTGGAAAGCATGCTCCGGCCGGCCGTGGTGCTAGACATCCTGCAAAGTTTCACGGTGTTCGCCACGGACAAGAAACATCGCCGCATCAAGATCATCGGCCGTTACCAGCAGTATTTCACGGTCAACCAGATCGTCGAGCGCGTCGTCACAGGCAAGACGAAGAAGGGTCTCATCTGGCATTTTCAGGGCAGTGGCAAAACGCTGCTCATGGTCTTCGCCGCGCAGAAGTTGCGGCTACATCCCAAGCTCGGCAATCCCACCGTCATCATCGTGGTGGATCGCATTGACCTGGATACGCAGATCACCAGCACCTTCAACGCCGCCGACGTGCCGAACATGGTCGGCGTGGCCACGCGGCAGGAATTGCAAGCGTTGCTGGCGCAGGACGTGCGCAAGGTGCTCATCACCACCATTCACAAATTCGGCGAGGCGGACGGCAAATTGAACGAGCGATCCAATATCATCGTCATGGTGGACGAGGCGCACCGCACCCAGGAAGGCGATCTCGGCCGCAAGATGCGTGAGGCGTTGCCGAATGCGTTCCTGTTCGGTCTCACCGGCACGCCCATCAATCGCGCTGACCGCAATACCTATTGGGCGTTCGGGGCCACTGAAGACGAAAAGGGCTACATGAGCCGCTATTCGTTCCAGGAATCCATCCGCGACAAGGCCACGCTGCCGCTGCATTTTGAAGCGCCAGAGGTAAAACTGAAAATTGATAAGGCGGCCATTGACGAGGCGTTCAAGCAGATCACCGGCGCATTGAGCGAGCAGGACCGCGACGACCTCGCCAAGCGCGCCGCCAAGATGGCCGTGCTGGTGAAAAACCCGGAGCGCATCCGGGCGGTGGTGAATCACATCGTCCACCACTTCCAAACCAAGGTGGAACCGAACGGATTCAAGGCGCAGGTGGTGGTGTTCGACCGCGAGTGCTGCATCCTCTACAAGGCGGTGATGGACGAATTGATCGGCCCGGACGCCAGCGCCATCGTGATAAGCGGCGCGCAAAACGATCCACCGGAGTGGAAGCAGCATGTCCGCGACAAGGACGCCGAGGAAAAGTTGCTCGACCGTTTCCGTGATCCGGCGGACCCGCTGAAATACGTCATCGTCACCAGCAAGCTGCTCACCGGCTTCGACGCGCCGATTTTGCAGGTGATGTATCTCGACAAGCCGATGAAGGATCACAACCTCCTGCAAGCCATCTGCCGCACCAACCGTACGTTCGGCCAGGAAAAGACGCACGGCTTGATTGTGGATTACATCGGCATCTTCGACGACGTGGCCAAGGCGCTGGACTTCGACGAAAAGGCCGTGCAACAGGTCGTCAGCAACATCGAGGAATTGCGCAAGGCATTGCCCGTGCAGGTGCAGAAGTGTCTGGCCTTTTTCCCGCATGTGGACCGGAGCGTCGGTGGTTACGATGGGCTTCTGGCCGCGCAGCAATGCCTGCCCACCAACGAATTCCGCGACAAATTCGCCGCCAACTACATCGTGCTAGGCACGATCTGGGAGGCGCTCTCGCCCGACCCGTGCCTCAGCCCCTACGAAAAGGATTACCGCTGGTTGACGCAGGTGTATGAATCCGTCAAGCCGCCGAGCGGCAACGGCAAGCTGCTCTGGCACGCGCTAGGCGCCAAGACTGTGGAGTTGATCAACCAGAACGTCCATTTGGAATCCGTGCGGGACGATGTCGAAACGCTGGTGCTCGATGCGCAGGTGTTGGAGGATATTTTGAAGGATGCCGACCCGGCCAAGCGCGGGCGGGAAATTGAAATCCGGCTCATCGCCCGGCTGAAAAAGCATCTCGGCAATCCGAAGTTCACTGAATTGGGCGAGCGGCTGGAAAAAATCAAAGAGCGCCACGAACAGGGATTCCTCAACAGCCTGCAATTCCTGAAAGAAATCCTCGAAGTGGCCAAGGAAGTCCTGGAGGCCGAGAAACAGGCCGACCCGCAGGAAGAACGCGACCGCGCCAAGGAAGCACTGACGGAACTGTTCAAGGATGCGAAATCCAAGAACACGCACATCATCGTCGAGCGCATCGTCGCGGACATTGACGACATCGTGAAGAAAGTGCGCTTCCCGGACTGGCAGCGCACCAACGCCGGCGAACGGCTCGTGCAAAAGGAACTCCGCCGCACGTTGCTCAAATACAAACTCCACACCGACCAGGAACTGTTCGACAAAGCCTACGGTTACATCCGGCAGTATTATTGATGCCACCTGTCCGCCTACCAAGTCACTTCGTACAAATATGAGCCGCACTTTTACCAGCGTAGATGACCGGGTTTTGCGTGAGGTAATTGGTCAAGCACGTCAGCGGCTCGTGTTTGTCGCGCCCGGCATCCGGCCGCTGGTGGCAGAAGCCCTGGCTACGGCCATGCAAGCAGTCCCAGCTGCGGCCATTCATCTGGTCCTCGACGTGGATGCGGAAGTTTGCCGGCTCGGCTACGGCGATAAGGACTTCAAGGGTATGGAGCTTTTGCAGGCCGCCGCTGCCCAACACGGCCTCACCGTCAATCACCATCCGGGCATCCGCATCGGCCTGCTGATCGCCGATGACATCACGCTGATTTACAGCCCGACGCCGGAGCTGATCGAAACCGAGTCACGCCAACCGGAGAAGCCCAACGCCATTGTTCTCCAAAATGAGCTTCCGTCCCAGTTGGCCAACGCGTGTGCCGTGGGCAAAGAGGGCTTCGCCATGCTGGAAATCGGCAAGGATCGGATAGACACGTGCCAGGTTGAGGCCGTTAAAAAGGAACTTCAGGATCGACCGCCCAAGGAATTCAACGTGGCCCGCGTTGAGCGCGTGTTCAGTTCGATGCTGCAATATGTGGAATTGAACATCGAAGACTACAAGCTCACCAGCCGTTCGCTTCTGCTGAATCCCGAGTTATTCGGCGTCCGCGATGTCGAAGTCGTGCGGCGGCTCACCAACCGCTACCACCTGTTTTCCGAAACCGACGCGCTCACGGTCGAGATTCCGCACATCGGCGAGGGCGGCACGGTTGACGCGGCCAAGCCGAAGGAAAAATTCGGCCCGTTGAGCATTGACCGCGAGCGCAAACGCATCAAAAAGCGGTTCGTGTTTGAGGCCGGTCGCTATGGAACACTCATCCTGCGCCGCAACGTCCCCGACTTTGAAAAGGAAATCAAAATCCTCGAAGCCCGGATTGCCGAGTATAAAAAGGCGGTGCAGGAGCAGATCAAGAAGCGCACCGATGCCATCGTAGCTGAATTGTTGGAAGCGCTCCTTGACCACCTGAAAGCCGAGCCGCCGGAGCATTGGCAATCGCGCTTTCTCGACAAAAAACCCACCGATGAAGACATCAAACGTCTCTTCCAGGAGGAAGTGCAAAGCGAAGTGGACCGGGTCAAGACCGATTTCCATCCCAAGGTCTTCACGGCCTACAAAGATGTCACCTATCAAACCTTTATTGACCCGAAATTCCGTGCGCTGATGGAAGACCACTTCGGCAAGACATCCATTGACCGCATCTTCCGCGAATACGATGCCGCCCCGGAGCAAACTCAGCCCAAACCGCCTCCCAGCCCGCAAAAAGAACTTTTCAACAAATGAAACTCTCCCCGAAATTTGAACAAGCCCTGCATTACGCCGTCCTCGTCCACGCGCATCAGGAACGCAAAGGATCGGGCACCCCTTACATCGCCCACCTGCTCGGCGTAACCAGCATCGCGCTCGAAAATGGCGGCAGTGAAGATGAAGCCATCGCTGCGTTGCTGCATGATGCCGGCGAAGACGCGGGCGGCGATGGCCGCATCGCCGACATTCGCCACCGTTTCGGCGATGCCGTCGCAGACATCGTCCAGGGCTGCACGGACGCCGTGACCATCCCGAAGCCGCCGTGGCGCAAGCGCAAGGAGGATTACATCGCCCATGTCCCCGCGGCTTCTGCATCCACCCGGTTGGTGTCGGCATCGGACAAACTCTACAACGCCCGAGCCATCCTCGCGGATTTTCGGCAGGTCAGCGACGAAGTATGGACACGCTTCAAAGGTGGCAAGGACGGCACCCTCTGGTATTACCGTTCCCTCATCACCGCCTTCCGCCAGGCTGGCAACTCGCCTCTGATCGACGAACTCGACCGCGTGGTGACTGAACTCGAACACCTCGCCATCAAATCCGCCTGCGGGGACTCCTAGTCATGTCCAACGCACACCTCTCCGACTCCGGCATCAATGCCGAGATCGTTCGGTATTTCGACGATTCCTCCTTCCCCAACAACGCGCCGCCATCCATTGTTTTTCTCATGGGGGGTGTCGCTGCCGGAAAGACGACCCTGCGCAAGCAACGCTTCGCGACTGGCTACGTCCTCGTAGATGCCGCTGAAATATTTATCAATCTCAGTCGTGGTGAGTTCCTCCCGTTTCCCGGGCTGCTGGGAACACAAATGGAAACTATTGGTCGTATGGTCGCAAAACGTGCAATCGCGGAGCGGCGTCACATCGTAACCGAACTTATTGGCTCGGACTTCAAACCCACCCAGACACTCATCCAGGCCATGACTGACATTGGCTACAAAACGAACCTGCAGGGCGTGACCTGTGACGTCGAGGTCGCCCTCCAGCGCAACGCCGCTCGCGGTGATGAGTCCATTTCCGCTTACTACGCCGAGCCATATCAACGTCGCTGGTTATCTGACGCGGCTGTTGCCGTCCTGAAAATTAGGAACACCCGACCATGAAACCCGCCCATCAGCCCGGGCTCTCCAAGTCCACGTTTCTGATGGGCCGGCAATGCTCGAAGCTCCTCTGGTCCCGCTACAACGCCAAGGACCAGATTCCCATTCCCGATGAGTCCCAGCAGGCCGTGTTTGACCAGGCACGGAACTCGCCCAACTGGCCCAGCAGCTCTTTCCCGGCGGCATTGCGGTCGCCCCCGGTATCATCACCCTCGGCATGGTTCAGATCGTGGACAAACTCAAACGACTCACCTCATAACCACCGCCACCCATGAACCACTCACCACTATTGCCTTTTGACCGTGCTTATTGGGCGGCCCCCGATCGCCTGCTCGCGGGATGTTATCCGGGCCATTGCGACCCCGCAGAAGCCCAACGCAAGTTGCAAGGGTTGCTCAACTGCGGTGTTACCCTCGTCCTTAACCTGATGGCTCCAAACGAAGTTGGTATCGGCGGCAAGCTCTTTGTGGATTACCAAGCCCCGCTCGCAGAGCTCGCCCGGGCCTCGGGCCGGGTGATTCAGTTTGACCGCCAGCCGATCCGGGATATGAATGTGCCCTCCGTCTCCCACATGCAAAAGATCTTGGACACGATTGATCAGGCCAATGCCAGTGGACAAATCGTCTTCGTTCATTGTTGGGGCGGCAAAGGCCGGACGGGCACTGTGGTCGGCTGCTATCTCGCACGCCATAGCTTGGCCGTGGGCGATGCGGCGTTGATCAAGCTAAACGAACTCACAGAGGCCGGCCCGTATGATTTCGGCCCGGTCCCGCAAACCCCCGCGCAATGCGCTTTCGTCCGCAACTGGAGGCCAGACCTATGACAAAACCAGGATTAACCGAGCGGGTTCTCGGCGGCCTCTGGGGGGCCGTGGTCGCAGATGCCCTCGGTGTGCCCGTCGAGTTCCGGAGTCGTGCCACCGTCCAAAGCGACCCCGTAACTGATCTGCGCGCCAACGGCACCCACAATCAAGCCAAGGGCACTTGGTCGGATGATTCCTCCTTGCTGCTCTGCACCACGGACAGCCTGTTGCGGCAGGAATTCGACACGGCGGACATGGGACAGCGTTTTGTGCAGTGGGTGGAAGGCAGGCTGTGGACGCCCTGGGGGAATGTCTTCGATGTGGGCATTGCCACCCGGTCGGCGTTGGGCCGGATAAAACAGGGCGTGCCGACCGAACAAGCCGGCGGCGCGGACGAAAACAGCAATGGCAACGGTTCCCTCATGCGCATTCTGCCCGTTGCCCTGCGTTTTGCCAATGAATCGCCGCCGCAGCTCTTGGAGTTGGCGCACCGTTGCTCAGCGATCACGCACCGGCATCCCCGATCCCAACTGGCTTGCGGGTTTTACTGCCTGCTGGTCGCCCGGCTCCTGAAAGGCGATGCGCCTGCTACCGCCCACGGCAGCGCCGTCCAGTTTGCGAGGACCCTTTACTGTAAGCCGCCGTTTGCAGCCCAACTTTCCCACTTTGAAAAAGTCCTTTCACTGAACCTCGCTTCATTCCCGGAGCGGGAAATCTCCTCCAGCGGCTATGTTGTGGACACCCTGACGGCGGCAGTCTGGTGTCTGCTCACCTCGCAAACCTACCGTGAAACCGTGCTCAAGGCCGTGAACCTGGGCGGCGACACGGACACGACCGGGATCGTGGCCGGGGGTCTGGCTGGAGTTCATCGCGGCCTGGCAGACGTGCCGGAAGACTGGCGACAGTCCATGGCGCGGGCCGGAGACTTGGCCACGCTCTTTCAACAATTTGCGACCGCCTGCCACGATGCCGAAAAACCAGAACCGGAAGGCAACCAAAGGTAATGCCTGCAAGCTTTGTCGTTGTGGACCTCAAGGAGCTTGAATGGGTGTTAGCGATGATTGACGGTCACAAGCATCGGGGCGCTACCGATGTCGCGGGGCGGTTTTAATGGGCCACCCTGAGTCGAATACGTCTCACCGCCTCAAAGTTTTGGTCAGATAGCGGACGACCTGATGCACATCGGCATCGGTGTTCTTGCGGTCCTTGACCTGGCCGCAGGCTTGGAGCACTTCGTCTTGGTCAACTCCGCCAAAGGCAGCGCGGATGAGCATAGGCCGGTGATCCGGGAATCTGCGGACGCGGCAGAGATCTGGTTTCAGCGCCCCGCGTCGTCCTCGACCTTCAAATTCAATTGCACGGCGGGGCCCTGGCGGCGATCGCGCAGCCGGCCATAGCCCCCGCGCTGGTGCCGCCGCTGCCGCGCCCGCCGGGAGAAGAACGCGACCCAAAGCAAAGCGATAAGCGCCGTAGTCAGGACCACGGCGACCGCCAATTCCACTGGTGAAGACATTGCAATCATGCGTTGTTAAATGACAACCCCGCCGTATTCGGTTGGGTTGCGGTGAATAACCACCAGTAAATCCCTCCGCG
>CAIKLQ010000267.1 GCA_903828255.1 uncultured Verrucomicrobiota bacterium
AGCTTGGCGAGCGGTTTTCCTTTGGTCACGCGGTCATTGAAATTTACATAGACTTCGAGCGTCGTGCCGGAGAGTTCGCTGCCCACAGTAACTTCGGTGGTCGGCGCAAGATTGCCTGTGGCGGTGATGGTGAGGCTGATTTCGCCGCGCTTGAGAACTTCCGTGACGTAGGGCGGCGTTTGATTCTTCGCTTTTTGAATGCGGCTCCACCAAAACCACCCGCCGCCGCCCAGCGCGAGAACGATGAGCGCCAAACTCAAAGTGCGGATGAGGTGCTTGCCCGCGCCTTTGCCTTGGATGGCGACGGCAAGATCATCGGGTGTGGAGTTGGTGTTGGTTTTCGGCGTGCCATTGACCGCAGGGGTGACGGGTAAAGCAACTTTCACCACGCCGACGTCAGGACGTTTGGCGGGCGGGGATTCCAAGGTGGGGATCAAAGAACAATCCCTCGCTCTGCCGCCGCTTCCTTCATGATTTTAACCATCGTATCCTCCACTTCTTGCGCCACGGGTTCTAGTTGTGGCGTGTGGAACATTGCCAGCAGTGTGGTTGGCTTCAAAGTGGCCAAAATCGTTTTGCCGTCCTCCTCGTAAATGGAAATGCGGCAGGGCAGGGCGGTGGAGACGCTCATGTTTTCTTCGAGCACCTTCTTCGCTTGTTGCGGCTGGCAAACCTCGAAGATCAGGCACTCCCGGGTGAACTCCACACCCTTCTTCGCCATGGTTTCCTTGAGGTTGTGAATCTGCATGACGCCAAAGTGATTGGCTTGGACCGCGGCCTGCAAGGCAGCCGCGGTTTCACTGACGGATTTGTGGGTGGATAATTTGACCAGCATAGGTTTCCTTTTTTGGTTCACAGTTCATTTCACAGACACATCGTCGCTCCGTAATTACTTCTTCGCCGCTTGCCCGTCACGATTGCCGGCAAAGCTGCTCATCGTCACCCATCGCCGCCGGATAGAATACCAGCGCGGTGAAGTCAAATCCCGTTGCGGTCGCCGTAATCAATTGGACGGCTGGCTCGGAACTGCGCACTCCGCCAGACGGAGTTGCATGGCCCGGAGACATTGGGTCGCCACCGCCGCGATCCGCCCCATCAACTGATAACCCAGTTCGTGGTCTTGTTCGCATTGCTCCCGCAGCCGGGTGCCGTAGAAAAAGATGGTCCGGGTTGGCGCGACGGCCCGCGCGCTCAAGTGGATCGAATACGGCGGGAAAAGCCAGGACCAGCCCAGATCATCACCGGGCCCCAGTGTTTGGATCGGAACCGTGCCGTGCTCCGCGACTTCCGATTTCGAGCACGACCTTACCTTCCAGGATCAGGTAAAACCGGTTGGCCGGGCTGCCTTCCTCCAGGATCATTTGTCCCGGAGCGAATTGCATCTCCATGGCTGAATCCGCAAGGAGTTGCATATGATGAGGACTCAAACCCGCAAAGAACCGCTGCTGCGCAACGAGTTTATAGAGCCCCTGCGACGGCGAGTCGCCCGGTTCGGGCGCGGTCGCAATAGGTTGGGCCACGATTTCCGTGAGCCCATCCTCCTGCGGAGCCGCCGTCGCCGTGGGTGTCATGAATCCTCGCGAGCCGCGTCCCTGTTGGCCTGGAGCATTTGATCCTGCTCGGCGCCGGCAATGCCCTTCTCGACGAGGCGTTCATTGGCACTGCGCCCCTCGTAGTCTTCATCGGCACTTGAATTCGTGTGCATCTTATGCCCGTCCGAGCCCGGCACCGGATCCCAGCTTGTGGATTCGGTCGGAGGTTCAGGCGCGTCCTCATCCGCGTCGAAGTCCAGGTCGCCGACCAATTCCCGTCGGGCTTGTTCGCAGTCCGACTTGGATACTTCACGGGCGGAACGATCGTTTATGGTCGTCGGTCCAGTGGTGCGTTCATGAACGGGTTTCCGCGTCACGGTGGCACCGCTGGCGGAGGTTTCGGTCGAGGAGCTTTGCTTTGATTGTTTCATTTTATGGGTTTCGATTGTTTGGATCTCTGGACGATTACGTTGCCGCCGTGTTCAAGCCTGCCTGGATCTTACGACGAGCAGCACAATTCCGCCAACCAGCGCGAGGGCGCCCACGACGGGCGGGATAAAGTGATTGTCGGTGGTCGCGATGTGCATGCCGAGAAACTCAATCGGCTTTCCGGGTGTCGTGAAGCTGATGCCGGAATAAGCCAGCACCACGATGCCGAGCGTGACCAGCAGGACCGCAACGATGGTTTTCGTGTTCATAGGGAATCTCAAGTTGGATCGTTTTTGGGAGGTTAGCAGCCTGTTGAAATAATCGCTTTTCCGCAATTTTGATGCAAAAAGCCCAGCGAATTCATGGGTGCGTTTTTGAAAACAGGACTTTTTCAACAGGCTGTTAGGCTCAATTCAGCCGGCGACGACCGCCAATGACATTGACCAGCACCATGACGATGGC
>CAIKLQ010000268.1 GCA_903828255.1 uncultured Verrucomicrobiota bacterium
CACACCCGCGCCGCCGATGTGTGGGAAGTCTTCAAGCACCACTTCGGCTACACGCCGCCGAACGTCGTCAAAGCGCCGGGGCGGCTCGAAGTGCTCGGCAATCACACCGACTACAACGACGGCCTGGTCATGTCCGTGGCGGTGGACCGATACATTTACATCGCCTGCGGGCCGCGCACGGATGGGAAGATCGAGCTGGTTTCCTCGGCATTTCCCGAGCCGGAAAAGTTTTGGATCAGCGAACTCAAGCCCAACCCCGCCGCTCGCTGGGCGGATTATTTCAAGGGTGTGCTGGCGCAACTGCGCAAGCGCGGCGTGCATTTCAGCGGCTTCAACGCCGCCGTTCATGGAACGATTCCTTTGGGCGCGGGGATGAGCAGTTCCGCCGCGTTCGAAGTCGCCACCGCGCTGGCTGTCCGCCAGTTGTTTCCGTTCAGCTTGAGCGAAACCGGCGCGAGCGTGCCGCCGAAACGCGATGCGCGCGGGCGACTCCCGCCGCTGCCGAAGTCGGAGCGGATGTCCTTCGCGAAAGTCTGTCGCGCGGCGGAGAACGAATTTGTGGGTGTGCCTTGCGGAATTCTGGATCAAGTTTCTTCGCTGTTCGGGAAGGCGTGGAATGTCACCAACTTGGATTGCCGCTCGCTCGCCGTTGACCATGTGCCGCTGGTGGGCGAAGCGCTGATTGTCTGCGACACCGGGGTCAAGCACGCGCTCGTGGGCGGTGAATACAGCGAGCTGCGCCAGCATTGCGAATCCGCCGCCAAGAAACTCGGCGCGAAATCACTGCGCTCTGTCGAACTCAAACACCTTCGCAGCCAACAATCCGCGCTGACGGAACGTGAGTATCAGTGCGCCCATCATGTCGTGAGCGAGATTGCACGCGTCGTGGCGGGCGAGCGCGCGTTGCGGGAGGACGATCACCGGCAGTTCGGCCAATACTTGTTCCAGAGCCATGAAAGTTCGCGGGATTTTCTGATGAACAGTTGTCCCGAACTCGACACGCTCGTGGAACTGGCCCGCCAACATCCGGGCTGTTTGGGGGCGCGATTGACGGGTGGTGGCTTCGGCGGCGCGACGATCAATCTCGTGGCCTACCATCAAGCCGAGAGCTTCATGGCGCATATCGCCCGCGCCTACGCTGCGGCGACCGGACGCACGATCCAGCCGCAGGTTTGCCAGTTGGTGGATGGGGCGAATTAACGCACCGGGCCAGTTTCGCCTTGTGGGAAGCGGATTTCTTGGTTATCAGAATCGTCGGGGATGGCGCACCGACGATGCTTCTCCACCTAGTATGTTTAACTCAAGCGGACGAAGACACCGACGACGGCACCAGCCGGTCGCCCCGCTTTCGCCCAACCCCGGGATGCTTACTCGCGAAAAGGATCAGGAACGGTTTTATCTGTTCCCTGGCATGGGCGGGAAGGCGTATCGGCAGAAGCGCAACCGCATCCTCCTGGCTTCCATCTGCGTCGGACTCTTGGTTTCGGGAGTTTTTGTTCTGGCGATGTACTTCATCAATCGCTCGCCAAAGTAGCCGACACCGCGTTCACACGAACAAGCTGGTCTTGCGCAGGTGGACGGCGTCAATCAATCCCTGATCCGTTAGCTTCAACTCGGGAATCGGCGACAGGCTCAAGAAGGACAATGTCATAAACGGTGCTTCCAGATCGCAACCCAGCGCCTGCGCGGCGGCGTTTAGTCCGGCGATGCGCGAAATGACTTCGTCCAGTGGTTGATCGGACACCAATCCGGCCACGGGCAAGCCCAACTCCGCTTTCACTTCGCCGGCCACCACCGCGACCTGGCCGCCCTGAAGTCTCTCCAGTTCGCGAATGGCGCACAGAATGTCCGCGTCGTTCGTGCCGACCACGACCACGTTGTGCGCGTCGTGCGCGACGGTCGAACCGAGCGCGCCGCGTTGCAGTTTGAAACCCCGCACGAAACCCACGCCCACGTTGCCGGTCGCGCGGTGCCGCTCGATGACGACGAGCTTGAGAATGTCTCGCTGTGCGTCCGCGACAACTTGCCCGTCCGTCACTTTCGGCGGCGCGATGACTTCCTTCGTCACGATCTGGTTGGGCACGATTTCGATGACCCGGATTTTGCCGGGGCCGGTGACCGGGACCTGGAGATCGGCGGGTTGGTAACGCAGGTTCATCGTGCTGCGTGGCAGCGGGACGATGGCGGGGTGGCGGGCGAGATATTTTCCGTTCTCAGCAACCAGCACGCCTTTTTTCCAGGTCTGCCGGACGGCAAGGTTGTTGAGGTCGTCGAACACGATGAAGTCGGCCCAATAGCGGGGCGCGATCGCGCCGTAATTCCGCAGGCGATAATGCCGCGCGGTATTGATGGTCGCGATTTGCAACGCCGTCACCGGCGGCAGGCCCAACTGGATGGACTTGCGCACGGCATGGTCAATGTGGCCTTCGCTCACGAGGTCGCCCGCGAGCTTGTCGTCGGTGGCAAAGCAGCAGTTGACAGCGTTGTGCGGATTAATGAGCGGGAGGAGATGCGCGAGGTTTCGCTCCGTGCTGCCTTCGCGCAACAGCAGTTGCATGCCCAAGCGCAACTTTTCCTGCGCCTCCGCCACTTCCGTGGACTCGTGATCCGATCGCACCCCGGCGAGCACGTAGGCGTTGAGATTCTTTCCGCGCAAACCCGGCGCGTGGCCGTCAATGTTCTTGCCCTTGCCCGCCGCGATTTTCGCTAACTCGCTATCCATGCCGAGATAGACGCCGGGATAATTCATCAATTCGGCGATGCCGGCGATCCGCTCGTCGGCGATCATCAACTTCAAGTCGTCCGCCGTGAGCCTTGCCCCGGCGGTTTCCAGGTGGGTCGCCGGCACGCAACTTGGCAGCATGATGAAAAAATCCACCGGCAGATGCTTGCTCGATTCCAAAATGTAGCGCACGCCTTCCAGGCCGAGCACGTTAGCGTATTCGTGCGGGTCAATGACCACGGCGCCCGTGCCGTGCGGCACGACGGCTCGGGCAAATTCCGCCGCAGTCAGCATCGAACTTTCGACGTGGAAATGCCCGTCAATCAAGCTCGGCGCGAGATACGCTCCGGCCAGATCCACGACGGTGCGCCCCTCGTAATCGCCAAGCCCGACCACGCGACCATCCTCCACGGCGACGTGGGTGCGGTGGATTTCGCCGCTGAGAACATTGACGAGATGGGCGTTTTTGAACAGCAGTTCCGCAGGCTGTTCGCCGCGGGCGATGGCGAGTTTTTGCTGGAGATTTCGCATAACTGATCCTCGCGTATCGTAACCCATCGGTTCGAAAACAAAACCGAAAACGCAGTTGAGTTTGCGACCGCAACGGCTATCGTCCGCTCATGCGCCGGTTGTTTCTCCTCATAATCGCGACCCTGGTTTGCGCCGTGCCGTTTTCCGCGGCGGCGGCCACGGGGCGCGTCGTGAAAGTCTTGCCGCATTTCCTCGACCTCAAGGGCCGACACTCGCTTTCACCCAGCCTCTACGATCGCGACGCCTACCAGGCGCAGTTACGCAAGAACCCCGGGCAACGCTCCGGCCTGCGCTTCGACGTGCATTGGCGCGCGAGCGGCGCGAGCGGAAAACTCATACTGCGCGCCGAACTCCGCGGCACCGCCCAGGGCACGCAACCGCGCCAGACCACGCTGGAAACGGAACTCGCGGCCGGCAAAACCTCGGCAAACCACTGGAATTCGCTCCTGCTCGGGGGCGAAGACTTCAAGAATTTCGGCGAAGTCACCGCATGGCGGGTGACGTTGTGGGACGGCGAACAACTGGTCGGCGAACAAAAATCCTTCCTTTGGTAACGGATGAGCGCCCGCAATATCACCGGTTGATTTTTGCCGGAGCGAATCTAAAACCCGCCTGCAACAACATGTCCAAAGTCGCCCCCTTCATTCCCAAACAGGAAGCCCGGCGGCTCAAAGTGCTCTGGCATTACGAGGTGCTCGACACCCTGCCCGAAGCGGTCTTCGACGATCTGACCAACCTGGCCGCGCATATTTGCGAAGCGCCCATCGCACTCATTTCGCTGGTGGACGAGGACCGGCAATGGTTCAAGTCGCGGGTCGGAATGTCCGTGAGCGAAACCTCGCGTGACATTTCATTTTGCACCCACGCCATCCTCGGCGAAGGGCTGTTAATCGTGCCGGATGCTGCCAAGGACAAACGGTTTCAAAAAAATCCGCTCGTCAAAGGACTGCAGAAAATCCGCTTTTATGCGGGCGCGCCGCTGATCACGCCCGAGGGCCACGCGTTCGGCACGTTGTGCGTGCTGGACCACAAACCCCGCGCCTTGCGCCCGGAGCAGGAGCAGGCCCTCCGCGTTCTGGTCCACCATGTTGTGGTCCCCACACCAACGGGGACTGGGCGTGCGCCCACGCCAGCAAACGCGCCGTGTCGGCCCCCGCTTCCACCAACTTGCGCCCCAGCGCCTCACTGCCGGCGCGATAGTCCGTCTGGCTTTCCACGTACCGCTCCCAACCTTCCAGCCAAAACTCCGGCCGGGCCTCAGACCCCACGCCCCCGTCCAGTTCCTGCAAGGCCAAGCGCAGGCTTTCCCGCACGCAGTCCAACCGGCTCATCCGGCTGACCCAGCCCAACATTTGGGTTGAATCCAGCCGTTGTCGACTCTGCCGCGACACCAGTCCCGCTTCGGCCAGCGCGTCCAGAATGATTTTGAAACCCAAGGCGCTGTGCTCATGTTCCAGCAGACGCTGGCGGAAGTTGACCAGCGTGGTGGGATGAAAGAGTTCGTCGCCCAGTTGCCGATTGAGGGCGAAGTTCCAACCCGCATGGTAGCGCAGCATCTCCACCGCTTGGCGGTCGGGCAGGCCATCCAAATATTGAAGCAGACTCACGCCGAGCATCAGCACCGGTTCGACGGCCACGCGGCCATTGTCGGCGCAGTAGCACTGTTCCAACTGCCCGCGCGCGGTTGCCAGCGCGGGATAGACCAACTGGGCAAAGAGCCGGTAGCGATCCGTGGCCCCAAAGAGACTGGCAGAAAGCGCGGCCGTGGAAAACAATTCGGCCTGTGTGGAGAAGGCGGGCAGGCTCACGTTGGTCTCCTCCGAAGCGGGCAAGTGGCATGGCACATGGCTCTGACTACGCGCTGCTCGCCTTAGCTAGAAGCGGAAACTCAGGCCCGGCCGGAAAAATCAGTCCGCGACGGGTCCGCCAGCCGAAGAATAAGGGGGAGGTTTTTCAGCGGAATCGCTATTAGCCAATTATCAGCGGTCAGTCCCACGGCTTGTCACTTATTGGCCAATAGCCGGGACTGACCCCTTCACGCGAGCAATCACGGCGGGCAAGTGACTTTTGGGCCGGACGGTTTTCTTTACCTGGCGCTGGGCGAAGGCAGTGCCGGCAACGATCCGTTGAACCACGGGCAAAACTCCGCGTCGCTGCTGGCGAAGATGCTGCGGCTGGATGTCAACTCGCGTGCGGTTTCCGGCACGGGCGAGAAGCGCAAGGAATTGCCCTACGGAATCCCGACGGACAATCCGTTCGTCGGCGAACCCGACAAGCGCGGCGTGTGCAAGGAGATTTGGGCGCTGGGCTTGCGGAACGTGTGGCGCTTCAGTTGGGATGGCGAGACGGGCGAACTGTGGGCGGGCGATGTGGGCCAGGACGACTGGGAGGAAATTGACCTGATCGTCAAAGGCGGCAACTACGGCTGGTGCGTGCGGGAAGGCGCGCACGCCTTCAAGCCCGGTCCGGAAGGCGCGCGCTACATCGAACCCGTGCTTGAATATCCCCATCGGCCCGAGTTGGTCGCGCAGGCGCAATTCCCGAAGCACAGCCTCGGCATCTGCGTGATCGGCGGCTATGTGTATCGGGGCCGGCAATTTCCCGCCCTGCGCGGAGTTTATCTTTACGCCGATTACACCTTGGGCACGATCTGGGGGCTGCGGTATCGCGACGGCAAAGTCGTCGAGCAAGGCACGTTGCTGCTGCAGCCGAAGAACATTGTGAGCTTTGCCGAAGACCGCGAGGGCGAGGTTTTCGTGTTGATGCAGGACGGCAAAATTTTTCAACTCACCGTGCCGTGAGAGCAGCCCGATCTCCAAAGTGGAGGTTTTCGCGATCCGGACATGTTGCACTTGACCAGGACCCTTGACAACGCACCGGTTGCGCCCAGAGTCTGCTCGTATGAAATCTGGAGGAGAGGCGCTCTTCCCCAAACCACGCAATATGACGAAACCAAGCCTCTTTCAATTCATGTCTGCACCAGTTCTTGCATTTCTCACGATTGGCTCCATTGCGTTGATGCTCTGGCCGGTCACAATCCCGGCGCAGCAATCTGGCGACGCCGGGGGCGCGGGGATCGGGCTGAAGCCGACGACCGATGGGCGCATTATGATTGAGCGGGTCGCGCCCAACGGACCCGCCGCAAAGGCGGGAATTCTGCCCGGCGACTGGCTGGTGGGGGTGGATCGGCGGCCCGTTGCCGAACTGGACGGTTCGCAACTGGTCGAGGCGATTCGCGGACCGGTCGGATCGAAGGTCGTGTTGGTCTATGTGCGCGGCAATGCCGCGCCCGTGTCGGCGACGGTAACCCGCGCCGCGTTGGGTGCGGCGCCAACCGAACCGGCGGCCCAACGGGCGGTTCAGCCTCCGGTGCCACCGGCGGGTCCCGTTCAGAAACCGATCGCGGCGGCGGCGAAGGGGACGATGCGCTTTACCCAGCAGACGATCAAGGATCCCGCCGCCAACGATGTCTCCGCAGTCACCTTCCTGTTACCGCAAGGGTGGCAGTTCGATGGCCAAATTGTCTGGCTGCACCAGTTCAGTGTCCTGGCCAATTTGCGCTTGCGCCTTTGGGATACCAATACAAGCACGACGATTGAATGGCTCCCCACGCAACACTTTTCGTACACCGATCAACTGCCCGGGTTACTCCAGCCCGGCGCCAATTGGATGGGTGGGGTTGTCGCGGCTCCAGTGACCGATCCGATTCAGTTTGTGGAAAACTTTTGGACTCCGCAGGCCCTGCCACACTTGCGCAACCGGCGGCCGACGGCGCGCGATGATTTCCCCGGAATCGCCCACCAGGCCGTCGCCAACGATGCCGGCTGGCAGGCGAAGGCAGTTCGGCTTCGGTACGCGTTCGAGCAACAGAACCAGCCTTGGGAACAGGATGTTTGCTTCACGCTCGCTTACGCCCCGGTCAAGGCTGGCGTGGCGATGTGGAATGTCCAGCGGGCCTACACCTGCTTCGCGCCCAAAGGCGGACTGGACGCCCACGCCAGCCTGATCAAAGCCGTGATCGCCAACGTGAACCTCACCCCCGAATGGCTGGCCACGGCTTCGGTCGTGAAACAACTGCAACGCCAGGGATTCCAGCAGCAGATGGCCGACACCGCCGCATTCGGCCGAAAGTTGCAGGATTACACGGCCCACATTCGACAACTCGGTCAGCAGATGCACGAAGAACGCATGAAGTCTTTCGACCGCATCGCTGAAAGCCAGCGCGAGTACCTTGGCGGCGTGGAAACCTACAACGACCCCTATCAACGCCAGGCCGTCTTTATGCCCGCCGGTTACAAGGCATATTGGGTAAACCAAAAAGGCGAAGTCGTGCTTTCCGAACAAACTGGCTACAATCCCAACGCTGGCGACGTCAACGATTGGCGGAAGATGGAACGTCGCGACCCGATGCGGCAATGAAGGTTGTTACCCTGCATCAGCTTTTTGGAGGAGCACCTGCGTGTTGATGAAGCTTCCCGCACGAAAGCTCCTCCAACTCGGGCCAGCCGCGACCTGTTCATCAGCCCGGAATGGAACGATCGGTTCTTTGGTCCAGTCAGATAGCGGGGCCGCGATATTCTTCCACCCGCACGAACCGTAACTCATTTATGAAAATCACAATTGGCCTTCGTCGGAGCACCCCCGGCGCAATCTTGTCCACCTTCAGATCGTTTTGCCTTTGCGCCATCACGCTCGGCGCGCTGGCGGGGGCCGCGCGCGGGGCGAACGGCGTGGTTTACTACAACAGAATGACCACCAATACTCCGGCGACGATCCGCCAGGTGGGTGGCGACGGCACGGGTGACCAAGCTCTGGCGGTCAATTTGCCATCGCCCATCTACCCGACGATATCGCGCAACGGCCGCTTCTTGCTGATGACTTCGCCGGATCCGGGCCGGCCGTTCAAACTCAGCAATAATGTTTTTTTCGCGGACCTGCTGACGGGCGCGCTGGGCCGCGCGACGAGTTACGAGGATGAGTACGTGCTGGGCGGCGTGAGGTTCACGAATGACATCGGCCAGTTGTTTGGAAATAACACGATCTCCTCCTACAAAGTAAATTATCCCTATCACAAGGCGTTGTCCCCAGACGGGACGCGGGTGGTGGTTCTAAACCTGTTCAAGTCTGGATCCGTCGTGCTGGGCACGCCGCTGGACCCGAACGAAGTGCAGGCCAGCAGTGGACGGTTACCCTTCGTGGACGTTTACAACCTGGCGGATGCGTTACCCGCCGGGCCTTACGTGTTCCTATCCGCCCAGGTTCGGGATGGTTTGAATCAGGGGGGCGATGGCGTGGATTGGCATCCTGCACTCAATGAGGTCGTTGCCACGGTCGCGGCGGACGTTCCTGCGGTGGGAAACGCGGGCATAACCAGCATGGAAGGCACGGTGCTCGCAGTTTTTTCCACAGCCTCGATTTCGCCCTTCATCCGCAAGTTGACCAATCCAACCGCTGAAATTGATATCATCAGCGGCAACCTCTTTTATTTCGGCGTGCATGACTACGCGCCGGCCATATCGCCAGACGGTCAGCGGGTCGCCTACGTGCGCCACGTGATGCGGCTGGGCATCCAATCTGGGTATGCACCGTTTCCGGCACAATGTTCACTCCATGTCATCAATTACAACGGCACGGGCGACCAGACCGTGCTTGCGTTTGCGGATGGTGCGTGGGTGACCAAAGTGGCGTGGTCCCCGGACGGTTCGCAGATCGCTTTTGACCTGTCACCTCAACTGTTCTTGAACGGCTGGTATTCGCTGCTCGGCGATGTGACCCAATCGACAATCCATGTGGTGAATACGAACGGCACGAGTCCGCATCAGTTGACGGCCGGAGTTGGCGCTTATCCGAGCTGGGGCCCGGCCGCACCCGCGCGTCCCACGCTGCAAATCAGTCGCAACGGAAATGGGCTGCGAATCCGCGTTGACGGACTTACGACTGGTCAGCCGTTTCGGGTTGAAGGTTCAACCGACTTGCGGAATTGGGGGACGTTGTTGAACACGCAGGCGACCGGCAGCAGCCAGTTCATTGACATCACGCCAAACCCGCAGTCCCCTTTTGCGTTCTATCGCGTAGGGATCCCATAAGCGTTCTCTCGCCTGAGGTTTCAACCGAACTGCTAACCTTTTTGGCGACTCCGTCATTCCCCGTTCAAACCACGCCTCGCTCGCGGGTGGCTCGTGAGGGCATTCGCCTTACCTGCGGCAAACACGGCGTCGGCCGCGTGGACATGGTGGAGACCCGCGTGCTATTTTCCGAGGTCGATCTTCGCGGGCGGGCGTATGTGAAAACGCTTTGCCGCGAACATTTCGCGCTCGCAAATCTGGCAATGGCTTCGGCGCGGCGCGACGCTGGCGCACGGACGCAGGTTCCCCGCGCAACTTTGCGATGAAATCCTGCCACAGGAATTGGCGCGGATCGAACGGGAGGTCGGCAGTGGGCGGTTCAGCGCCGGGAACTAAGGCCGCGCCGCGAGGTTGTTGAGCGCGACGCCCAAGAGCGCGGAGTTCGCGGAGTTCTTGACCTTGCCGGGGTGCGATTGGATCGCCTGACCGCTATTTTCTATGGGCATCACACCGCACTCTGGCCCGCGCCGTCATGGCCCTCGCCATCCAAGTCAATCAGGATGTCCCGCGGCTCGGCACCTTTGCTCGGGCCGACGATGCCGCGGTTTTCCAACTCGTCCATGATCCGCGCGGCGCGGGTGTAGCCGAGGCGCAACCGGCGTTGCATGAGCGACACGCTGGCTTTCTGCTCGCTGCGGATCACTTCGATGCACTGCTGGATGATTTCCTCGTCCTCATCAATGCCACTCTCGCTGCCGAAATCATTGGCGGGTTTCGAGAGTTGCCGGTGGATTTCCAGCTCGTAACTCGGCTTCGCTTGTTTGGCGATGAAGTCCACGATGCCCTGGATCTCGCCATCAGTGATCAGCGCGCCTTGCGCCCGGATCAATTTCGCCGAGCCGGGCGGGAGGTAAAGCATGTCGCCTTTGCCGAGCAGTTTGTCGGCGCCCATCGCGTCGAGAATCGTGCGCGAGTCCACCTTGGCGGCGACTTGAAACGCGATGCGCGCCGGGATGTTCGCCTTAATGACGCCGGTGATGACGTCCACGCTCGGTCGCTGCGTCGCCACGATGCAGTGGATGCCCGCCGCCCGCGCCATTTGCGTGATCCGCGCGATGGCCATTTCCACGTCTGCTGGCGCGACCAACATCAGGTCCGCCAGCTCGTCAATGATGACGACGATGTAAGAGAGTTTCTCGGGAATGATGATGTCTTCCTCGCGCGGGACGACGATTTCCTCGTCCACTTCCACGGCGAAACCATCCGCGCCCGGCTCGACTTTTTCCTTCTTCGCCTTGAGCGGCAACTCCAGTTCCTGCTCGGGCAAGGGTTTATTCTTCGGCCGCGCATTGAACGACGCGATGTTGCGCACGCCGACGCGCGCGAAAATCTGGTAGCGCTTTTCCATCTCGCTCACGACCCAGCGCAACGCGAGGATCACTTTCTTCGGATCGGTCACCACCGGTACGACGAGATGCGGCAGCGTGTTGTATTGCTGCAACTCGACCACCTTGGGATCAATCATCACGAAGCGGAGCTGGTCCGGCGAAAAGCGGTAGAGCAACGACGCGATGATGGAATTGATGCAAACCGATTTGCCCGAGCCGGTGCTGCCCGCGATCATCAAATGCGGCATCTCGGCGAGATCGGCGACAATCGGATGCCCGTAAACGTCCTTGCCCAGCGCGATGGGAATGCGCGCCTTGCTGTTGCGCCATTCGTCCGTCTCGAAGAGGTCCCGCATGATGACTTTGGTCTTGATGGCGTTCGGCACTTCGACGCCGACGGAACTTTTCCCCGGCACCGGCGCGAGGATGTGGATGCGCTCGGCTTTGAGTGCGGCGGCGATGTTGTTCGTGAGCGCGGTGATCTTCTCCAACTTCACGCCCGGGGCGGGATGGAGTTCGTAGCGCGTGATCGTCGGGCCTTTGGTGATGTCGCCCAACTCGACTGGAATCTCGAACTGCGCGAGCGTCTGCTGCATGAGCCGCGCGTTCGCCAGCAATTCCTCCCGGGACTCCGTGGGCTTCACGTTCGGGTCGGCGTATTGAAGAAACTCCGGCGGCGGCAACTGGTAATTGCCGATCATCGGCGTGGACGCGACCGTGATGGGCTTGGGCCGTTTCGGCTTCGGGCGGGACGGCGGCAGGCCGGTAATCGTGATGGCGGTTTCGGGTTTCGGTTCGGCTTCCGCTTTGTCGCCGGGCTTTTCATCGGCGTTGGTTTCCCCGTCCTTCGCCGGTTTTTCCGACGCATCGGACTTGCGGCCAAGCACGTCCTGCGTCGAGGCCGCGCCGAGTTCACCCGGCTTGATGACCACGACTTCATCCGCCGGCTCCGGCTCTTTTGCCGGCTCCCCGGAAGGTTTTTTGGCGCGGGACGATTTCGACACGCTCAAGTCGCGGACGTTGGGCGGCGGCACGGGCTGCAAATCCTGACCCAGCCCCGGGCCAGCACTCGCCGCCGGGACGGCGTTGCGGGCCACTTCTCCCTCCAGCTTCTTCGCCTGCTTCTGCAAATCCCGCGCCCGGCGTTCGAGCGCGACTTCTTCCTCGGTCAGGCCCTTGGTGGACGGCTCATCGCCGAACCAGCGACGCAACCATTCGCCGAGCTGGAAGCCGGTGAGGAACAGCAGGCTGATGAGGCAAAGCGTGGAGTAAATGATCGTTGCGCCAACCCGACCCGTCATGCACAGCCCCCATTCGTAACTCTCGGATTGCCCGTAAGTCGCGTAACCGAGAAAGCCTCCTGCGCTTGGCGCGCCGATGCGCACGTTCACCTGTCCCGTCCAGTGGCTCTCGTGCAGAATGTGCAGCAAGCCCGTGACAGCCATCACCAGCACCGTGGCCCAGAGTAACGACCAGCGAGAGCGTTGCGCGAGATAACTGGGGAAGTTGAACAAATACGCCGCGCCGAACGCCGCGAAGAGTGGCGGAAACAGATACGCTGCCACGCCGAACAACGAAAAAAACCAGTGTGCGAAGTGCGCGCCCACCGGTCCAATCCAGTTGTGCAACGGTTTGTTCGGTGGATTACAGAGAGAGGCCAGGTCGCACCGGTCAAACGAAAGCTGTGCCACCACCAACAAAAGCGCCGCCGCCAGCAGCGCGACGCCGATGACGTCGGCGAACCCGCGGTGTTCTGATTCTGATGGTGACTTCCGTGACATGGGCACAGAGTAACAACGCGGTGCGCGGAGTTCAAAGTTGAAATTGGCATTGGAACCCATTTGGCCCGCTCGCCGCTTAAGGATCATGGCCGTCCCGGCACTTGGTGGAAGTATTATCACCTGGCGGGCGACAGCGGAACGAATGGCTCCTGCTGACATCGCAAGGCTGGAGTTTGTAGCCAAACGCCCGGCCACCTGATAAATTCCCTGCCAAGATCAATGCCGCTTACCCCAAGCCTACGCCCGCTGCCGCGCCGACCGAAAACACGATTCGGCTTCGGGCGAGCCTGGATCAATAAATGAACCCCAACTCCGACCCCTTCCGCGCCGCCCGCGCCGCATCCGGCGTCCTCCAATGCCCGTTCCACGGCGAGGACATCACCATGATCCTGCGCCATGAGGACGTGCGGCGCGCGGCGAAGGATTGGAAGACCTTCAGCTCCGACGCGCCCTTCCGCGTGCCGATTCCCTCGGAGGAGGGCGTGCGCACGATGCGGCAACTGCCCATCGAAACCGATCCGCCCGAGCACACCGACTACCGGAAGATTACCGACCCATTCTTCCAACGCCCGAAAGACCCGGCGTTCATCGCGCGGATCGAGGCTTTGATTGACGGTCTGCTCTTGGCCGCGCTGGGCCGCGACGCCATCGAGATCGTGAATGAGTTTGCGCTGCCGCTGCAATCCCGCGCGCTCACCTACCTGCTCAACGTGCCGGAATCCGAGGCGGAAACCTGGATCGGCTGGGGCATCCACGTTTTCAAGGTCACCGGTGGCGAGTTCAAAAAAGGCAACCTGCTGGAGGACTACCTGCACGCGCAGTTCGACCGCGCGGTGGCCAGACCCGGCGAGGACTTTTTCAGCGCCCTCACGCAGGCGACCTTCCGCGGGCGACCGCTCAACCGCGAGGAGATGATGGGCTTTGCCAATCTCGCCTTCGCCGGCGGGCGCGACACGATCATCCACACCGTTTCCTGCGCGCTCGGTTATTTGGCGGCGCATCCCGAGGCGCTGGAGTATTTGCGGGCCGACCCGAAGCGCATCACGCTTGCCAGCGAGGAGTTTTTCCGCGTCTTCATGCCGCTCACGCACATCGGTCGCGTCTGCCCGGAGGCGACAGAGGTGAACGGCGTCACCGTCAAAGCCGGCGACCGCATCTCCCTCTGCTGGGCCTCGGCCAATCTGGATGCAAAGGCTTTCGATGCGCCCGAGGAAGTGCGCTTGGATCGCAAGCCGAATCCCCACCTCGCTTTCGGCTTCGGCCCGCACCTCTGCATGGGGGCGGCTCACGCGCGACTACTCCTCCGGACGCTGCTCCAGAAATGCACCGAGCGGGTTGCCAGCATCACCGTGCTGGAGGCGAAAGAGCGCATTGAGAATGAGGCTTGCTACCAGCGGGCGCTGGGCTATGAATCTTTAACCGTCAAGCTGTCGTCAGTCTGAATCCGGGGCGAAATCGCGTTTCCGCACCACCAACCTTTAGCCGAGACCAGGCCGAAGACTTTCAACGCAAAGACGCAAAAGGGCAAAGACGCATGGGTTTTGAAAGCCATTCCTAGCCGTCTTGGGCGTCACCGTATGGTGATCCCCAAGTTGCCCGCCGTCCGCGTTCCGATCTCGCTGTTTTCCTTTGCGTTTTGGCGTTGAATTTCGGCCGGATTGTTACGGTTTAGAAAATCATTACGAACTCAAGAGAACGGGCTTTGCTCATTTGAACGGGGGTGTAGGGAAAACCCGTTGGCAAGGGATTGGAGTCCATTATGCAGCGAAGGCCAATCCTTGACCGGCGCTTGTGAGGCGCTTCCAGAAGTCGTCAAACCAGCCGCTGAGCAAAGCGCAGCGCACGGTGAGCAATTGGCCCGCTCCCTTGCAACTCCAGCGCATGCCTGACTGTTTGGGGCGCTGGCCGACGCCCACTTTGCAGCCGGCCTCGGTGCCCCCCGAGCCGATGAAGTAGCCGGCCTGACGGAAGGTTTGATAACACATGCGCGCGCGATTGCGCTCGAAATACGCGCTTTGTTTCCGGGCCAGTTTGCAGGGTGCGGCCTGGGTGGGGAGGTCGGCTTTGCGCGCGGCCAGGATCTGGCGCTCGACGGCGGCAAAGTCGCCCACCACCACGGTGGCCAGGCGGTTCAGGCAGAGGGCCGTTTGCGGGAAGTAAGCCGCCAGAAGCGCTGGATTTTTTTGATGCTGGCGCCCTGCTCATTCCAGGTCAGCTGCTCTGTCAGTGCGGCGTAGCGCTGGGCCAGTTGTTGGAAGCGGACGTGGCCTTCGACGGCTGCGGTGATAAAGGCCAGTTCCTCGGCGCCGACGCGTTGGCAATTGTTATGGCCGTTTTCGCGGCGTTGCAGCAGGTAGTAAGGGCCATGCGTGACGGTTTGCCCGCCTCGCTGGACCTGGAAGGTTTGTTGGCTGACGTGGCCACGGATCATGCGGTCAATCTGGGCCATTTCATAGAGAATGCGGGCGCGTTCTTGTGGGGGCGAAGGTGAGAGCTTTGATTTCGGTATTGGGGTTCATGATCGGCGGTAGAAGACCACGCCAAGGACGGTGAGCGCCGCGAGCGAGACATAGACGAGATTCCGATTGGTGGCGGCGGCCCCGTCGGTTTGCTTGGTTTCGGCCAGCGTCGTTACCAGGGCATTGGTCTTGTCTTGGCTGGTGCTGAAAAGTCGAGCGGCGCCGTCGGCAAGGGAAGTAACTTGGGCCAGGGCGTCCCGCAGTACGGCCGGGTCGGCGGTGGTGATGGTCACGTCCCCCTTGTTGCCGGCCACGGTGGTGCTGCCCAGGGATTGAATGTTGCCGCTGCCACCATAGGCGGACGTGGTAACATTTGAATCGCCCCGCGTGTTTACGGCTTGCGAGCTGGTCCCGGTCGCGGAACTGGCGGCGGCGGAGTCCCGATCGTAAAACGTGTTCCGGGGCAGGCGGGCCATTTGCGTCATGCAAAGCGGATCCAGCAAAGCGCAGGCAATCGCGCCTTGCTCCGCTTCCAGCGAGTGCGGTGGCAACTTGCGCCGCCGTGAGTCCGGGTCGGGGTCGGGCAGATACTCGGAGTTATTTGGCTTCATTGGGTAGGGTGGGCGGGGTGGGTGGGGTGGGTTGGGTGGTGCGGAAATCACAGCGGAGAATATCCAGGGGAAACCAGCGCGGGGATTTGGTGTTGCGGGGGTAGTGCGGCGGGGGGATGCGCCCGGTGCGAATCATCTTTCGGATTCGATGGTCGGTGCAATCGTAATGGCTCATCAGATCGGAGATCGTCAGGAGCGGGGAGCGGGCGAGCGCGGACGCGGCTTGGGCAAACTTCGTTTCGGTACTCATTGGGTGCGGTTCCTTCATTGATTACGGCTTATGGGTTGGTTGCGGCTTTCCAGTCGGGTTATCAGGTCAGAGACTTGCCACGCCAGGGCCGACAATTCCACGGCGAGCAATAGATGGTGTTCTTGGAGTTCAGCCTTCTCCAAATCCCGGACAAACGAGCGCAGCGTGTAAAGCTGCGTCAGGGTGTCGGGAGCGTCGGGGCAATCGGGTCCGGGGTACATGTGGGCCAATCGCGGTTCTCGTCCGGCAAGGTCTTATCCAGGCGAACGATTTCCAGACTGAGCAGAATCGAGCCGCCGGCCCACAGCGCCCCAGCGACGAACGCCAGGCAAACCCCAACGGTCAGGGTCATCATGGCTGGCCCCCGGGTTTCGAGGACGGCGGGGCAGAGGTTCCCACCAACAGAGGGTTAGTGAACTGCCCCGCCGCTGAAATCCGCTCCTTGGATTCCGCCAGAAGTTCTACCGTTGCCGCCGGCACGGAGCCCGACGTGTAAGTGCGTATTCCGGGGGCTGTCGGACAGTGATTCCGATTTCTGTCGGACAGCGTTCCAATTTCTGCCGGACAGCGTTCCGATTCCTATCGGACAGTGTTCCGGGCTGAGGTCGGACAGTTTTTGGGGCCCATTGGAATGCTG
>CAIKLQ010000269.1 GCA_903828255.1 uncultured Verrucomicrobiota bacterium
GCAGTTGTTGTTCGCCCGTGAGGACGGGCCGTGCTACGCGTTTCATGCCGGCCAGTATGAAGAGGGTGCAATGGCTTGTCCAGCAGTGAGTCTCTTCCTTTTGGAAGCCAGCGACTTAGCGCGGCAACAAATCAGCCATAGCAGGCAACCCGATTCAATGTCGGTTTCCGTTTTTGCAGAGAGGCGGCCAGATCGCCCCTTCACGCCCCAATCTGCTGCCGGATCGTCGCGGAGATTTTCTGCGACCACTTATCCAAAACGGCCTGGTCACGGCCTTCCAGCAGCAGCCGCGCTTTCGGTTCTGTGCCGGAGTAGCGCAGCGACAAACGACCGCCTTGCGTGCTCAATTCGGCTTCGGCGGCGGCCACGAGTTCGGAAACGCCAGCGAGTTGGTCGAAGGGTTTCTTCTCCCGGACGACTACGTTAGTGAGGAGTTGCGGGAAGCGGGTCCAGCATTTCGCCAGCCGGCTGAGGGGTTGACCGGAAGCCCGCATGATGCGGAGGATTTGCAGCGCGGCCACGAGGCCGTCGCCCGTCGTGCTGAAGTCGCGGAAGATCAAGTGACCGCTTTGTTCGCCGCCGAAGTTGAAGCCGCCGCGCAGCATTTCATCAATCACCAGTTTGTCGCCCACGCCGGTGCGGAGCATCTTGCCGCCCGCGGCGTTGATGGCGGCATCGAGTCCGGTGTTGCTCATCACGGTGGTCACCAAAGTTTTTTCCGCCAGCGTGCCTTGCGCCAGCAGATCGAGCGCGGCGATGGCCATGATGTCGTCGCCGTCAATCAGGCTACCGGTTTCATCGCACATCAACACGCGGTCGGCGTCTCCGTCATGCGCGAGGCCCACGTCCCCGCGGAACTCGCGCACTTTCGCGCAAAGTTGCTGCGGGTGCATCGAGCCACAGTCCTGATTGATGTTTCGACCGTTGGGCTGGTTGCCGAGCACGATGACATCCGCGCCGAGTTCGCGCAGCACGCAGGGCGTGGATTTGTAGGCTGCGCCGTGCGCGCAATCCACCACCACGCGCATGCCTTCGAGCGTCATGCCGCGCGGGAAACCGGCTTTGGCGAATTCGATATAGCGGCCCAGCGCGTCGTCAATGCGCACCGCCTTGCCGACGTCCTCGGCGGTCGGTCGGATGCCTTCGATCCGTCCGCTGAACACCAGATCTTCGATCTGAGCCTCGATTTTTTCGTCGAGCTTGTAGCCGTCGGCGCGGAAAAATTTCACGCCGTTGTCGGCATAGGGATTGTGCGACGCGGTGATCACGATGCCGGCATCGGCGCGCAGGCTGCGCGTAACATAGGCGACGCCGGGCGTGGGCAGCGGGCCGATGAAGAGCACGTCCACGCCCATCGAGAGAATCCCGGAGGAGAGGGCATTCTCAAGCATGTAGCCCGAGAGCCGCGTGTCCTTGCCGATGACGATCTTGTGCCGGCCCTGGCCGCGGGCCTGGACTTCGAGGTGTTTGAAGACGTGGGCGGCGGCGCGCCCAAGTTTGAGCGCCGTTTCCGCGGTGACCGGTTCGACATTCGCGATGCCGCGGACGCCGTCGGTGCCGAAAATCTTTCTGGTTTGCATCATCTCATTTGCTCTTCTTGGGCGGGACCATGACATCCACTTCCGCAGGAACGGCGCTCACAAAGGTGATGCCGGGCGGGGTGGAAACGTCCACGCGCTTTTTTAAGTCCTGTGCCGCCAGAATGCCGGTGAGGTCCACGAGCACGTGGATTTGTCTGGGGTCGAGCGCCGTCAGGGCCTCGGGCTTGCCGCTGACGGTGACGCGCACCGTGCCGGGCTTGATCTTGAACTCGCGCACGTCGGCGGCGGCGGACACCGCGAGCACCGGCACGGCGGGGAAGGATTGCGTCATCAAACCGCTCAACGGGTTGACGGGCTTCGTGGCGTCCTCACTGATGGTGTGGACCGTCAGCCAAATCACCACGGCGAGGGCGAGCGAAAGAATTTTCCAACCCGAGTCCTTGGTCGCGATGTCACTCAGCGGCATAAATTATTCTCCCGGCGCCGGCGGGATGGAGCGCGGCTCGTTTTGGGTGATGACGACTGGCCCGGGCTGGGGCGGTTCGGCCAGCCGGGACCGCAACCATTCGACAAACGTCCGCGTCTTGGCCGGATGCACCAGCAGCGACGTGAGGAAAGCGCGCAATTCTTCGAGGCTCACGCCGCGCACCAACTGGCCCTTGTAGGCATACGAAATCGCGCCCGTTTCCTCGGACACCACGACGATGGCGGCGTCGGTTTCCTCGCTCAGACCGATGGCGGCGCGGTGGCGCGTGCCAAGCGACTTGTTCAAATCCGACCGTTGCGTGAGCGGGAAGATGCAGGCAGCGTGCGTGATGCGGTCGCCCTTGATGAGCACGCCGCCGTCGTGAATCGCGTTGTTGGGAAAGAAAATAGTTTCGAGCATTTCCGACGTGGCTTCGCAGTCCACCGGGATGCCGGATTCCACGGCTTCCTGAAGTTGGATGGATTGCTCGATGGCGATGAGCGCGCCGATCTTGACGTCGGCGAGGCGTTCCACGGTTTGAATGATGACCTCGATATTTTCGCGCTCCTCATGCGTCGTGGTGAACAACGGCAAGTTGCCGAGTTCGCCGAACATGCGGCGCAGCTCCGGCTGAAAGATCACCAGCGCGCCGACCGCGAAGACCCAGGAGTTTCCCAGCAACCACCGGAGCACCTTCAAATCCAGCACCGTCGTCACCGCCGCCAGGGCGAGCAGCAGGACGACAAAGCCGATCACGACCGGCCAGCCCCGGGTGCCGCGCACAAAGCGCGACGCGTGGTAAATCCCCACCGCGAGGATGAGAATTTCCAGCACCGGTCCCAGGACCGTTTGAATGTCATGCCACGTCATTTGTTTGTCGTGCCCGGATGGCTTCGGTCATGCGCACCGCTTGGGCGGTTTGCGCCACATCGTGTGCCCGGATGATTTGCGCGCCTCCCGCCACCGCTAGGCAGGCGCAAGCCAGCGATGCCGGCAACCTTTCCGCCACGTCCGCGCCCAGCAATTTTCCGATGAACGATTTGCGCGAACTGCCGACGAGCAAAGGCCGCCCCAGTCCCGTGAAAGCGCCGAGGCTGGCGAGCAACTCCAAATTGTGCTCCACGGTCTTCCCAAAGCCGATTCCCACATCGAACACCACTTGGTCAGCCAGCACGCCATTATCGTTCAACCTTTTCAGCCGGTCGCGGAAAAAATCTTCCACTTCGCGCAATAGGCCGCGATAGGACGGCTCGGACTGCATCGTCTGCGGCGAGCCTTGCATGTGCATGCAGACATAGCCAGCACCGGTTTCGGCGACGACGCGCCACATGGTTTCGTCCTCTCGGTTGGCCGCGATGTCGTTGACGATGCTCGCGCCGGCGGCCAAGGCGGCGCGGGCCACTGCGGGTTTCACGGTGTCAATGGACAACGGCACTTTGACGCGCCCCACGAGTTGCTCGATCACCGGCAGGACGCGGCGTAACTCTTCGGCTTCGCTAACCGGCGTCGCCCCTGGTCGTGTGGATTCGCCGCCTATGTCGAGAAGGTCCGCGCCTTGGCCGACCAACTCCAGCGCGTGCGTCACGGCCTTATCCGCCGCGAGGAATTGTCCCCCGTCTGAAAACGAATCCGGCGTGACGTTGACGATGCCCATGATGAGAGCAGGGCGGGGGAAGCGGAAGGTAAAATGACGGGCGCGAAATGTCATTTGGAATGAGCCTCATTGGAAATGGTGGACTGGATTTGCGTCAACGCCTCCGCTGCCCACACTTGAACGATGCGGGCATTGTCTTGCAGCGCCTTCTCGAGGGCAGGAAGAGCCGGCGTCGCTTCGGTCGCCATCTGCCGCAGGAGATCAACCGCCCGCAGGCGGACGGTGTAATTCGTTTCGCCGAGCAGATCAATCAGAGCCGGGACGGTTGTTTGGCATTGAGTCCAATCTATGTTCCTGATGGCTTCGGCGGCGGTAATCCTGACAATCACATCCTGATCTTGCAGCGCGGCGATCAAGCCTGGAATCGCCGCTCTTGCCACAGGCAAATCTGGGGTGTTGAGCGTTCCCAAATCATAGGCCACCGCTTCGCGCGTTCGCGGATTCGTATCTTTCAATGCCTCGGTCAGTCGTGGCACTGATTCAGCGTAACCCGGGGCTAATCCGCCTACTGGATAGAAACTGGGCACCGACAATCGGGGTTGTCGTTTGTCATAAAATTTCAGGTTCTGAATGACAGTGGGAATAGCGCTTTTGAATTCTGGCCCAAGGTCAGCCAGCACCATGATCGCGTGGCTTTCTACTTCGCAAAAATATTTCTGTTGAAGTGCCGCCACAACCGTGGAAACAACACTCGGGGATTCGGGGGAAATTTTCCAAAGAGCTTGAATGGCCGCAATCCGAGCTTTCGGTGAAAAAGTGGGGCCTCCCGATGCGCCGGTGCTTGGGTCGGTCTCGAAAGGCTCCGTTTTGCTCACTGTCTCGATTAATGCGGGAATCGCGGCGGTGGCGGGCGGGCCGATCTCACCTAAAGCCGTGGCGGCGTATTGCCGCCGCCGCCAGTTTCTGTGCGTTCTCCAACTCGGTGTGGCAACGAACAAGGCATGAGGCAATTTGGACTGGATAGCAACGTATTTGTCCCGCAACTCAGATTTCCTGGTAAGTTCGTTCACAAGATACGGTGCCGCCCGCGAACCCATTTCCTGAAATGCCCGCTTCGCTTCAATGGAATTTCCTTCCGTGGTAATCAATTCGTCTAGCCACTGAGCGGCTCGCTTCCCTTTGTAAAGCGGGCCACGAGCGCTGACCACCAGTGCCACATACGCTCCGACGACCAGAACCAATCCTGCGATGATGAGAATTCCTCTGCCCCGCTTGCCTTTGAGTCCGGAGGGAATCATGGCGGAAACTCGCCGCAGTAATTCCACCCCAGAGTAACCCTGGTGCTACCCAACGCAGTTTGGGTATTTGGGTAATTGGGTGTTTGGGTGCTTCCTCCCATCGAGTCGCAATCTCCAGCTCAGCTCCTAGCTTTCTGCATCAACTCAATCTCGTAACCTTCCGGCGCGTCAACGAACGCGAAACCACTGCCGTCGTCGCGGATAATGGGGCCGTCGGAGTAAGTCATGCCGAATTTCGTGAGGTGCTTGGCGAATTCGTCCAAGCTGTCCACCTCGAAGGCCAGATGCGTCAGGTCCGGTTGCACCTGGACCGGGCCGCTGTTCGGGAAACTGCAAATCTCGATCAGCTCCTCGCTCTCCGGCGCTTTGAGAAAGGCGAGCTCGGAGCCGCGCGGCGATTTGTGACGCTGGAGTTCCTCCAAGCCGAGAACTTCCCGGTAGAATTTCACCGTGCGTTCGAGGTCGTTGACGCGGTACCGGGTGTGCAAAAGTTTTTTGGCGATGCTCATGGCCGGAGCATAGTGCGGAATGTCAGAGTTGGCCAAGCGGCAATTCAGCGGATAACGGGAAAACTCGCTCCCGCCTTGCCGCGCTCCGGGCTTTCGGCTATCCCACTTCGCGCACATGAAAATTCTCCACCGGCTTACGATCGCGTGGCCTCTGTTGGTGCTGCTTTCCGCTGGCTGCGGCCCTCAGTCCGCCCCAAAACCACCGACCCTGTCGCCCCCTTTGCCCTCGCCCTGCGTGGCGAAATGTGAACCCGGTCAACCGGGTGGGCGGCTCACCTTGCTCACCGTGGGCTTGCCGCGCACGTTTAATCCGTTACTCGCGAGCGACAGCGCCTCCGATCAAGTCGTGCGGCTGCTGTTCGGTTCGCTCCTGAATGTGGATGCGACGACGCTGGAAGCCGGGCCGGGCATGGCGCAATCGTGGGCGGTCGAACCGGATGGCAAGACTTGGACCTTCAAGCTCCGGGCGGGATTGCGTTGGAGCGACGGCCAACCGCTCACGGCTGACGACGTGGTCTTCACCTGGAACGAAGTCATGTCCAACCCGGACATGAACCGGCAGACGTATGACTTGTTCCGCATCAACGGGAAAAATTTCGCCGTCAACAAAGTGGACGACCTGACCGTGTGCGTGGTGACGCCGGAAGTCTTCGCGCCCTTCCTCGAATACTTCGGCGGGGTTGCCATTCTGCCAAAGCACGCCATCGGTCGCGAAGTGCAGGAGCGGCGCTTCCTCTCGGTGTTCACGCTCAACACGCGCCCGGAGAAAGTCGTCGGCAGCGGGCCGTTTCGCGTGAAGGCGTTGCCGCAAGGGCAGGGGATCTTGCTGGAACGAAACCCGGAGTATTGGGCCGTTGACCAAACCGGGCGGCGGCTGCCCTATTTGGACGAAGTGCTTCTGGCTCCGGCGGCTGGTGCCGGCCCGACCTTCTTCTTCCTGAACGGGCAGGGGGACGTCTGCGAACAAGCGCGCGTCGAGGAATACGCCCCCATCCGGTCCGCCGCCGCGAGCGGAAAATTCCAGGTGCTCGAACTCGGGATGGGTTCGGAGCGCGATTTTCTTTGGTTCAATCTCAACACGAATCTCAATCGCGCGGGCCGCCCCTTGGTGAATCCCCTCAAGGCAAAATGGTTTCGCGACAAGACCTTCCGCCAGGCGGTGTCGTGTGCCATTGATCGCGAGCGGTTGGTGAAGGAAGTCCACGGCGGGCACGCGCAGCCGATGCTCACGCTCCTTTCGACGGAGAATCCCAAGTGGAACCATCCTGACGTGCCGCGTTTCGGCCATGACCTCGCGCGGGCGAGGACGTTGCTCGCCAGCATCGGGATCCAAGATCGCAACGGCGATGGCACGCTTGAAGATGCCGCCGGCAATGCCATCGAATTCACGCTCAACTCGAACCGCGGCAATCCCGTGCGGGAAAGCTCCGCCGCGCTCATCGCCGAGGACTTTCGTCGGCTCGGCTTCAAGGTGAATTTTCAGCCGCTGGATTATCAAACGCTCATCACGAACATCAACGAAACCTTCGATTACGACTGCATCTTGATGGGTCTGGGCGGCGGCGGCATTGACCCGGCCTCCCAGATGAGTGTGCTCAAGTCCGGGGAGATGATGCACCAGTGGTTTCCGAACCAGCCCACGCCGGCGACGGATTGGGAGGCGCGGATTGACACGTTGATGGATGCCCAAATGCGCACGCTGGATTTCGCCCAACGCAAAAAGGCCTTTGCCGAAGTGCAGACGATCCTCGCCGAGCAATTGCCGATGATTTACACCGTCGCGCCGTTCCATCTTGCGGCAGCGCGGACCCACCTCGCGAATCTTCGCCCGTCAATGCTCACGCCTTACCGCTTGACGTGGAATGTGGAGCAACTCTATTTGCGCAAGCCGTGACGTGCTCGCGGGCGGCAGCGCCGGAGCGCGACCGGGACGTGGTCGCAGCGCGTTGCTTTGGTTTGGGGACTCGAAAAACCGAAGACTCCAGTCCTCCACGCACATTTTGAGATTGAGAGCGTCAGAACCGGCATTTACCATCCGCCCGTGATCATTCCAAACGAATTTCTCACTCGCATGAGTTTTGTGTGCTCGAAGCAGCCCGGTGGCATCTTGCTGGCCGTGGCCTTGCTCACGGCCACGACCAACGCGCCTGCCGCTGAGCTACCCTGCCAGGAACAGTTGCGCAGTTCGCCCTTCAAGATCGCTTACGAAACTTACGGGAACGACAACTGGGAAATTTTCGTGATGAACGCCGACGGCTCGAACCCGGTGAATCTGACGCAAACCCCGAAGGCGCACGAGCATTATCCCCAGGTCTCGCCCGACGGCACGAAGATTTGCTTTTCCGTGGATGAGGGCGAGGGTCGGGACGCGGTGCGTAGTTTGTGGGTGATGGACAGCGATGGCCGGAATCGGAAGAAGCTCGTGGACTCCGCGCGTGAACCCTTCTGGCGGCGCGACGGCAAAGTCATCGGCTTCTTGCCCCAGGAGTTTCCCAAGTTCAACGTGATGGACTACTACACCAAGGGAATGAGCTTCTATGAGCTCGCCACGGGCCAGATCACTGAGCACCCGAACAGCACGAACTTGTTCCACCTCTACAACCCGAGCTTCGCGGCGAATGGGAAGTGGATCGTTTCCACCGTGCATGCTGGCATGGGCTTTGACCACGCGATTCTCGCCATCGAGGTGCTGGGCACCAATGTCATCAACCTCCACATCCCCGGTTGCCGTCCCTGCCTCAGCCCGGATGGCAAACAGATCGCGTGGGGCTCCGGCGACCATGAAGTCGTGGCGGCCCCAATTGATCTCGAAACCAACCTGCCCACGGTGGGCCCTTGGCGACTCCGCATCCGCGATAAGACCAACGAGACGTATCATGTGGATTGGTCGCCAGATAGCCGGTTTGTGACCCTGAGCCGGGGCCTCGCCAGCAAAGGCGATCCCACGAAGACCGGCACGTTCCTGTCGGCGTGCGAAATTGTCGGCGTGTACGCGCCAGGCTGGGATATCTGCGCCATCCGGGCGGAATCGGAAGGCGTCGTGGATCTCAACCACGCTACCGAGGCCGACTTCTTGATGCTCACAACGAACGGCTTTAGCAATAAGGAATCCAGTTGGTTTTTGCCAAAAGGGCCATAAACATTGTTCCGGTCAATGGTTACAGGGCTTTAGTGCTAGTTCAGTTGCCGACGTTCGCGGGGATTGGAGGGGGTTGAATCGGGTTTGGAACCTGAAAATGTGGCAACATGTGGCAACATGAAAACATGGAAGTCAGCGTGGCAAAATGCAAGGTGCGTGGGAACACCATGTGGAGGGTGCGGTGGCGGGTAGAAGGCAAGGTGAATCGCCGGTTCTTCGTTTCGCGGGCGCAGGCGAAGGCGGTGGCGGCAGAGGCGGGGGGTAGCCCCGTCCACCCTCCAGTTGCGAAAGTTCGGCTAATGGGATTGGCCTGAATCTCACTTGGGCTTTTGTGAAATATGCAGGTTGAACGAAGCCGCTCCGCGGCGGCGCGGACGGGGCGCTTGCGGCGGCGCCTCTCGCAGGCTGGCGGGTTGATTTTGCATTGGCCTTTGACCGCGGTTTCCACAGGCTGCCGCTGGCTCGCCGGGCATGACGCCCGGCAAACCAGCAACCATAACCTGTAAGTCTATGCATATAAAAAAAGTTCCCCTCACGCAATCCTGAACCGCTTCGCCGATGATCTCGCCCTGCTGCCGCTCCAGCCCCGCAGCCAGAAAAGTTATTGGGCGTGCGTGCGCCAACTGGCCGAACACTTTGGCCGTTCGCCGGACCTCCTCAACGCCGAAGAACTGCGGCAGTATTTCATCTATCTCAAAACCGAGCGCCGCTTCTCCCGCCAAAGTTCCACGCAAGCGCTCTGCGCGATCAAACTCTTTTGGGAGAAAACCCTGCAGCGCCCTTGGCCGGCGGAACTGGAGTTTGCCCGCGCCACGCCGGTGTTCAAACTGCCGGTCATCCTCGCGGCCGCCGAAGTGCGCACGATCCTCACCCACGTTTCCAACCTCGACCATCGGGTCGCCCTGACGACGATCTATTCCTGTGGCTTGCGGCTGGGCGAAGCGCTCGCACTGGAGGTCGGCGACATTGATGCCAAACGCATGTTCCTGCACCTCCGGGCGGGCAAAGGCAACCGGGACCGCTACGTGCCGTTGCCGCAACGCACTTTGGAACTGCTCCGCGAGGTCTGGCGCTCCCACCGGCACCCCCGGTGGCTTTTCCCCGCCAAGGGGCACAGCGGTTTGGGCGCGCCTACCGCGACCGAGCCGATGTGCCGGACCACCTTGCAGCGGGCCTTCCGGCTGGCGCTGCAGGCCAGTGGGATCCCCAAGGCGGCGCATATTCATTCGCTGCGCCATAGCTATGCCACCCATCTGCTGGAACAAGGCGAAAACCTCCGGCAGCTCCAGGTCAACCTCGGCCATCACAGCCCCACGACCACTGTCATCTATACCCACTTAACCACCCTCTGTCAGACGCAGCGCCAGCAGCGCCTCAATCAGTTCATGGGCGACCTCTAACGCGCCGCGCCATGGTCGTCGCCGCCCCGCCCAGCGGCGGCTCCTTATCGGTCCACGAAGTGTTGTGCCGCTGGGCGCCGGCCTATCTGGAACAGTTCGGAGCCGCGATGCCCACCCGCCAGCGCGAGGTGCGGCAAGCCCTTCTGGCTTGCCGCACCCCAGCGCTCGGCGGGGCGCTCTATTATTGTCCCCACTGTGACCACCGGCACTTCAGTTATCACTCCTGCAACGACCGCCATTGCCCGCAGTGCGGCGGTCAGGACGCCCAGGCCTGGCTGGAGGCCAATGCCGCGCTGTTGTTGCCGGTAAACTATTTCCTCGTCACCTTCACGGGGCCCGCAGGGTTGCGCCGCTGGCTGCGCGCGCAGCCCCGCCGGGGCTACGATCTGCTGCTGGCCGCCAGTTCCCAGGCCCTGCAGGACCTGGCGCAAAATCCCAAACGCCTGGGCGCCACCCTGGGCCTGCTGGGCGTGTTGCACACGTGGACGCGCACGCTGGAATATCATCCCCATGTGCATTATTTGGTGCCCGGCGGCGGCTTAAGCCGGGACCAACGGGAATGGCGCGCCAGCCGCCCCAACTTCTTGCTCCCGGTCAAAGCGCTGAGTGACCGCTGCCGCACGTTATTCCGGGAAGCCCTGCAAAAACAGCAGCCCGCAGCCCTGGCGGAACTCCCGCCCCAGGTGTGGCAACAACGCTGGGTGGTGCATAGCGCCGCCGCCGGCAGCGGCCAGAATGCGCTGCGCTATCTCAGCCGCTATGTGTTCAAAACCGCCGCCGGCAACCGCCAACTCCAACTCCTGCCCAATGGCCGCTTGCGCTGGCCCTTTCGCCACAGCGGCACGGGGGCCTGGCGGCACATCGAACTGGCGCCCTTCGAGTTCCTTCGCCGCTTCCTCCAACACGTCCTCCCGGCCCACTACCACCGGGTCCGCCGCTTTGGCTGGCTGCACCCCGCCGGGCGCGCCAAGCTCAAACGGGTGCGCGCCCTGCTTAAAGCCGCACCGTTACTCTCGGCCGCCGAGCAAGCCGCCTGGCAAGTTCCGCCTGCGGGTTCCCCCAGCACCGCAGCAGTCGCCCCCAGGCACCGCCACTCCCCAAACCCGGAGCACTCTATTGTCCGCGCTGCGGGCAGGCGTTGGTGCGGGTCGGTCAATGGCCTCCAGCACAAAACAGGGGGCCCGCCGCGGTGCAGCGCACCACCAGACCCCCTTGATCTCATGCTTCGGCCCGGCGCAACTCTGACTCTGATGGGGGACCAACCTCGACGCCCCGGCTTTGTCCGCGTGGTTGCGGCGGCGCTAACGGACCTCGCTTGGGAGCGCTTGCGCCTTCGGCGGAGTCGTTTCCGCCCAGCCCACAGCGACCCCAGCCTGCAGGGATGGCGCGCCCATCGCCCCGCCAGACCGCTGCGCCAGCCTGCAATCAAGAAGGGGACGGAAACTTTCCGCAAAGGCCCCGAAGGACCGCCCAACGAACCTTGGGCCGCAGCTGCGTTCAACCCGGAAATGTAAAGAACCCGGGGGCGGGCTCAGGGAATTTCAAACCCGCTTCTGCAACCCAACGCCCCCGGTCATCGCGCCCCCGCGTTCTCTACATTTCTTGATTTGTTAGGCGTCATTTCGCAACTGAAACCACTTCGGCTTCGTCAGCCTTGATGGTCACGGGCGAATCTCCGGTGCTACCAAGCTGAATGGTAACTGCACCCTTCGCCGTCAAAACTCCTGTCTGGGCGTTAGCATTCTGGTTGTCGGCAAATATTTGAAGTGTCTGGCTCTTCAAGACCCTCAACTCTGCGATGGCAACGCCATGCGACTTAAGGGTGATGACCTTGGTTGTATTTGCCTTCTGCTGCTCGGCTGCAAACAACGTGGCAGCTAAACCAAGAGCCGCAATGACTGTAATGACTGTGTGTTTCGTTTTCATGTTTTTGGTGCTTCTGTTGATTGACCTGCAAATTGGTGAAAGCGTTCAATGATGCCTAACGACCCAAGCTCAGCGACCCGGCCCACGAGACGTGCCGATTGCAACCGCGACGCTCCCGCCGGGTTCGCTGCAGCGCATGGTTAGGCGCACGGTCGTCAATCATACTCACGGCGTAACGGTGATGGGAACTGACTGGTAATAGATAAATACGTCGGTGAAATGCTTCGGTCTCACCGTCACCTCAAACGAACTCGTCGTAGGCGCATACCAAAAGAAGGTATCAGGCACGACGACATACTTGCCCGGCGGCAGCGAAACCTCAAATGAGCCGTCAGTGCCAGAGGAAACGTGGGCGACCTCTCGGCCTGAGTGTCTCGCTAACACTCTGAATGAAGCGGGCCACCCAAACGAAAACCCTCCGTCTCCAATCCACACTCCCGGTGATACCTCCACGGCGAAGCCGGGCTGATAAATCAATGTCTGTCCTCGGATGCCGGTGCGGGGCGGCGAAGCGACCGACGACTGAACCGATGAGGCGAGCAGGAGCGCCACAAGCCCCAGCGTCAGTGTTTGGATTTTAGTCTTCATAGTTTTTCTTTCGATTGATGTTCGAGGATGCGAGTGCGCCTAACAGTTAAGTGAGCGACAATTCGGTTTGGTTTTTGTCGTCATATTACTACTGGCGCAAAAGCTGGCGGGTCAGTAGGGTGGCGGCAAGCTTTATTTCATGGCTTTTTTATGACGCGCCGTTCCAGTGAGTCGCCAAGCACTTCGGCAAACCGACACCCGCCCCGAGAGAA
>CAIKLQ010000270.1 GCA_903828255.1 uncultured Verrucomicrobiota bacterium
CATTGGTGACCGTCACGATCGCGTTGGAGAGGCCCGAACCAAACACCTTCACCGCGCCGCCCTGCTCCGCCACGAAGAGGTTGCCATAGCCGTCCAGCGTGAGCGCCGTGGGCTGGGTCAGGCCGGTCGCCTTCGTGGCCAGGGTATTGCCAAAGGAATCGAATTCCAGAATCGAACCGTCGCTACCCGTGCCTTGGTTCAGCACGAAGACGTTGTTGGCCGCGTCCACCGCCACCGCCACGGGCGTGTTAATGCCGGCACTCGCGTTGACAAAAGTCGTCGTCGAGTTATCCCCAAAGTTCAACACTTGCACCACGTTGTTGGTTTGATCGGCGATATACAGACGACTGCTGGCGCTGTCCAACGCGATCCCCATCGGGCCGTCGAAGAGTGGCAAGAAGCCGGTCTGGATCTGGATGCGGCGGATGGCATTATTTTTAAGGTCGGCGATCAAGAGGCCATTCCCGAGGGCATCGCGAGCAAGCCCGTGCGGATAGCGGAAGTTTGCGGAGAGGACCAATCCATCCACAAAACCCGCTTGGCCGGCGACACCGGCGAACGTGACGACGCCGTAGTTGGTGGCCCCAAAAGCCGGGTTGTTGGTCGCCAGCCGAATGGTGTGATTGGCGGTATCCGCAATCACCAATCCGGTGCCGCTGAGCCAGAGAATACCGCGCGGACTGCTAAACCGTGCGTCCACGCCGAGGGCATTGTCCGCCGAGCCCGAGAGGTTCTGGTCGTTGCTGCCGACCAACGTCGTCAAGGTTGCGTTGGTCGCGCCGGTACGGGTGATGAGCTTGATGGCGTGATTGCGGGTGTCGGCGACCCAGAGGTGGTTGGCGTCCTGGACGGCCACATCGGTGGGTTGATACAAGGTCGTGCCCGCCACGGCGAGAGTTGTTACGCCGAAATTCGGATCGGCAAGATTGATCTGGCGAATGACGTTGTTAAGCGAGTCCGCGATGTAAAGAATCCCCGCGCTGTCCACGGCCACGCCGATGGGGACGCGGAATTTCGCGTTCCTGCCGACGGCAGCGTCATTAGCGCCCGCCAGGCCCGCCGTGCCAGCGAGAGTGCTCACCGCGCCGTTGGTGAGGTTGATGAAGCGGATGAGATGGTTGCCGGTGTCGCCGACGATTAGTCCCGAAACCCCGTTGACGTTGGCAAGGGCGAGACCTTGCGGCGTGTTCAAACGGGCCGACTGAGAGGGACCATCGTTCGTGCCGCTCACCCCGGTGATGCCGGCGAGGGTCGTGGAAAGACCCGTGCCCGGGTCGAACCGGATGACGCGGTGGTTGACACTATCCGTGACGTAAACAACGTTTCCGGAGTCCACCGCCACCCCGTAAGGTTCGGACAGATTGGTGGTGACCACGCTCTCAACGGTCAACTGCGCGCTGGCGCGCAGCGTCAGCAGACCTAGCAGGGCCAACACCCAGAAGCCCCCCATCCGCCGGGCTATGGCGCGGCTCCCGCCTCCGCCGGGCTGCGGCGCGGCTCCCGCCTCCGCCGGGCTGCGGCGCGGCAGGAAATTGAGTATTGTTTTCATGGCTGTGTTTTTTGTGGGTGTCGTTTGCATGGCTGTGTTTTTTGTGGGTAGCGCTTTCATGGCTGTGTTTTGAGTAAGTGTCGTTTTCATGGCTGCGTTTGGTTGCGTTGCAATTTTCTCAGAGTTCATGGGAGCACGCGCAGGCGGTAGTAGCGCGGGCCGCTGGGGTTGATATCAAGGGCGGTCACGGGGGCGCCGGCGCCGGAAACTGTTGTGAGATTGGACCAACTGCCACCGGTCGGAGTGCTGGCCACCTGGACCTCATAAAGTTTGCCCGGTGCGCTGAGCCAACTCAACACCACCTGCCGCTGCCCGCCGGGCATTTGCGTCGTGGTAGGGTTGAACATCAAACGCGAAGCCGCGTTGGTCGGGTCGGTGCCGGCGATGTATTCGGCCCAATTGGGAACGCCGTCGTGATCCGGGTCGGCGTTGGGATTCGCGTTCGTCGCCGTCAGACTGCCGAAGAACTGGAGCTTCCACTCATCCGAGGTGACGTCGGTGATCGGCGCGGCGGGTACGCCTACGGATACGGTGGCCTGCTTGCTCTCGAAAGCGTATTGCGTCGCCAAGTCAGGGGAACCATCGGCGTTGGCGAAACTGACAGTGTAGGTGTGGCCGGGCAAAGCGCCGGGCGGCATGAGGAAGCGCAGCGCGCCGAGGTAATTACTACTGCGCGAACCAAAGTTGAAGCTGTTCAGCTTCCAGCCGCAGGCAAGTTCATTTGGTTTGAATCCCTGGGCGAAAGTCGGGCTAAGGCTGACGGCAGGAATGAAGACCGGCCCGCTGGCCAGTGCCGGCCCGCCATTGTCCGGCGTGATGAGGCCGCGGAATTGCAACCCGGCCAGCGGGGCCGCGTTGGCCGTGGTGACATAAACCGGCACACTGACCAGATTGCCCGCCACGGCGTTGCCCACGGGGAGCGCGGCGACTTTAGCCTGACGATTCCACGGCGCTGCAGTGACCGGCCCGCCGCCACTGTTGGTTGAGCCGCCCGGGACTAGACTGGTCAAAGCGTTGGTATGCTGGCCGCCGGAAGACCAAGCTCGAACCCAATTGTTGGTATTCAGGCCCAAGGCTCGCAGTCGAATCAATTCCCAGTCGAGGAAGCGAATCTCCCCATCGCCACCGGAGAATCCCAGGTCATCCTCCGGGTAAGTGTCCATCGCGTTGAAAACATCGGTGAACGGGTAGGGAAGCCGCAACCCGGCGGCGGCATAGAAGGCATTGTTGACATCCGCGTTGTCCAAGTAGGGATTGCCAAATTCCCCCGCGTTGTACCAGCCGCCGGGCGCGGAGTCGCCCACGGTGTAGGCGACGTTGGTGACCAGAATTGTCGCGGCGGGCATGGGCGGGAAAGCCACCGTGGCCTGGCCACCATCGGATGTAGCGCTGCTGTTGATCACGTAGATGGAATAGGTTTGACCGGGAATCGCGTTGATCGGAATGGGCACCGCCAGCAGGGCCACGACCGCGAAGCGCGTGAAGGAGACGCCGGCGTTCGTGCCCAGTGCCGAGATTTGCAGTCCTCGAGTAGTGCCGATGGAGTAAGGCTGGACGTTGATCGAGGCCGGCGTGCTGCCCTGAGCGGAGGTCACGACGTTAATGAAATCATTCGAGGAAACATCTAGCGTCCGGAACTGGCTCGGGATCATCGTGGCCCCGCCGCCGGGCGCGACCTCGACACGGAAGATGTAGGAGCGCACCGTGTCGTTGGAGCGCAGGTTGGCGACCACAGGCACGACGACAGTCGAGCCGACGCCGGCCAGGATGTTGGTATTGGGCCCAGACGGAATACCGACGTTGTTGTTGGTCGCGGGAATGCCGGAAGTGGTCGCACTGGTGTTGGTACCATCGAACGCTTTCACGCGCAGCGCGGTGAGGTCGTTGGTTGGGTTGATCCAGCGAATCGAACCAACAACGAACCCCCCGCCGCCCGTGGTCATGGTCACGCTGGGGCTGGCAAGCGTCGGCTCGGTACCGTCGGCCGTGTAGTGCAGGCTGGCATTAGTTAGCCCGCTCTTCACCGTGATCGTTTGGCCCATCGGAAAGTATCCGGTGTCGGGGCTGATCGTCGGCGGACCGAGGACGCTCAACTGCGCAACGGAACTAGTCACGCTCCCAAATTGATTGGTGACGACCACAGTGTAGGGTCCGACGTTGCTGCTCTGGGCACTTACAAAGATGAGGTTGGTAGAGGTCTTGCCAAGGAGTGGCACGCCGGACAACTGCCATTGGTAGGTCAGCGGCGAAGCGCCCCCAGCCGTGACGTTGAAGGCAGCGCTACTTCCGAGGAGAACGATCTGATCCTGCGGCTGGGTGGTAATCAGGGGCGCGGTGTCAATCGTCAGCACCGCGTTGGAACTGGTCACGCTCCCCGCCAGGTTCGAGATGACGACGGAATAGTTTCCGGCATCGGCGGGTTGCGCGTTCGTGCGCGTAAAGCTGCTGGCGGTCGCGGTCGCGATTCTCGCACCGTTCAATCGCCATTGGTAGGCGAGCGGGGCGGTGCCGGTGGCGAGGACGTAAAACGAGGCGGTATCGCCGGCCCCAATGGTCTGGCTTTGCGGATGAGTGGTGATCGCGGGTGGCAAGTTCACAATCAAGGCCGCGTTGGAACTGGTAACCGAGCCGGCGGCGTTGGCGACGACTACCGAGTAATTGCCCGCGTCCGAAGCCTGAATGTTGCCGCGCGTGTAGCTGCTGGCGGTGCCGTCAGCGAGGGGCGATCCGCCAAACTGCCATTGGTAACTCAGCGGCTGCAAACCGCTGGCGGTGACGGTGAACGTGGCGGTGCCGCCGAG
>CAIKLQ010000271.1 GCA_903828255.1 uncultured Verrucomicrobiota bacterium
CGACTTCGAATGCGGCCGAACTGCTCATCCCCGCGCCCAGCGGAATCGTGCCGTGAACGGCGGCGTTGAAGCCGCTGAAATGCACGCCGCGCTTGCGCAGTTGCGCCAGCACACCCTTGAAATAATCCGCCCAGCGAGCGGCGGGGTTGGGCTTGAGTTCGCTGATCCAGAACTTCTCCGGCTCAGGAAAAGCCGAGGAAACCAGTTCAATTTTCCCATCCGTGCGCGGCCCGCAAGCGATGAAGATGTCACGGTCCACCGCCACGGACATCACAAGGCCGTCGTTGTAGTCGGTGTGATTGCCGAGCACTTCGAGCCGGCCCGGCGCTTTGACCACGTTTGGCGGCGTGTAGCCGAAGTGGTGCTTGAAGACCTCCCGCACATCGGCGGCGTGGGTGTGGGCGGGGCGGGGTGGAGTCATGGGAGCAAAGGGGGCTCGTGATGCGTGATGCGTGATGCGTCAAGAATTAACCGGGCGCGTCGGTAGCCACTTGACGCAAAACGCAACACGCAATACGTCCCACGTCCTTCATAGCCCGTCAACCTTTCGCGCCAGTTGAAAATCTTTCTCGGTCAACCCGCCCTCTGAGTGCGTCGTCAGCGCGAGCGTGACTTTGTTCCAGCGGATATCAATGTCTGGATGATGCCCCGGCGCCTCAGCCAGCTTGGCCACGCGATTCACGAACTTCATCGCCGCGACGAAATCTTTGAACTGAAACGTGCGTGAGATGACCGCGCCAATCCGCCGCCACTCAGGTGCGGTGACCAGAGCGGACTTGATGTCAGATGCTTTCAAAGTTGCCATGCCGGAGTAATGCCAGAACGCCGGCGGTTCGTCACGGCGGAAGCTCACCGCGTCTCATCCTTCCCCCGCAGCTACTCCGCCCGTCGGTCTGGGTGCTTGAAATTCAAGACGGGCGTGAGCCGGGCGGATTGCCGCACCAAATCGCGTTGGGCCTTCATCACTTCGCGAATGTCCCGGTAGGCGGCGGGGGCTTCATCGCAGAGTTCGTGCAGATGGTGGGGGTCATGTTTCACCGCGCCGAGCTGGCGTTTGAAGTCGGCGAGGCGGATTCGCTGCCGGGCTTCCGTTCGGGACATCACTCGCCCGGCGCCGTGCGAGCTGGAGCAGAGCGAGCGCTCCTCGCCCAGTCCGTGGACCACATAGCTGGGGCTGCCCATCGAGCCAGCGATCAAATTCACTTCGGCCTGGCTCGCTGAGTTGGCGCTTTTGCGATGGACGATAAACTCTTCGCCGAAATGCCGTTCGCGGCGCGCGAAGTTGTGGGGCGAATTGATGTAGGACTCCTCCCGCGCCGTGATTCCGAAAGCCGCCTCCAATAGCTCAACCAGTCGCGCGAGGATCGCCAAGCGATTGAGGGTGGCGTACTCCACCGCCCAAGCCATGTCGTTGAGGTAAGCTTGGCCGGCGGCGGCGCGGGTATCGAGGTGCTTCAGTCCGGTGCCCCAAGTCGTCGCGCGGGCCAGATGGAACTCCGTGATGACCCGTCCCATCGCGCGCGAACCGCTATGCACCATGAGCCAGAGCGTTCCCGCATCGTCCCGTTGGAATTCAACGAAATGATTGCCGCAGCCCAAGGTGCCCAATTGGAACGCGCCCTCCCGGCGACTGGCCTTGAC
>CAIKLQ010000272.1 GCA_903828255.1 uncultured Verrucomicrobiota bacterium
ATTGTTCGGAATATGGCCTTTTTGACGCACCGTGGGTCAGGACGAATTGGTTTCCCATCGGGCCTTCATTACTGAAGGTTTTACGCCTTTGGCGACGCAGCGCAAGACTTTTCCGGGCGGTTGCGCCGGTCCGGGTTGATTCCCGTTATTTCCCGCTGGCAGGCCAATCCCAGAGGGAGTTCCACCCGGGACCGGGCGATGATTGCGGCCAGCGTGGTGCAACTTCAGCAATTGCATGGGCCCGAGTTACCCAGTAACGGGTCGGGTTCCCGCCGGCGCGCTGCAGCGATTGGCTTGGCGCGTAATCAAACGCTACCACGCCGCCGCTTCCCTTCCGGCCCGAGGATTTCGCCCCACGAACAACCCAGCGCGGCCTGAATCCGGGCGACCGTCGTCAGCAGGATGTTGATGTCGCCCCGCTAGATTTTCTGGATCGTTCGCGGATTCAGCGAGCATTTCTCCGCCAGCTTTTCCTGCGTAAATTAGCGTACAATCCGGGCCCGGCGGACGTTCCCGCCGAATTCTTGGAGCTTTCGATTTTGGGCCTTTGATTTTGCCACGCCTCGTTAACAGACGGCCTAACCATCCACGGCAACACTGGCCGGCAAAGCCAACCCCCTGGTCGCTGGCGTCGGCTGCTTCTCCTCGCTACGGTCATGGTGTTCAGCTTTGCCGATAGCAACGCCCGCTCGCAAAACTTCATCATTGACTGGTTCACCATTGACGGCGGCGGCGGCGCCACGAGCGCCGGCGGGGGTTTTGCCGTCAGCGGCACCATCGGTCAAGCCGATGCCGGGAGATTGAGTGGCGGTAACTACACGCTTGACGGTGGCTTCTGGGGAATCATCGCGGACTCTCCATTGCCCACGCTAAGACTCACAATTGAACTTTTGAACCGCACCGTGCGAGTCTGCTTGCCTGCCCCTTCGACCGGATTTGTTATACAGTCGAGCGATAGTCTGTCCATGCCCATTTGGATGGACGTGCTTCAAACCCCGAGCGACAGCGGTGCAACAAGATGCGTTACCCTGCCCGCCGCGCCGGGCACCATGTTTTTCGACTAAAGAAATAGCGCGATGAAGATTTTAAGTTCGGAATCCGCCAAGGAGGTGGGTTCCGGGCCTGAGAAACCAAATAAACAACAAACAACCAAACAATCCAGGCGCGCGTCGCCTGGGCAACCAAGAAGAAAAGCAAAACATGAAAAGTCACATCAACCTCCACAATCAAACCGGCCGGTTTGCCTTGTTGCCGGTGGCGCTGCTCGCCGCCGTGCTCACCTTCGCGGCAGGTTCCACCGCGCGAGCGGACGACAAGGACAAGGTCAACGTGCTGCCGCCCCACGGGCACGCCTATGGCAAGACCTACGACGAATGGAGCGCCGCCTAGTGGCAGTGGGCGCTTTCCATCCCGGCGGACCATAATCCACTCCTCGACACCACCGGGGCCGACGCCGCCCAGGGTCAATCCGGCCCGGTCTGGTTCCTGGCCGGCTCGTTCCTCGGCACTGCCGAACGCTCCGTTACCGTGCCGGCGGGCAAGGGGTTGTTCTTCCCCATTATCAATAATTCCTGGATCAGCACCGAGCCGACCGATCCGCAGGACGTGCCGGGCATTCGCGCCATCATTGATCCGCCGGCCGATGCCGAGACGGATCTGGCCTGCCAGATTGATTGTGTCACCGTGAAGCGGCTGAAGGGCTATCGCACGGAGTCGCCGCTGTTCGACGTGACCTTGCCGGACAACAATGTGTTTGGAGTTCCTGCGGGGACCTATGGTCCCTCGATGGACGCGGGTTACTATCTGCTGGTGGCTCCGCTCAGTCCCGGCCACCATGAAATCCACTTCCACGGCGCGCTGCCCTACGATGTGCCGCCCTACTGGTTTGCCTTCACGCAAGACATTACCTATCACCTCACCGTGACTGAGGATCGCCACAGTGGTGACTGCGATCGCGACTGAGAATTGCACCAGCCCGCGCGAGTCATGGCGCGGCTTGGTCCGTGAGGACCTGTTCCGAAGATGGCCCTGTGCGGGAGAACTGCACAGGGCCAGTTTCTTAAATCACGATTTAGCCGGGCGGACCGGGAGTTTCGCTTTGCCCACATAAACCACCTCTCCGGTCGCATCGCACATGAGGTAAACGCCGGGCCGCGCCGGAGCCTTGCGGAAAAAAAGTTCTTCCCTAACCGCTCGACGAGCGGTTGGGCGGAAGCAAACCAGAATTGCTGACCGGCAACCCTGCGGGTGATCGCAAGACGATTCCTGCATCAAGGGAAGTCCAACCTTGGGGGACGGCGCATCCGGCTGCTGTCGGCGTCTTCCCGCCCGCAGCACGCGCAAGGAAAAGCCGCGCCTATTCGCGAACGGTTCGACGGTCGCCACCACTTCCAGCATCAGGTAGCGCACCGTCCCCAAACCGTAAGTGCGATAGGTGGACGCAAATAGTTCCGTCTGCACAATTCCAGTGCGGTCGTCAGAGCCTGAGTTTTTTACCATCAGCTCCAAACCCCGCTGAGCGATTGTCCCGGCGCAGCCTACTTTGAACGATCCGTGGAGATTGCTACCTCTCAGCGGGCGCGGTCAAAAGGAGCACAAAGCGAGCTAGCAGGTAAACCGCATAAACTAGCAATGTCGCGCCATTCGTAAACAAAGCCCCCAGAATACATAGCGGGCCAAATATGATGTTGAATGTTCTCATACTGTTTCCACCCCCATCTTGGACGACTGTGGCAGCGCGAGTGGAACCGAACCATTCCGGAATCGCCGTCCGTATTATTTCTCGAACTTACGGCGGCGGGAGTTCGGAAAGTTAATGCCCAAGTCGGAGCGCCGTCGCGCCGAAGCCCGGCGTTCACCATCCTGCGAACCGGGAGATGAGCTCCAACCTACTTGGCCGACCCGACCACCTGGAAATTGATCACCTTGGCCGGAGCCACGTTCGTCTCCCACGGGCGAACATATTCCAACCGGAGCGTCTGCTGTCCGACCTTCGTGGCCCGAAAGCGCCAAGTTTCAGTTCCGCCCCCACCAACCCGCTTGGCACTGGCTGCGTCCTGCGCGTAAGTGGGTTCCTCGTCGCGCTCCAACACCGGCTCGGCAGGCGTACGTTCCACCCAACCGTATCCTGTGGTGCGATTGCTGGGCAGCGACACCGCAATGACTTGTCCCAATTTCACAGAAACGGTTTGCCCGTCCTGGCTTGAAGTGAGCGTCTTGGTCGTCAAGGCGGTGGTGCAACCGGTTAGCAAAAGACCCGCGAGCGCAATTACGATGTAGTTCATGTCGCAGGAGTAGTAAGAGCAGGCAGGCCGGAAGACAAGCGGCCTGTTGCCGCCAGACCGGGTCGGAAGCAAACGCGCCGCTCCTGGCAATCGTGAACCCCTGGTCATTGACAGGTCGGCGCAGTTGGGAACTTCAGTCCTCCCCTTCCAGCATGATCGTGATGACGGGCCGGGCGTCATCGCCGGGGCCGCACTGCGCCCAAAGCTTGACCAACTCCTGCTGCCCATCTCCCGCTACGTCCACCAACACCTGAAAATTCACCCGGTCGGTACTGCCTGCCCAACCGCAAGCGCCCTTCAGCATGTGAAGCAAATCCCACAACCGACCGGTGAGCGACTGCCCGCCCTTGAGTTCGAGCGTTTCACCGTCGTCATCGGGCTTCCAAGTTCCGACAGCCTCCACGGTCTTGGCCCAGGCCGTAGCGGTGATGGCGACCGGAATCTTGAACCCGGCTTGCTGACAGAGCTGCTGGCCTTGGTCGTCCGTGAGCAACCCCGAACCTGCAGTGCCGGATTGCTCAGGGCGGACCCGCAGGATGGGCGGGCGGGCTGGACGGCCCAGTTTTGACCGTTGAGCACGAGCCTCGGTCTCCCAGCATTTTGCCAGCACCAGCGCCTGGTCGTGGTCGGTCAAGCCGGTGCTTTTCCAAGTCTGGCCTCCGTTGGGGCCCGTGAAGGTCGCCACCCAAACACTGCCGCTCCGAGGCAAATGCACGCTGGCTTCGCAGACGGGCGCTTTGGTGGGCGGTGGATCGTCGAGCAAGGTGCTGACGATGGTCACGGCGGTCAGCGGCGAGTCCAAAGAAATACGGCTGCGTAACCCTGGCGTGGAGGGCAAAATCTCGCTCAGTTCCGGCGCTGTCATACTGTAACTACACGCCAAGATTCTTGGCGTCGGCTCCCGCACGATTGCCCGCCCTGTTGCTCGCCAATCCGGCCCAAGCCATCGGTCTCCATAAATGGGTCAACCCTTATGTGTGCGATGTTTCGTAAGGTCTGAGATGATGCGCATCGGCTTCAGGCAGTTTACCATGGCTTTGAGCAGAAATCCTCGCCCCGGCCGGAAGGGACACAAAAGTCCCGCGCACTCCAAACGCTTCGCGCCTACCGGGCGCTTCATCTCTGACTTCGCTGGAAATTGCACATTTGTCTTGCTCAGTTTCATCTTGGGGCAGGCGGTTGCGACAGCGCAAGACGCCACCCCACGCGACCTGCACCAAATGCACAAACTGCATCAAGACTCGAAGGCGTACATCGCCATGCTCGACGACCCACAACGCGACGCGTACCAGAAGCCGCATGAGGTCATCACCGCGCTGAAACTGAAAGAGTGCCAATCGTCTCGAAGTCCAGGAAGTGTAACGGGTATTCCAGCCTGCCGAGGAATTTCAAAATGGCCATCTGGTTGACGTGCGGCTTGCCGGTGTCAGCGGTCGCCTTCTGAATCGCCTGGTTGGCCGTCAGCTTGAGGTCGGCGGAGATGTTCTTCAGCAACGTGGTGCCCTGACAGAGCAGGGCAAAGCTCTTCTTCGTGCCCCGGTACAGATCGAGGACGCTGTGCGACGGCAGGAACTTCGAGCAGAGATCGTGGAGGGCGCAGGTGTAAGGATCGTCGCGGTGCGGGCCGATCTGGATGTCAGGAGGCTGGCGCTGCCGGATTGTCTTGAACATGTCATCGAGTTTGTCCTCGACGATTTGCCGCCAGGTTGGCGGCCCGGTCGGTCACATCCTCCAGAACGAAGAGCTTCTTGGGGTCGATCTTGCCCTGCCGCACGAAGTCGGGATTGATGTAGCAGAGAAAGCAGCGGCGGATTTCGAGGCCCGCCATCGCCAGAATCCAGACCTGGAAGCCGAGGTCTTCCAGATGAACGTCCTTCAAGCTGGTCGTGGATTTGACCTCGATAATGTCCCAAGCGTCTCGCGGCGCTGGTTGGAGAATGTCCACCCGGCAGAATCCGCCGTTGGCGGCGAACGCCGCCTCGAACAGGGTTTGCGGAGTTTGAGTGCCTTCTGGGTGAGCCGGGGCGTTTCGTCGTAATCATAGATGCCGCCGCCGATCTCGACCCCGTCGAGGAACATCTGCTTGGCGAGTGCGCCGACCTCGTGGCCCTGGTCGAAGATCGCTTGCGTGGCGGCGCCGGGCTCCGGGGTCAGGTCTTTGGCGTCGAAGGCCCGCCAGGAATTTGGATTTGGAAATGTAGGACTGCGCCGTCGTGGCAGTATCGGACAAACTGGCGCGGCCCATGTGTTTTTGATTGCCACGCTTGCGGTTACTTTGCGAGCTGCAGGAATCCTCAATTTCATCAGTAAGTGTCCTCATTCTCACGACGGTTGTTAGCATGACTCGGCATGACTCGGCATGACGAAGTGACGATCCAAGCTCCCCCGACTCGTTTATCGGGGAGGGCCGACACGCTGAGTCCATTGAGAACCCGACACTCCGCAACATTAAGCCTGGAATCTATCGGAGCGCCGGGGGCCAACTCGGCCCCGCTTTGGGATTGGCACCACCTGGCCGAAAAGGCACGCGGCACGCTCCTCTCGCCGGAACTGGCCCTGCCGCGGAAACCTCGCAACAGCGCCGCCCCACCTTGCTCGGTGGGGCGGCGGTTGTACCCGGTTACCTCAATGCTTGTCTTTCGATTCCTTCTCGTCTTTCGCACAACGCGACTTTTCAATCTCGAACGAGGCCGACACCGCGGCATGGTCGGTAGCCCACAACGGCGGCTCCGTTCGGCCCAGGTCCAAGTCCAGCACGCTCGCGCTGCGGGCCTCGAAGTCGCCGCCTCGGAACAGCACCAGATCAAGCCGCCAGACAAACGGTGTCGTGGGGTCCGCAAGAAACTCATCGTGCCCCCACGTCAAACCGCCCGCTGGCTGACACCGATGCGTCGCGGCCCAAGCGTCCTTGAAGCCCGCCGCCACGAATGCATCGTAAGTTTGCGTCCCATTGCGATGCAGCGGGTCGGCGTTGCAGTCGCCCGCCAGGATCACCGGCAGGTGGCTGTGCGCCGGGCCGGCGAGGAGTTCGAGCGCCTGCGCCATCTGGAGTTGAGGCGCGGTTTCCTCTTCCAGATGGGTGCAGATAAAGCGGAAGTCCTCCCCGCGAACCGACACGTCCACCGAACACCAGCCACGCCAGACTGACAATCCGATTGCCGGAATCTGAATCGCGTTGGCAAAGTGGCCACCCTGCGGATGCGACACGCGCAAATGACCCGGCGGCACATCCGTCCGCACCAGAATCGCGTCGCGATCGGTGAGCCGCACGTCCTCAAACACGCCCGTCAGCATGTTCATCATCGGCATCTCGACATCCACTTCCTCGGTGCTGGCTGCCACCGCGTAGTGCGCCCCGCGGGCCGCCAAGGCGTCCACGAGAATCGCGAGATAATCGTACACGACATTGGTCGCCGCCGTCGTGCCGCCCACGACGAGATCGCCGGGCGATTGATTGCGAAGCAGCGACGCCTCCTGCACGGCGACAAGATCCGGCAGCCGCGCCGCGATCCGGTCCGCCACGCCGCCCAACCGGGTCGAAGGTTGCGACGCGACAATCTCGTAAAAAACTCCCGTGACCGCGGCCATGAGGTGCGCGAGATAGGCCGGGTCGGTGGGATCCAGCGCGATGACCCGGCCAATGTTGCCGCCGACGTAGAGGTTTACCGTCATGGTGTCCACGCTGCGTTTGCCACCTTTGTCTTTATCGCCCGCGTGGAGGTTCGCGGGCCAGGCCAGCAAGGCCGCCAGCACCACCAGGCCGGTCATAACTTGCCACCCGCCATTCGCCGCGCTGCGCGAAGCGCGCGGGGTAATCTGATTTGCCGTTTCGTTTTTTTGCATTGTCTTCATGGTAGTTCCTTTCGCGGCGGATATTGTGTCGCCTGAGCCGGCCCCGCCGCATCGCCAGCCCGGGCGAAATCTGTTTCGTTGACCATCCGTCAGGATCGCGCCCTCACGGTCAACCCTGTCCTGGTCGCGAGCCGTTTCTGCCCTGCAACAATTCAAAGCGAGAAATCTGGACGAATCGGATCACCGCCCAGCCGAAAATTTTGGCCAGCGGGGGTCATTGAGCGGGCATCTTCTTTTTGCGAACCCGCTCGGCCCAGCGCTCCAATTGTTCGTCGAACGAACTAAGGTCTGACAGGTTTACGAAGTCTTTTTGCAGCACAATGCCCTGATCATCGAAAGCCATGAAGAATGCGTGCCACCCGCCGACATCGAAACTGCCTTCCGAGTAGCCGTACCACCAGAACATCGTCCAGCTGGGTCGTTCCCACGAGTAGGCTACGGAAGTTGCCCGGTTACAATGGCGGCTAGCGGGACCCAATCGTTGCGCGACCTCACCACGCGTCGTGAAACCCGGCACGATAAAACGCACTTCGGACTTCTTGATCACCCGCCCGGCAACTAGCTTGTTCGAGAGCGGTGGAACGGGAAGAATCCCAACACACCCAGTCAGCAACGTCGCCATCACGACGACCAACACGGCAGAGATGGATCTGGTTTTCATGGCTCTATCATTTTGGTCCCCGTCGCGGGCCGCTGCTGGCCTTCAGAACTACAAAGCGAGAAAACGAGGCGGATCGGATCACCTTAAAACCAGCCAAAATATTTGGCCCCGCGGCCCAGATCCTCAACCGACGCGAGCGCCCCATTGCTTTGAAACGTTGCGTCGCCCTACCCACCGATGTTGGTGACGCTATCGGGGTTGGTGGGCGTGGTCAGGTTGAGGCAGGAAGCGAACGCCGACTCTCCGATGCTGGCGGCGCTGTTGCCCAGCGTAACGCTCGTCAGGTTAGTGCAATACGCGAACGCCAAACCGGTGATGATGGTAACGCCGCTCCCGATCGTCACAGTGTTCAGGCTGGTGCAGCGCGCGAACGCGGAACCTCCGATGTTGGTGACGCTATTGGGAATCGTGATGTTGGTTAAGCTGGTGCATCCGTAGAACGCCAGGTTTCCCAGGCTGACCACGTTGTGGCCGATGGAAGCGCTCTTCAACCTGGCACAAACAACAAACACGCCGTCTCCGACCGTCGTGACGCTGTCGGGGATGACCACTGCCTTCCGGGCGGTAAAAAGCGATGCGACCCTCTTGGAGAGTGCTAGCCGGCGCTCCCCAGCTTAATTCCAATTTCTGGCGCGTGGTTTTCCCGGGCTCCAGGGCGGCGAGCAACGGCACGGTGGACGTGATCTGCGGCGGCGCGTTTCGATAAGTGGGGCAACCCGAGAGCACGACATTCGCCGCCAAAAGAGGCCAGAGGTTGGGGCGGTGCAGGAGCGTTTTCATGCGGTTCATTCAGTGGCTGGATTTGTCCGGGAAACCTCCGTCAGGGTCGGCCTCTCATTGGGAACTTGGTCTCGCCGCCGGTGGCTCACGAGGGTGCTGGAAGACGAAGCATCCGAGCCGCCCTGACCGATCTGCTCCAGCAACTTGTAGCGCCCGATACGGTCACCCGCCTGTTCCGATGGAATCAAGTTGGCCGGCCCCACAACCTGCATGGCTTTCATGAAATCGCCCGCGCCCTGATCGGCTTGCAACAGCGACTCCACCTCCTGCCGGAGCGTCTCGTCCCCGCCGCCCGCGCGCTCGACGAAAGCAGCGCGCTCGTTCGCATCGGCGATCTCCAGCGCCTGCCCGAAGACGTTGTCCAATCGTGGAACAAGTTTGCCCATACCTATCCAAGCGAGATTTCCTCGCCAATCGATCATCAACCGGGCGAATTCGATTCGTCCGGCGGCTCGCCGCTTCTGGATCTCCGATACAACCACGCCCGGGGTGAGAAGTGCGCGTCTTCCGGGACGCGGCTTTCCTTGCCGAGGTGGTGGAGTTGGCGGGGCGTGATCGTGTGTTTTGGAGTCCCCCACGCTAACCGACACCGCAAAGTGTCATTGAACCCCCAGTTGTCCGGACGACTTCATGGACGCTTACCCCTCGCCTTTCTACTTGTGACTCAAGCTAACGGGTTTCGGCGCATTTCCAAGCGAGGAATCATCGGCCAACGCACGGGACGCCGCTGGCATGCCGGGGTAAACCGTCAACTCTAATCCAGCCGGCAATGTCAGCTCGCCCGATTCCGTAACTAACCGGCGGATGGGGTCCGCGCAGATGACCGGTTGTTCCGTGGGCAGGGCATGGCTGCTCTGCGGGATTTCCACCAGCCGCGCGCCGGGGATCTGATTTTTAAGCTTGTGGCCCCTGGCGACCGAAAGCGTTTCATCCCAGACTCCGTGCGCGATCAGCACCGGCACGCGGAGGTTCTTGTAATCGGCCACGAGCAGATCAATGCCCGTCCAGACGGGTCGCATCGTCTTGGCGTCGAACAGCACAAATTGGCGCAGCATGTAGGCCGAACCTTCCTGCCCGTCACTCCCGCCGCGCCAGCGTGGCTCGCCACGGCGCTCATCGCTGTTTCCAGCACGTCGCGCCGCAGCAGTTCTCCGTAGAGGCTGTAGAACCGGTAGCCCGGCGCAGCCTTGGCTTTGCGGTAGAGCGCGCGTTGCAGCTTCTGGACTTTCGGGGGCGTTCTTATCCGGTCGAACCATGTTTCCACTGCCGCCCGGCCATCATCCGGTCCCTCGCGGTGCCCGCGCACCTTGACCCTATTGCCCCGCCTTCGCTCCCCGGCGGTTTTACGCTCCGGCAGATCATCCCTACTACCCGGGACTCCGACTCCTCCAGCGACCCGCGCCGGCTCGGTGGGGTTCCGAAGTCGGAGGCTCAGCTTTCTGGGTGTGCCAAGGAGAGAGCGCCTCCGGCGTGTGGTTTTCGGCGTCGCGCCGAAAACTCCGTCTCATAAAACCTCTCTCGCGAGAAAGTCCGGAATAGTGTGCGCCGCCTGTCCCACGCTTCGGTCGTCGCCCGCTAACCGCATTTTCTGTATGGCTGATTTGTTGCCGCGCTAAGTCGCTGGCTTCCAAAAGGAAGAGACTCACTGCTGGACAAGCCATTGCACCCTCTTCATACTGGCCGGCATGAAACGCGTAGCACGGCCCGTCCTCACGGGCGAACAACAACTGC
>CAIKLQ010000273.1 GCA_903828255.1 uncultured Verrucomicrobiota bacterium
GCCACGATGCTCGCGCTGAAGCACGGCAAGCACGTCTATTGCGAGAAGCCGCTCACGCACAACATCTGGGAGGCGCGCAAGATTCGCGAAGCGGCGGCGAAAGCCAAGGTCGCCACGCAGATGGGCATCCAGATTCACGCCACGGAGAATTACCGGCAGGTGGTGGAACTGGTGCAGAGCGGCATCATCGGGCCAGTGCGCGAGGCGCATGTGTGGGTGGGCCGCGCGTGGGGCCGGCAAAGCGAGGCGGACGCCAAGCGACACAAGGACATCGTCTGGGTCGTCGAACGCCCCACGGAAACGAACCTGGTGCCGGAAGGATTGGATTGGGATTTGTGGCTCGGCCCCGCGCCGGCAAGGCCGTTCAACGACGTCTATTTCCCCGGCCCGAAATGGTATCGCTGGTGGGATTTCGGCAACGGCACGATGAGCGATCTCGGCAGTCACTGGAACGATCTCCCGTTCTGGGCGCTCAAGCTGCAAGCCCCGCTCACCATCGAAGCGAGCGGCCTGCCGGCGCATCCGGAAATCGCGCCCGCCTCGATGAGCGCCACCTACGAATACGGCGCGCGCGGCGAAATGCCGCCGGTGAAACTCACCTGGCATCAAGGCGAGAACAAACCGGAAATCTGGAAGACCGGCGGCATCCCGCAATGGGACAGCGGTTGCCTGTTCATCGGCAGCAAAGGCATGATCCTCTCCGACTACGGCAAGCACACGCTGCTCCCGGAAAAAGATTTCACCGGCTTCCAACGCCCCTCGCCCACGATCCCGCGCGTATCCGGCCATCACGAAGAATGGTTGGCCGCCTGCCGCAGCGGCAAAACTTGCAGCGCCAACTTCGAATACGCTGGCTGGCTGACGGAGGCGAATCACCTCGGCAACGTGGCCTACCGCGTCGGTAAGAAGCTGCTGTGGGATCCGAAGAAGTTGAAAGCCACCAACGCGCCGGAGGCGGATCGGTTTATTCACCGAGTCTATCGCAAGGGTTGGAAGCTTTAGTGCTGGCCTCCGTCGGCGGCTTGATCAATACAGCGTGAAATTGATTCCCGTTCCCAGCCGCGCCGGCGGATTCGGCCGTTTGCCGCACTCGTTCTTGTAAATACATACGTGCGTCATCGCGCGCGTTGTCAACAGCACGTCGGGGATGCCGTCGCCAGTGAAATCGCCAATCAATGCCAGGCGCTCTTCGCCGTCGGCGTCGTCTTTGGCATCCCAGGCAAGCGTAGCCACGATCCGACCTTGGCCGTCGTAGAGTGTCCGCGACTGCGCCACCACGATTTCATCCAGTCCATCGCCCGTCCAATCGAGCAGGGCGTGATGCCGGGCGTAGTCCGTCGTGATCTTCGTCTTGATCTGCCCGCGCTCATCCAGCACCCAGACTGGCCCGTCACCCCACGGACGATGATCAATGTCCACCGCCATCTGGAGGCCATCTGCGGCCGCACAGATTTTCCCCACGTCCACGGATTCGAAATGTTCGCCGCCGACTTCCCACATCGGCTTGCCACGACCGTCGAGCATGGCGATCCCATTGGCGCCGCACATCGTGATCACGAAGCGGAAGTCCTCCGGCTTCTTCCCCGAGCGCAGCAGTCGGAAGCAATCGCAGTGGCCGCGGCCCTGCTCGATTTTTTCCGACTTGAAAACCCAGCGCGTTGCACCGTCGGCGTTGAGCATCGCGAAACCGGCCATGATTTCATCGCGGCCATCGCCATCGAGATCCACGGCCACGGGTTGATGCGCCGTGAGGTATCCGCCCGGCTTCTCCACAGTCCAGAGCTGTTTCCCGTTGCGGTCGTACGCCCAGATTTGCGTGTAGCGGGTCTTGACAAGGACATCGGTGGGGCGCGCATTGCCCGACAGGTTCACGAACGTCAAGCAATCCGTAGCACCCTTCGGCAACGGCAACCGGCGCTTCTCTTTGCCAGTGGCGCCATCCAGTTCGACGAGAAACCCGTCCGCGCACAACACCACTTCATTCTTGCCGTCACCGTCCCAGTCGTAAATCTGGCACGCCACGTCGTGGTGCAGCTTCCTGCGGCCAATCTTCGGGTCGCCCCAACGCCAAAGGATGCTGCCATCAAGCCGTTGTGCGACGACGGCGCTGGTGAAGTGGACGTCGTTTTGGTCCACGTTACGGGCGCTGACAATTTCCACCGCGCCATCGCCGTCCAAATCTCCCGCCACCACCCACGCGCCGCTGTAGTCGGGATCAAGCTTGATCGTGCGCCAAGGTTGAACCGCGGGAGCGCTGGTTTTTTCGGCACTACCAGCCCGTTGCGGAAACAGTGCGCCGCAGAGCACCAGTGCCAGCGGAAGCAAATTGTTGAGCGAGCATTGCATGGGAAAACTTGTAGCCGTTTCGGCGGGGTTTGGCGCGAAGAATTTTTCGGCAGAGTGCCGATCTCCGATCCGGCGCGTTGGGATGCCATCGCACGCCTGCATCGCACGCGTGGCCCCGGTCGTCAAGGCAACGCCCTGGCCGAAGGACTGGCTGAACGGAAGCGGGCCGCCGAGAAATTGCGCCAACTCGATAAGGAAGCCCTGCGCCTCGGTTTGAAAGGCGAGCAGAAACACGGCTTTCTCTTCGCCGGCTTGGGCTGGGTGTCGGGCACCAGCCCTAAACGCCTCAGCCGACTCCGGGCGGAATTCAAGAACCACCCATCAGTGACGAAGGCGAAGTAGAGCCGGAACAAATCCGTATGAATTAAACATCTGCGGCAGCGTTCGGGGTAAGCTTCTCTCCATGTCGCTTTGCAAGCTCGCGGCCAATTCACTCAAGGTTGATTCCGGGCGACGTCCATGAGCGCTTGGAGATTCTCCGCCGGCGTCTCCACCGCCAGCGTGCAGCCAGAACTGAGCACAAAACGCTGATGGCCCGCAGCGGTCATGGTGTGGATAAACTCCTGTGCGACCTGCCTCACGTCCGGGGGCGAGCCTTGGGCCAGCACGCTGACTGGGTCGAGGTTTCCCCAAATCGCGACGTGGCGAGGAACCAATCGGCAGGCCTCGCGCAGGTTCGTGCGGTGATCGAGTTCAAGCACGTCGGCGCCGGACTGTGTCAGGTCGGCGAGGATCGGCGTCGCGTTGCCGCATATATGAAGTGAAACCGGCAAACCGGTGGCAGCTTTGATCCGGGCAATGGCTTTTTGCTCGAACGGCAAAGCGATTTCGCGATAGCGCTTCGGGCCAAGCAGCGCGGCAGGCGATGCGCCGCCGCTCAACATGTCTGCGCCTTCAGCCGCGAGCGCACTGGCGTAGGCCACGGTGTATTCAGTGCAACGTTCCATCAAGGCTTTGACCATCGGGAGATCGTCGGTCACCGCCAGCATGATACGCTCGATTCCCATCAGCGCGCAGGCCAGTGAGAAAGGGTATTGATCAAAGCAGCCGACGACGAAAACCTCCGGGCCGAGCGCGGCACGGACGTGGCGCAGCGCGGCGAGCATGAGCGGCCAGCGACCTTGCGAAGTGGGGTCGGGCGGCGGAATGCGATCAATGTCGGCGGCGGTTTGGATGAGCGGTTCGCCAGTGCCGCCGAGAGGCTGATTCTCGTCCGGGAAGGCCACGCTCGCGCCCATTGCCTGCGCATTCACCCAAGTGTCGGCGGACAGCCAGACAGCGTCCGGCTGAAATCGCTCGTGATACTTGATGATACTGTCAGCCAGCACGTCGGACCGGAGCGTGTAGTCGCGGAGAGAAACGCCCGCAAGCTTCGCGCAGTAATGCACTGCCAGCGGGCCAACTGCCAGGCGCGGGACCGGAAGTCCGTGCAAAGCGCGCCTGACGAGTGCTCTTGAGGTCACAGATTTCCCGCCGGTCACGACAGGTATTGTTTCGGAAATTTCCACGGCGCGCGGTATTTCGGCACGGCCAGTTTTGCGGCCTCGGAATCGCCCACGATTTTTTCCGTGGCGGGATCGAAACGAATCGAGCGGCCCAGTTTGAGCGAAAGCAGGCTGAGGACGATCGGCACGTCCACGCGGGTGTGGTAAGAAACGTTGGCGCTCGGTTGCTGGCGAGACTTGATGCAATTCAGCCACTCACGCTCGTGACCGGGCGACGGCGGAATCGAATGCGGCGGCGGTTGCTTGTCTTTCATCGCGTCGCCTTCGGGCACGATTTTGAACATGCCGTAGTCCGAGTAGAGCGTCCCATTGACGCCGTGGAAATAGGTGCCCAACCGGCGCTGCGGCTTGGGGTCGCCTTCAAAATCAAACCCGTAGCTGTTCGTGAGCGACGACATCCAGGTCATCGTGCATTTCGGATATTGCCACAGAACTTCGTGATGGTCGTAAGCGTCGCCGTCGTCTTTGACGATGAACCGTCCGCCCGAAGAACTCGTCACGAGCGGGTAGCCAAGATCGAGCGCCCAGACGGGTAGATCAATGATGTGTGGCGCCATGCCGGGCGTCCAACCGCCGCTGTAGGCCATCCAGGAACCGTGTTCGTAAGCACTGCTCGCCAGACTACGGTTGTAGGGGATCAGGGGTCCCGGGCCGCACCAGCGGTCCCAATTCATCCCCGGGGGCAGTGCGTTTTCCTTGGAGAAGCCAACGCCGACGGGCGTCTGGTTCATCACGTTGAACGTGCGCACCGTCCCGACGGCCCCGAGATTTCCACTGCGAATGTATTCCACGACCCGGCGATAATTTTCGGTTGAATGAATCTGCGTCCCAACCTGGCAGATGATGTCGTGCTGCTTGACGGCATTCCGCACGGCGAAACTTTCGCCAAGATGCAGCGTCATGGGCTTTTGCAGGTAAATGTCCTTGCCGGCTTCGCACGCGGCGATCGCCAACAGACAATGCCAGTGCGGCGGCGTGGCGATGATCACGGCGTCGAGGTCCGGTTGCTGGAGCATCTCGCGGAAATCGGCGTAGCCTTTGCACGTCGGTTTGTAAGATTCGACGGTGGCTTCAAGGCGCGCGTCGAACACATCGCACGCGGCGGTGACGACGACGTCTGGTTCGCGACCGATGGCGCCGAGGTTGGCGCGGCCCATTCCGCCGCAGCCGATGATGCCCAAGTGAATGCGGCTGTTCGGCGAGGTTTTACGGGCGGGCTTTCGATTGGCGCCGAACGCAAGGTGCGGCACGGCGAAACCGATGGCGGTGATCGTCGCGGCTTTTTGGATAAATTCGCGACGGGTGGAGGTGGTTTGTTCAGTTTTCATAAAGGATTTGCACGTTGGTACGGGATTGTCAGTCGAGAGTCCCCTCACCCTGACCCTCTCCCCCTCGGCGGGGGCGAGGGGACAGCAAACCCCGCCCTACGAAATCTTCGCAGGTCATCGGGCCGCCCGCAGTCGCAGGTTGAGGTTGTAGCAGCGAACGATTCTCCCTCTCCCCTGCGGAAGGGGAGAGGGCTGGGGTGAGGGGATTTCGGCTTTGCATGGGTTCGCCAAGACAGATTCAGTGGTTCGCCAGAAATGTCGGCGCGGCGGGCGTGTGGTA
>CAIKLQ010000274.1 GCA_903828255.1 uncultured Verrucomicrobiota bacterium
ACGGTTTTCAGATCGTGTTCCCAAAGCACTCTCCCCTGCAGGCAGATTGGTTCCATCGCCGGCCATCATAGGATATCTCCCAAAGAGAGTCCAGCGGAAAATGTCCAAACTCCAGGGGCGCCTGGAAGGCGCCCCTCCCTCCAATCGCAGCGGCCGGCGGAGGGGCGCCTTCCAGGCGCCCGGTCGGCCCCCGGAAGGCGCCCCTCCTTCGAGCCGCCCCCCAACTCGTGGCCTCAACTCAGGGGTTTTCCAAAACTGGAGTCGGGATCGCCGAAGATGATCGCGGCGATAATCTGCCTCGTCAGGTATTCGATCATCGCCGCCGAGGGATAGTCCGGGTCGTCAGCGAAACTTTGGAGCCGCCCGCCGGTGCCGGGAGGCCGGCATGGCGGCGCCAACCCGGGAGGTTTTGCGATGAAGTCGAAAACCGTTCGCACATTGGTGTCGGTGGAGAAGGATGAAGTTGAGGATATCATGGGCTTTCGGATCACGAAACGGACGGTTCGGGCTAATGTTGTTTTGTCAGGTACTGTGGCCCCTATCTGGGCGTTTGCGTGTAAGTGGCAGAGCTCGGTGGCAGCGGAGCCGGGCCGGGCGCGCCAGGAGGAACCGGAACGCCGTTCGCATTGCCGGTCGGCAGGGTGCCAGGGATTTGGAAGTACGGCAGGAAGTCCTCGGCGCGAACTCGCGGACGCATGTCGTCCGGCAAGATGGCGGGCGGACCTGCCTTTTTGGCAACCGGTGGCGCAGGTTCGTTCGCGGCAGCGCCCACCTGGCCGACCTTCCCATCATCAAGCGTAGGGACAGGTACGGCTGGCACGACGCGGACGGCTGCGGCATTGGCGGCGGCCACGGTCGCCTCGACCGCTTTGAGTCCCGCAATGGGGGGGCCGACCGCGACGGGTCGCGGAGCTACGGAGGGAACCGGCTCCGGCTCCCGAAAACGCAGCCCCGGTGCACCGACGACGATCAAGTACGGCTCGCCGTCAGACGCGTGCAAATCGCCAAACGGGCGCATGATCGCCCGTTGTCGAGAGCCAGCCTGTGTGCTTTCAGGGGCGACCCCTGATAAGAGCAACAGGGCCAGACAATGCAGCGTCCGGCGCGGGCCAATCGGTCTAAACCGTGCTTTGTGAATGTTCACAAGAAAGGATGCACTCCATGAAATGATGGAATGTCCTGAACTTGCCCGAGGTTTTATCGTCGCGGCAGCCCAGAACTTTAATGAATTCAGGAAAAAATGATTTTTGCCTGAACTTTTCCCAACGCGCACCACGCTTCGCGCTGCGCGCTTCGCTTGATCTGAGAAGCCAGATTTGAGATCTCAGAGCAGGCGAATGGAGGCAGGCGAATGAGCCGCAACCCCCAGATCGACTGGCTCGGCTGGCTCGGCATTCGCCTGCCTCCATTCGCTTGCCCAAACCTGCGGATGGATCGTCTGCTCCGGATCGAGCACGGTATAGCTGTGGTGAAATCCGCTTCCCTATTCGCGGTGCATCCGCCTTTCGTCGTAATGCTCCGGACGAATCTTAAACGCGGAGGACGCGGAGTTCGCGGAGAGGGGGAGTCCTCCGCGTCTCTGCGACTCCGCGTGAGCAATCTTCCGGGATCGATGTTGGCCCGGCTGCGACGAAGCGCAGCCCTCCGCAGCACAGACCTTGCCGGGAACTCGGCTTTTTTTCGGAGCTTTTCGCGGCAATTGGCTTGGCGGCTTGATCTCATCCCATCCAAGCCAGTTCGCCCCGATCCCCAAAGCGCCAATAGGCGCTACGCCAGCGCCCGAATCGCCCTCTTACCCCTATGCGCCTTTTTGCGGCCAACTGTTTGGCGGCTTGGCGCAATCCCCAACCAAGGCAATTTAGCCGCAAAAAGGCGCAAAAAGGTTCAGCATGCCACCGTAGATCTCCCGAGCGGCTATAGCCGCTGCGCACCTCTTTCTCGCGGCCGGTTGATTTCTCAATCGGCTTGGGATCGGGCAGCAGCGCACTGGACCCCAAAAGCGCCTATAGGCGGAATGGCGCTTACTTAAGGCCCAACACCCTTTTGCCGAGGCGCTTGCGCCGTGGTGGCCCGGGCACGGTTTCGAACAAGACGCGCCGGCTTAGCTGCTGCATTTCCCTCAGAGTCGCTTGGAGCCGCCGCCACTCCACGAT
>CAIKLQ010000275.1 GCA_903828255.1 uncultured Verrucomicrobiota bacterium
CTTCCAGGCGCTGGACGAAAACCTGAACGAGGTCCAGCGCATGCGCAGCGTGGTGCAACTTCAGCCCGGCGAAAAGCGGAGCTGCATCGGCTGTCACGAGTCTCGCGGCAGCGCCGCGCCGGCGAATCGTGGCACGGGCGTCTCGCCTGTGCGTTTCGATTCGCACGGGCGAGACGCCCGTGCCACTACCTGTTTCATGGAAACCACGCTCCGGCACTGTATTGCGCCCTGTGAACCTTCTAATCCCACTCCCATTCTTACTCCTACTCCCACTCCAAGCTTCCACCAAGGATTGAGAGTGGTAGTAGGAGTGGGAGTGAGAGCGGGTTTCAAAGGCTGAAACCCATTCCACCGATCCGTCATAGTTGAGGGAAGCCTCATAAAGAGAAGACGCATCGCAAGCCGATCACCAGCGCGTCCGGGATGGCACTGCTGCCACCCGGATGCACGATATACTGCACATCAGGTTGAAGATACCACCACGGTTTGATTTCAATTCGATAGGTCCATTCGAGCACCGCTTCGTAATCGGGTAGCGGGGCGGCAGCGTCGGCGAAAACATTCTCGTCCCGCGCCAGATCCCGGGCGCGGTTGCTGATCCGACTATACGAGAACCCCACGCCAGTCACATCGTGCGGGCGACCGGGGAATAGTCCGACATAATGGAGTCCGGTGTCCACTGTGAATGAGATTAAATTGCGGTCGCTCGGCACGGCGGCGACGCGGGCGAACAAGGAAAGCCCCCGTTCTTCCATGCCCGCGCAGGGATTCCAGATGTTTTGCTCGGCCACGGCGTAAAGTCCCCAGTTGTCATTCAAGGACCGGGGATTCTCACTGGTCGCCGGATCGGCCAGTGACCGCCCCTGGTCGTCATAGTATTGGTCTTCGAAGCGGCCGGTGTGAAACCAGCCACCCAATTTATACACGCCGGGATGGCGCGAGTTCACTTCCTCAGTCACCGTCGCGTAGCCGAGTTCCCAGATGGCCAGAACCCCGCCGCTAAAATTAAAATCCACTCCGTGCTCTTCATGCGGTCTTTCCTCATTCTCATCCCTTTCCTCCAGTGGCTCCGGTTCCCCGGTAAACACCGCTGATTGAAACCAATATCGGCCGAGATCAACCCGCAGCCGCACGCCTGGCGCCGCTACTGGATACGTCGCCGCGTCCATGCTCCAGCCGAACACGGCCGGCCAGCCAAAGGCACAGTTCATGAATAGCAGCCCCAAATCCGTTCCCAGGAATTCCCGGTCCAGCGCCAGTTGGCCGACGCGCAACGACACGGCTTCGTGGCAGAACGTTTGGTCCAGCCAGAGTTCATACAACCGCACGGAGAACTTTCGCTCGTCGCTGCTGCCGCCATAAAGATCCCCGAGGTGTTGGTCGCACAGGTTCTCGCCATGCGCGATGAGGCAAGACCCATAAATCGTGGCCCCGCGCCAGCCCAGAAGCGGCTCTGTTTCCAATGACAAACCAGCTTCCAGAACTCCGGAGAAGGTCGCCCCGCGTTTTAATCCACCACTTACATTGCCCAGCACATCGGCGGTGTACATCACCGTGTAATCAATCCCGCGGTCCGTCAGCGGCTGGAGCCAGCGCTCCGGCAACAGGTGGTCCATGTCCCAATACTGTTGCGTATTGAAGAAGCCTTCGTAGTCACTTTCCGCCTCGGTGGCGGAGGTTTCGGCCATAGGGGACTGGTGGGGAGCGGCCACCCCCGACGGCGGCTCATCGAACGCCGCCGCGCTTCTGGCCGGCAACCCGAGCAGGGCCATTGCGAGCAGGGCGACGGCGGCCCGCTGCGTTAGTGCTGGTTTGCAACCACCCACGGCGTTCGTAGCAGCCCACGTGAGGAGGCTCAAATCTCTTCGTTTTGTTGGATCTGGACCTCCAGACTGGTTAAACGTTAGAGCTTCCTTACGGCGGCTGCTACTTATCCAAATGACTCTTAGCTCGAACCCAGCTCGCCTAGCACCAGGAGGGTGCAGGGTATCGGGGGCAGGGCCGGTCATGGCGTGAAAGCGCGATAGAAGCGGCGGTTGAAGCCAGGGGACGCGCTGTCTATGAACAAGCCCGCTCCGGATGGGTTGGTGAGCGTCGTGAGGGTCGCCCAGTTGAGCAGGTTAGTGGAGGCTTGAATGACGACCACCTGGCCGGGCTGGGTGATACACTTGAATTGAAACGGCCCGCCGCCCGGGGCCGCCGGCGACTCGAAGCGCGGGGTCTGGTCGTAACTTACCCTGTCCACCCAGCCCGCGTCTTGCCCGCTGGCGGAACTCCCGTCCTTGGTATAGCTCCACGTTACGGTCGTCGGCCCGGCCGGAATCGGGTAAGTCAATTGAGTCCAACCTACCTCGCCAGAGATGCCCGTTTGCACATAGCCGTTAATTGCGAATTCCAGGAAGTCATAGTCGGGTTCGCTGGACACCTTCCACCAGAACGACAACTTGCCTGGTCCTTGCACGGTGGTTGCCAGCCAGACTTGTTGATTGTCGGATAGCGGCGCATTCTGGGCCGCGCCCGAGCCGTCATAGCTGGTCGTGGTTTGCCCGTAAAAGATCCGGTCACCGCCGGTGGCCCAGACGAAGTTAGTGTTGTTAAGCGCCTGGCTCAGGGCAATGGTC
>CAIKLQ010000276.1 GCA_903828255.1 uncultured Verrucomicrobiota bacterium
CACGGCGATGGCCCTCAACGGCGGCCTCGGTCTCATCCACTACAACATGCCGGAGCGCCAGCAGCTTTCCGAAGTGAGCCGCGTGAAATACCATGTGCCCGGCATGATCCAGGACCCGATCAAAGTCGCGCCCGACCAGTTGGTGGGCGACGTGGTGAAAATGGTCGAGGAGCGCAAGTTCGTCCAAGCCACCGCGCACCTGGAGCAGGATGGCGGCTACACGAGGGTCCTCGGCTATTATCCAAACGCCGAGTAATCTCAGACGGCGCGGAGTGCCTCGTCTTTTCGTAGCGCTTTTTTCGTTATAGACATCTCACGCGAATGGGCGTACGAAGTGGGACGTTGTGAAGACCAAACTCCTTCTTGTGGCGGCCATCGTGCTGGTTGGGGCGGCGGCCTTGGCCCAACTGCGCATCACCTCCTTCAACACCAGCGGCGAACTCACCTGGACCAATTCCGCGCGAGTGGGCGCCTATCGCGTCGCCTGGGCGAATTCCCCCGCTGGCCCGTGGAACACCTTCGACACGTTGACCAACCTGAATTTGATTCTCGCCAGGACTAACCGCGTCAGCGCCCAATTGCCGCTGTCCAACACGCCGGCCTTTTATCGTGTGGCATGGATTCCACCCGACCCAATCGGCACGTGGGACTATCGCGGTTACGATAACCAAGGAGCCCTCGTCATCACCGGGCAACTGAGCATTGCGTCAACGACTGTTCTGTCAACGAATCCTGCGAACCCTGGTTATGGAATCCACGGCACTTGGGATTTGCAATTCGCCGGTCAGACGACCAATCAACTTATGTCTGTGGGCCCACAAATTGGCACGGGGAATCTTGGCGGCACTTTGGACATCGGTTACGCCCGCCTCCGGCTCGCGTGGCCGCCGGAGACACCGGACAACAGCATTCAAATCTTCGGAACCCTTTGGCCGAATACTTACACCGGCGTTTGGGTCTGGGCGGCTGGAGCGGGCGGATTTAGCGCGGTACGGCCATGAACCTCTGTCTGTAAATGAATTTCAAAACAACGAAAAGTCGTACCACAGAAAGGACAGGTAAACATGAACAAACAAGCGAATCAAAGAGTGGCTGCACGGCTGGGAGCAATCGTTCTCGCGCTGATTGTTGGTGCCGGTGAACAGGCATCGGCGTTCACGCAGCCCGACAAACCACCAACTGCAAGCTTCGATAAGCGGAGGGATGCCTTGCCCAGCGCGCACGTCTCGGCGGAAAGACAACGAGCCGAGGCGGAATTGCAGGCGCGAAGGTCTTCAACGCGAGTGGGTTATGACGCTGTGACCGGAGCACCAGCGTGGATTTCTAGACCTGGTTTCTTGAGCAAAGCAACGGAAGATGAGATTCAACGCACCGGCGGTCTTGGCCTTGCAAACGACGATCCTCACCGCGCGATCAAGGCTTTTCTCGTTGAGAACGCGGCCTTGTTCGGGCATGGCACTGAAGTGCTGAGCAACGCGACAATTAGGAGCGAATTCGTCACCGAGCACAACGGCATGCGGACGGTTGTTTGGCATCAGCAATTGGACGGCATTCCTGTGTTCGAAGGCGTTCTCACCGGGCATATCACCAAGCGCGGCCAACTGGTCAACCTTTCAAGCTACTTCATGCCCGATATTGAAAACGCAGCCGGGCTGGACCGGTTTAGCCGCCTCGCTTTGGAATCCGCCCCGGCGATTTCCGCGGCCCACGCACTGGCGGACGCACTGACCGACTTGGGTGAAACCGCCTCGGCCGATGGTGTCACATCGGTTAGTACCGTTTCCTCGACGCCAGAGAAACAGCATACTTTTACCGCCGCACCGTTGCTGGGCGAAGCGCGGGGCGGGCTGGTGTGGCTTCCCATGAATCGTTCCTCCGCCCGTTTGTGCTGGTGCGTTCAATTCATGAGCCGTTCCACCGGGGAAGGCTTCCAAACATTGGTGGACGCGTCGTCTGGCGAAGTGCTCGTCCGCCAGAATCGCACATGCAACTTCACGTCTGCCAGCTATCGTGTTTACATCAGTGATAGTCCCTCTCCTTTTACGCCGGGTTGGGCCACTCCCTCTTCGGCTCAACCCACCCTGGTGGCGCGCCAATTGCAGACACTGGCCGCGTTATCGCAAACCGCTTCGCCCCAAGGTTGGATCCGCGACACCGATAATCTGACGCTAGGCAATAACGTGGACGCGTCTGTAAATCGGAGCGGCCTAATACCCAACCCAACCCCCCGTCCGCAGGGGTCACCATTCCGGGTCTTCGACTTTCCACTGGATTTGAATGACGATCCAACCGCTTATAGCAGTGCTGCTGCGGTCAACTTATGTTATTGGTGCAACTGGATGCATGACAAACTGTACGCCTTGGGATTTACGGAAGCCGCTCGGAATTTTCAGGATGACAACTTCGGAAGAGGTGGCGTGCCCGGCGATCGAGTGCTGGCGTACGCACAGTTTGGGGCAGACACCCAGGTATGGTGGAATTTCAACAACGCCAGCTTCACGACGTGGCCGGACGGCACGCCCGGCGTTATGAGGATGCACCTCTGGACGTATCCTATTCCAAAAAGAGATGGTGATTTGGACGCGGAATTCATGCTTCACGAATATACGCACGGGTTGAGCAACAGACGAGTTGGCGGAGGGGTTGGCATCGACGGGTTAAACTATCTCCAAGCAGGCGGTCTTGGCGAGGGCTGGTCCGATTTTTACGCCTTGGCGCTGCTGAGTCAGTCAAGCGACAACGTGAATGCGAATTACCCAATGGGAGGTTACGTCGCCTTCCAACTTGGCGGTTTGACCCAGAATTATTACTACGGAATTCGCCGGTATCCTTACAGCACCGATATGACCAAGAATCCGGTCACGTTCAATGACATTGACCCGTTTCAGTTTGACAACTGCGCCTCGAGCGCGCCGTTTAATACGGCTATCTTCGGTGCCTGCGCGTCTGTTGACCCTAGCGAGGTCCATAACATCGGCGAAGTCTGGTGCGTAACATTGTGGGAAGCGCGGAAGAACCTGATAGACCATTACGGGTTCAGTTATGGCAACAACCTCATGCTCCAGCTTGTATCTGACGGCATGAACCTCAGCCCTGCCAATCCGAATTTCACACAAGCGCGCGACGCGATTTTGCTAGCCGATCTCGTGGACAACTGCTCCCGCGACTGGGCCGACCTGTGGACCGCCTTTGCCAAACGCGGGCTGGGCTGGTACGCCATCGCGCCCGACAGTTGGACCACTTCCGGAGTGACCGAATCGTTTGTCATGCCGCCATACGACATCGTCGATCCGTGCGGGGAGTACTGACGCGCCACCCGACCCAGCCCTCGCGAGTTTGACGTTTCCGAGCAACCCGGAACGCCTCAGGAATCCGCTTCAGCCGCAGGTTTTGATGCGCAAGGGTACCGGCCCTTCTTGCTTGCCAAACCGTCGGCTCAGTCCGCATCCTGTTTTATGGCAACACAAGCTCGCAATCTTGATTCGCAGTTCTACCAACCCGCCGACGCGTTTTTCCCCGCGCACGCCAGTCTCGGCCTCACGTTCGATGATCTCACGCTGGCGACGTTCTACTCGGAAGTGCTCCCGCGTGACACGCAGCTCGAAACGCAG
>CAIKLQ010000277.1 GCA_903828255.1 uncultured Verrucomicrobiota bacterium
AACTACGCCAACCCGGCCAGCTTTGCCGACGCCACCACCACGGATTACGGCGGTTGGGACACCACGGCCTCGATGGTCTTCACGCCCTACATGTGGTTCGCGAATTTCACCGCCTCGCCCGCGATGAAGTTCGTCAATGCCGCCGGAGTAGTCAGCGCCAACGCGGACGAGAACGAACCCGCCTGGCCGAAGAAAAGCTCTGAACTGGACAGCCGCCGCGCCTTCATCACGCACCGCGTCAGCGACACCCCCGGCACCAAGCTCTGGGATCTCGGCCATCTCGGAAAATTCGACGGCGGCTCGACCAGCAAGCCGCTGTGGAGTTGGGCGGTCACGGCGGATCAGATCGTCGGCCAAGCGGACGGCAGCATCGTCATCCGCCCGAAGTCCCAGATCCGCATCCGAGCGGTCGGCGGGCCGAGTCCGGACACCCGGTATTATTACTAACGCCGGAATCCTCAACGCCTCACGGTTTAGGTCCACGGAATCTTTCCCTCATTTTACGAGCGAGGAGGAGAACGAAAACTCCAGAAGAATTCCCTCCCTTGCCACCTCGCTGTTTCTTTGAAATGCTCCACCCATGCCAAGCAAGCACTCCTTCTTCACCCGGCGCGAGTTTCTCACCACTTCCACCAAAGCCGCCTCAGCCATCGCAGCCGCGAATCTCTGGTTGCAGCCGAGCCGCGCCGCCGGCGCGCCCCGCCGGCTCTCGCCGAATGAAAAGTTGAACGTTGCTTTCATCGGCACGGGTGGGCAGGCGGCCGAGGACCGAAGAGAAGTCCTCAAGGCTGAGGATGTCAACGTGGTCGCGCTTTGCGATGTGGACGAAACGCGGCTCAGCAGCGCCGCACAAAGCCATCCCGGGGCGAAGACTTATCGGGACTACCGCAAATTGCTCGAAGCCGAAAAATCCGTGGACGCCGTGGTGATTGCCATTCCCGATCACAGCCACGCCCCGGCGAGCCTCATGGCGCTCAAGCTGGGTCGCCATGTGTATTGCGAGAAGCCGCTCACCCGCACGGTGAAGGAAGCGCGCATCGTGGCGCAGGCGGCGCGTGAGGCCAAGGTCGCTACGCAGATGGGCAATCAAGGGATGGCGTTCGAGGGCAATCGGTTCATCCAGGAGTGGCTCGACGACGGCGCGATCGGGCCGGTGCGCGAGGTGCATGTGTGGTCCGATCGCCCGACGCATCGCGGCAAGCTGCCGTTCTGGTGGCCGCAGGGTGTTGACCGCCCCACCGACACCCCGCCCGTGCCGGCCAATCTAGACTGGGATTTGTGGCTCGGGCCGGCGCCATTCCGTCCGTATCACCCGGCTTATGTGCCGTTCAAATGGCGCGGCTGGTGGGATTTCGGCTCCGGCGGATTGGGCGACATGGGCATTCACAATCTCGCGCCGGTGTTTTCCGCGCTGAAACTCGGCGCGCCGACGAGCGTTCACGCCCGCTCCACGCCGGTGTTTCCCGACAGCGTACCAGTGGCGAACGTGGTGCATTACGAATTCCCGTCGCGCGGCAGTCTGCCGTCGGTGAAACTGCACTGGTACGACGGCGGCATGTTGCCGCCGCGCCCGGAGGAACTGGAGGAAGATCGCGAGCTAAATCGCGAAGACGGCATCATTTTCGTGGGCGACAAAGGCAAAATGCTCGTCGAAGGCTGGGGCGGCGAGAGACCACGCCTGATTCCGGAAACGCGCAACAAGGAATACCCGCGTCCGCCGAAAACTCTCCCGCGTTCCGTCGGTCATCACAAAGAGTGGTTGCTCGCTTGCCGCACCGGCTCACCGACGCGCTCGAACTTTGACTTCGCCGGCCCGCTCACGGAGGCAGTGCTACTCGGCATGGTCTGCGTGCGTAATGGCGGGGACACCCTGCATTGGGACAGTGCGAACCTCAAAGTCACCAATGACGCGGAGGCGAATCGTTTCCTCCACTACGACCATCGCCCGGGCTGGGAGGTTTAAGCGCCAGTTAAAGAAGCCTGGCCGGCAGGACCGCGGCGAAGCCTTTGGAGTGCGGTGACTCGTCACCGCTTTGCGCAGGCAACTTGTCGCCGTCGAATGCCCCGGGCGAACGACCTTGAAGCAAGCGGCTGGTCCCGGTGAATTCTCGCGCCACTCCACACGGCGCTGCTTGGCCGACCAGTCGGCCAAGCGGAAAAGCGGTGACAAGTCTCCGCACTCCAAAGCGCGGTGGCGCGTGATTCCTATCCTGCCCCGCGTTCGCGGTCCGCGCTCCGGGTCAGAGCTTCCAGCCTTTGCGATAGGCCGGATTAAGATAGGCGTTGGCTTCCTTTTTGTTCGTGAAGCGCCCCGCCTTGTTATCCCAGTTGAGTGTCTCTCCGGGGAAGCGAAGCGCAATCAGTCCGAGCAGCGCCACCTGTGTGAGCGCGCCGCCGTAGCCGAAATGTGATCCCGCCTGCCGACCCGTGCGAATCGCCTCCACCCAGTCCCAAGCGTGGCCTTTGACGCGGGGGATTTTTTCCGCCGGCGCATTCTTCCCGGAGTGTTGCTCCATGAGCGTGTCGGGAACGAGATGACATCCGCCGCCGCCGTGCGAACCGTGAACGATCATGCCCTTGTCGCCAAAGATGATCGCCCCGGTGCCGGGAATCTTTTCGTCCGACGGGAAATCCTGCGGCTTGGGGATCGTGGTGTTGCCGTCATGCCACACCAGCTTAACCGGGCCGCGCGGCCCTTTGGCGGGAAACTCAAACGTGAACTTGGCCGCCGCGGGATAGCACAAGCCTTGCGTCGCGAGATCGTAGCCGGGAGCTTCCGCCACAACACTGGTGGGCGCGTCGAGATCGAGCGCCCAGAAGGACGGGTCAACGACGTGGCAAATCCAATCGCCGATGGCCCCGCCGCCGAAGGGCATCCAGCCGCGCCAATTCCACGGCACCCAAAGCGGCGAGTAAGGCCGGAACTGCGCCGGACCGAGCCAAAGGTCGTAATTCAGAGTGTTGGGCACTTCATGTGACTCGCTGATCTTTGGCAGGTTCGGAATCTGGCAATAGACGTTCTTGAAGGCATCGGTACCCGCATGAACCGTGTGAACCTGGCCCAGCGCGCCCGACCAAATCCACTCGCACACCCGGCGGATGGTGTCGCTGGAATGGCCCTGGTTGCCGAGTTGCGTAACCACCTTGTATTTCTTGGCGGCAGCCATGAGCGCGCGGACTTCATGCACCGAGTGCGTCAGCGGCTTTTCGCAATAGACATGCTTGCCGCGGCGCATGGCTTCCATCGCGATGACGGCGTGCGTGTGGTCCGGCGTGCCGATGACCACGGCGTCAATGCCTTTGCCCATCTCGTCGAGCATCACGCGATAATCCTTGAACCGTTTCGCGTTCGGAAATTTCCCGAATTGTTTGGCCGCGTAATTCTGGTCCACGTCACACAAGGCGACGAAGTTGTGGCCCAGGCCGGCCACTTCATCTACATCCGCGCCGCCACGGCTACCTATGCCGATGCCCGCGACGTTGAGCTTGTCATTTTGCGACAGGTGCTCCGCTCCACGCACCAGGGTGCCGGGGAGAATGTTAAACAAGGCCACGCCCGCGCCGGTGCCGTAAAGAAACCGTCTGCGGGTGATCGTTTTGGATTCGTGTTGGTTCATGATGAAATTGGTGTTGCGGTTGCGTCTGCGGGAGAATTTACCCACCGTTGCGTGCCGAAGTCCAGCCTTATGCGCAAACGCCTTGCGCAATCGCCGCCAAACCCGGAAAGGACATCCTGCTGGCTTTGCTCACGCCGCCGGTAACCTGCCTGTCGCTGGTTCAACCCGGCGAACATCCCGGAAGGCTCATCCTCTGAGAGCCTCTACTCAGCTTCCAGTCTTCATGGAGTGGGTTTATCGAAGCCGGGATTCGTGATGAGGTGACTTCAGTCAGCGCCCGGTAGTCACACTCACTTCTGTGGCGACGATGGCAGTGGCGGAGATTTCCACGGGTGCGCCGGTTGGTCTATACAGGCGGGCTTTTACCAGATGTCTGCCATCCGTTAGTTTGCTGGTGAGTTGCTGGCCAACGAGTCCTATGGCACCGTCTATTTTCCAGGAGGCTACTTGAGACACCTTGTGTTGGCTCAGGGTCTCCCATACCACTAGCCGGACCTCCATGCTACCGTCGGGAAGTCTCCGGTCGGCCTGTTTTTGGATTACAGATCCTTGCGAGACGCCACCTTATCGCCGGGTGGCGCGTCCTTGACTACTCCCGGAGTCCCTGGGGCGCTTGTTCCCCCTGCCGAAGCGGAGACTGTCTGCTCGCCGCGTGACTCAGCGGCGGACGGACTTTGTTCGCCCCCACCACCATCGGTCGGAGAGTCTGCCTTGGCGGCACGATTGCTATTCCCATTGTCCTGGGTTCCACCGACCTCCGAAGCCAGAGATGCGCCATTGGCAGACAGTGCAACTTTGCCGGGAGTGTTCCCGCCTACACTGGTTGTTACTATCGCTGGTTCTCCAAGTGGCGGTTTGGGTTCGACAGGAGCATCTCTGCGGTGCATAGCCAAGGGCAGGAGCTACAAGAGCGGTAAGAACAACCAAAGGCGACCACCGCCGCGGCCCCCGGCCATGACTTTGCGGCGCTGGTCACCGGCAACTTGGGCAACGCCGCAGCGGGTGGCAGGGACGTTTCCATGACTCGTTCACAGCCCCAGAGCACATGCAACCGCCGGTTCCAGAACGGGCCAGAGAGGCGGCAGAGTTCGGGATCCCGCTCAAAATCCGGCAGCTTGAATTGCCTGTTAATCCACTGGTTATTGGGTGTGGTCTCCGGGAAGTCAGCCGACTCTCGCAAGACATCGAGTTGCTTTCTTTGGAGGCTTAACTGTCGAGCGGGAACGCGATTCCCAGGACCCACCTGGCGGCTGTTGCTCAAGACCCCGCCGCCGCCGCCGGCGAGATGGTTTTCTCGCTCATCGCGCCTTCGACACCTCGGCTGAGGCGAGGTGGTAATGAAATCGCAGTTGCGAGCCGTTGGGAGTGACCTATCCTAGCTAACGCTATGAAACCCGCTCCCAACTCTTTCGCCCGCGCCTCCGCGATCGGATTATTTCTCGCGACCTGGCCGCTGCTTGCTCAGACCACCAACTCCCACGCTCTGCTCCAACCGCGCATCACCGGCACGGTCGAGCGGCTTGAGAAGTTCGAGTCGAAGCACGTCGCGCCGCGTTATGTAGATGTCTGGCTGCCGCCGGGCTATTCGTTGCCCGGGGCAAAGCAGCGCCGCTACCCGGTGATCTACGTCCACGACGGCCAGAATGTTTTTGATCCTGCTTCCTCCTTCATCGGCGTGGATTGGGGCATTGACGAAACCATGACGCGCTTGATTGGCGAGAAGAAGATTCCCGAAGCCCTCATTGTCGCGATTTGGAACACGCCCAAGCGCCTGTCCGAATACATGCCGCAAAAACCCCTCGAACAACTCGCGGAGGCCGACCTCGACGCGATGTTCAAGTCGGTCCGCCGCGAACCGCTCGGCGATGCTTACCTGCGTTACCTCGTCACCGAATTGAAACCCGCCATTGATGCGCGCTACCGCACCTTGCCCGACCGCGCACACACCAGCCTCATGGGTTCGAGCCTGGGGGGATTGATTTCGCTCTACGCCGTCTGCGAATACCCGGACGTGTTTGGCGGCGCGGCGTGTCTTTCCACCGCCTGGCAGGTGGCGAACGGCGTGACCGTGCGCGAACTGAAAAAGTCCCTGCCTGCCCCGCGCACGCACCGGCTCTACTTCGACTTCGGCACCGGCACCAATGACGGCAGCATCGAACCCTTCCAAGAAAAGGTGGATGCCTTGCTTAAAGAGTCCGGCTATACAAACGGCGTGAATTGGGTCACGCAAAAATTCCCCGGCGAAGAACATTCGGAACGTGCCTGGCGTAAGCGCGTCCACCTCCCGCTCCAATTCCTGTTGAACCCGAAAGGTTCTGGGAAGTAACGCGCATCGCCCAAGAACCAGCGGAGATCCGTTATGCCCGCTTTTCGTCCGCGTCAATGTAGTCCACAAACGTCTTGAGATCCGCGCGGTGAGCGAGTCCGCTTTCAGCCAAACGCGTTTTGAAGCGTTCCTGCCCCGCGGGATCATCGGCCTTGGGTCGCGACAATTGCTCCTGCGCGTGCGCCGCTTTTTCCGCAGGAGTTTTCTTTACGTGCTGATGCATCCAATCACACACCTCGCCATCGGTGACGGAACTCTTCACCACCTCGACCATCTGCTCGTGCGTGACGCCCGCGGCCTTGAGCCATGAGCCGTCGAAGCCCTTGCCGAGGTTGGCCTGATAGTCCGATGCCAGCTTGCCCGCCAGGTGCAGGCGAATCTTGTCAATGTAACGCGGCAGGTGAATCCAGCCGTCCATGGTCTCCCGGCAACTCCGAGGATAAATGATATTGCTCATGTGGTCAGGATGGAAGCGGCACGACCGCGTCGCAATGCGAAAGTTGTATCGCAGCCGACGTGACGGCGGAGCGGACTTGAAAGGCGGAAAGGGGACGATAATGGATAATGACACATGCCGCGGCGCGGGCCACTTGCCCCTCATCGCCCGCAAGCTGAAAGGCGTGTATCCCGGCGCGATCTAAGGTCCGCTTGCGCTGTGAGTAGCTCTCAGCGCGACCAGCGTTGCGAACTCCGAAAGTCTTCGCGGGCAGGCTGCGTTTGCGTCGCGAGCCGATCTTCAAGGATGACGAGGACCGGCAACGATTCAATAGAGGCTCGCCAGCCGCAAAATCCCGGGCGCGAACCAACCACCGGCTTGCTTGCGTCTCCGGCGCCCCAAGCGGACGCCCCGCGCTCCAGCGTCCTTCAATTCGCCGGGCCGCGCTTCGGGGCCCACGCCTTCAGGAATTCCATGACCAGCGCTGGGTCCTGGTGGTCGCCTTTTTCCAGCTTGCCGGAGTCCTGCGTGGTGAGTTGCTGGCCGTCCGCATCGAGCACCACGAGCGCCGGGAGACCGAGGCGGCTGGGATTGCCATACTTCTCGTTGGTGCTGGCGTTGTGCGGCTTGCCGTCCACCTTGTCCACGTCCACCAGCACGAGCACGAAGTTGGATTTCAGAAACGCAGCGATTTCTTTGTCGGTCTGGAAGAGCGTGTGCAGCTTGTGACACCAGCCGCACCAGTTCGCGCCGAATTGCAGCAGCACGTGCTTGTGCTCGCGCTTGGCGGTGGCCAGCGCGTCGGCGATCTGCGCCGCGCCGTCGGCTTTGGGGTCGTAGATCGGCAGGCGGGTGGGTTTGGCGGGCGCGTCGGCCGCCAGGACTGGCAGCGCGAATAGGCACGCGACTGCGAGGCAGAGCGACCAGAGCAGGGACTGGGCTGGGAACTGGAGGGTCTTGATGATTGTTTCGTTGATTTGCACCGACGCCCGGCGGCGGCGACAAAGATTTTGAGGCGCGGCCACGTTCAGGAAATTTTCAAGAGCCGCCGCGCGGCCTCGAAATCCTCCGGCCAGGCGGCTTCGAATTGCAAACGCTTCCCGGTGCGAGGATGAATGAACGCCAGCTTGTGCGCGTGCAGCAAAACGCGGGGCGCTTCGTAGTGGGTCAGTTCCGCCAGCCGCTTCGTTTGCCGCTGGCCGTAGGTCAGATCGCCCGCCACGGGAAAGCCAAGGTGCTGAAAGTGAACGCGGATCTGATGCGTACGACCGGTGTGGAGCAGGACCTCGACGAGCGTCGCCTCGCGCAGTCGCTCCAGGACGCGGTAGCCCGTGTGGGCGGCGCGGCCTTCGTCGGCGTCCCGCACGGCCATGCGTTTGCGATGTGTGGGATGCCGGGCGATGGCGGCGCGGATGTCGCCTTGGTCGCGGGGCAACACCCCGCACAGGATGGCGAGATAAAATTTCGTCACCGTGCGCCCGGCAAATTGCGCGGACAGCGCGACGTGAGTTTCGTCGTTCTTGGCCACGACGAGGCAGCCGGTGGTTTCCTTGTCCAGCCGGTGAACAATCCCGGGCCGGGCCACGCCGCCGATGCCGCTGAGCTGGCCGGCACAATGATGCAGCAAGGCGTTGACCAGCGTGTGCTCTTCGTTCCCAGCGGCGGGATGCACGACCAAGCCAGCGGGTTTGTTCAGCACGAGCAGGGCGTCGTCCTCGAAAATGATGTCGAGCGGAATATTTTCCGGCAAGGCCTCGGCGGGCCGGGCCTCGGGCCATTCCACCTCGATGACTTCTCCGGCGCGCGGGCTGTGGGTGGGCTTGGTTTGCTGGCCGTTGACCGTGATGTGGCCTTGCTCGATGAGGCGCTGAATGGCGCCCCGCGACGCGGCGGGAAATTTGCCGCGCAGGAAAGTATCGAGCCGCTCGCCGGGGAGCGATTCTTCGAGGACCAGAGTTTCAGAGCGAAGGGGCATTAGAGGAACATTCAACATTCACCCCCCAACGCCCAGTGGACTCGCCAATCTGGATGTTGGGGGTTGAATGTTGGAATTGGAAACTTCATACGGCTGTTTGATCCAAGCCTACTTGGGGGCCGCCACTTCCGTTGTTTTTGACGGTTGCGGCGATGCTTGCTCGCTTTTCCATGTGATCCAGAACACCAGCGCGACACCTACACAGATGCCGCTGTCGGCGACGTTGAAGGCCGGGAAGCCAATCTCCCCGCCGCCGCGCTGGTCCAGGTAGAAACGGATGAAGTCAATTACGCCATTCCGGCTCGGGAGCAGCCGATCCAGCAGATTGCCCGCAATGCCGCCCACGATCATCCCAAACGCGATCTGTCCGAGCCACGTTTTCGATTCAAAATGGTGGCGGCTCAGAAACAACACCAGCAGCGCCACGAGTGCCACGATGGCCAGCAGCGCATTGTTGTCGCGGAACAAGCTCCAAGCCGCGCCGGTGTTGCCCCAATGAACGAATTTGAAAAAGCCCTCCAGGATGATGCGCTCGTCGCCTTTGCCGAGGAGTTTTAGCACGATAAATTTCGTGAACTGGTCCAAAGCAAACCACACCACCGCAATCGCCGCGATGCGACGATTCGGCGGGCGAAGGAGCGAAGGGGTAAAACTCATGCTGCTACTGCGGGGAATCATATACGCGGATCGCCGCCGAAAGACAATGCTTTTGCCGGGCCCCAGCGGTCCGCCCCGTCCCACCGGCCCTGCCGGTCCGACGCGTTTCCCCGTGTTTGAGGTTGCACTGCCCCGCGCCTCCGCAATAATCCCCCGCGTCCGACGCAACCATTTCCAATGAACGAGTGGCACATCCAGTCCCGCGCGCACGCCTGCGAGGCTTGCGCCCGCCCCTTTGTGGATCGGCAGCCGTATCATACGCTGCTGTTCGACGAGAAACAGGACTTCCGCCGCCAGGATGTCTGCCCGGAGTGCTGGCAGAAACAACTTCGCGGTGAAGGCCACGCTCGAACCGACTTCCTGTCCTACTGGCAGGGCGTCTATGAAGCCCCGCCGGCCGTCTCCGAAGTGATCCAGAAGGAAACCGCCGAGACGCTCCTGCGCAAGCTCATCGAGCTAAACGATCCGCACTACGCGGCCGCCGGTTACATCCTGGCCGTCATGCTCGAACGCAAACGCATCCTGAAAGTGAAGGAGCAAATCATCCGCGACGGTCGCCGCACCTTCATCTACGAACAACCGAAAACCGGCGACGTGTTCACGATTGCCGACCCGGACCTGCACCTCGATCAACTCGAAGCCGTCCAGCGCGACGTCGCGATGTTGCTCGAACAAGGCCTGAATCCGCCGCCACCCGCTGCCGAAGCCGCCCCGGTGGCTGAGGCGGTCAACCCCGTTGCCGAACCGCTCGCCGCGCCGCCGACCGCCGCGCCGGCTCCGGCCGATTGAATTTCCTCCCGTGTCCGACCTCGCCGCGCTGCAATCTCGCCTCGGTTATGCTTTCCGTGAAGAGGCCATGCTGCGCCTAGCGCTGACGCATCCCTCCATCGCGCACGAGCAAGGCACGCCCGTGGAACACAACCAGCGCCTCGAGTTCTTGGGCGATGCCGTGCTCCAACTCGCGCTGACCCGCGAGCTTTACGAAAAATTCCCCGCTTTCGATGAAGGCCCACTCACCAAAGCCCGCGCCAAACTCGTCAATCGCCGCGCCCTCGCCGTCCACGGTCGCGCGCTGGGCCTCGGCGCGCACCTGATTGTCAGTCGCGGCGAGGAGTTGAATGGCGGCCGGGAACGGCCCTCCGCCCTGGCCGACGCCTACGAGGCGCTCGTCGGCGCGATTTTTCTCGACGGCGGATTCGCCGTTGCCCGCGACTTCATCCTGCGGGAATTCGAGGCCGGCATGGGTCAATTGAACGTGATTCCCATCCTGGAAAATCCAAAAGGCGAGTTGCAGGAATTGCTTCAGGCGCGCTCCTCGGAAGCGCCGCGTTACCACGTCGCCTCCGCCACCGGCCCGGACCACGACCGCGTGTTTGAATGTACCGTGCATCATGCGGGCGCGGAACTCGCGCGCGGCTCGGGCAAGAGCAAGAAGGCGGCGGAAAGCGAAGCGGCCCTGGCGGCGCTGCTGAAACTGCGCGCGCAAGCCGCCGAACCGGCCCCCGAAAGTCAGCCCACCAACGAGTGAAGATGCCAAACCACCCAAGTACCCAAAGACCCAAATACCCAAAACGGAAACCGGCGGGGCCGTTTCCCCTGAAATGGAGTCCTCGGGAATTTGGGGGTTGGGGTATTTCGCCCTCGAAATGAAATCGCTCTTTTCCCGCGCCCCCAAACTCCTCATCGGCGTCGTCCACCTCCGCCCGCTGCCCGGCGCTCCGCGCTTTTCGGGCAGCCTGCGCGAGATCATTGACGCCGCCGTGGCCGACGCGCTCGCATACGAACGCGGCGGGGCGCCCGCCGTTTTCATCGAAAATTTCGGTGACGTGCCGTTCACCAAATCCAGCGTCCCGCCCGAAACGATCGCCGCCATGACCGCCGCCGGTTGCGCCGTGCGCGCTGCGGTGCAACTGCGCATCGGTTTCAACGTGCTCCGCAATGACGCCCAAGCGGCGCTCGCGCTGTGCGCCGCGTGCGATGGCAGCTTCATCCGCGTGAACATCCACACCGGCGCGATGCTCACCGATCAGGGCCTCATCGAGGGCGACGCCTACCACACGCTTCGCTACCGCGGACGCGTCTCGCCCGGCGCGGAGATTTTCGCCGACGTCCACGTCAAACACGCCGTGCCGCTCGGCGATTGGACGATTGAAGACAGCGCGCACGACACCGTTGAGCGCGGTCTGGCCGATGCTTTGATCGTTTCCGGCGTGGGCACCGGCCAGGCGGCGGACATTGCTGACGTTGAGCGGGTGCGCCGCGCGTGTCCGGGAGCGAAGTTGCTCCTCGGCAGCGGCGTGAACGCAGCGAATGTGCAAACCTATCTCCGCTTTGCCGACGGCGTGATCGTCGGCAGCTCCCTCAAACGCGACGGCAAGCTGGCCAATCCGGTGGATCCCAAGCGCGTCGCCGCGCTCGTTCGCGCGATGGGTTCTCCCAAGTAGTTCTCGCTTGGAACGCCCGCGCATCAACCCCGAGCTTCAGCTCGGTGGATGGAACGGTCGGGAGATAAAACCGTTTCAACGGTTTGGCCTTGCAGGGCCGGCACGATGTTACGCGAATCAATCGTCACGTTTGGCGGCCCCAACGCGATCACGCTCGTGCCCGCTGCCGCGCGGCGATCAGGGTTTGGTTCTTCGTGGTCGGCACATTTGATCAACGCGGCGCCAGTCTTCTGCCAGGCGGAAACGCGGGCGGCTTCGGCACGTCGGGAAAAAGCACCGCGTCGAGATTAGCCGCCCACGCGCCGGCTTGGGTGCGGTCGGCGAGTTCGCAGACGGCGGCTTGCATGTAGATGCCGAGCGGCAACGCGGATGGCTCGACGCCGGCGGCAATGTTCGCGCGCGTCCACGTCAGGCCGGCGGGATTGTCGGGGAACTGCGCCGCGCGCTGGAACGCCGGGCTCTTTGGAACGACGGACCCGACATAGGCGCGGTCAGGATTCAACCGCACGAAGCGCCCGCCGGCCTTCCGAAAGCCCTCCACCTGTTCGAGGATGTGCGCGTGCGCCGGATCGGCCTGGACGTGGTCGCGTTCGTTCGCATAGACGATGACGGCGAGGTTCGGGCAGTTGCGCACCGCTTCCGGGATGCTCGGCGCGGCGTCGCGGTAACGCCAGAATTCTGTCGCCTCCGCCAACGTCGGCACATGGCGAGGGCGTGCGCCGGGGATGAGCTTGCGCTTTTCCGCTTCGGCGATGATACGCGGCGAATACCACGCCTTTACGCCATCGCCGGCGTCGCCCACGAAACTGTTCACGGGAAAATCTTTCGGCTCGGAGAAGTGCCCGTCGCCATCGAGGTCGAAGAAGAACGCGCCCTGAAGAGCGCGCGGGTTGACGAGCATCGGCTTGCGCATCAGCCCGGGAGAAATGTCCGGCGACCACGCAAGCCGCGAGAGGTCGAGCCCGCCGGTCTTCGGATCGTAAACCGGGTTCAGGCCGCTATCGCGCCCGCCGAGTTCCACGTTCGCCGCGCCTTCGCCGTAGGGCGATTCCATCGAGGCATACCACGCGAGGTCGGGAAATTCCGCGCCATACAACGCCAGCGCCATCCCGCACGCGTTGCCGCCATGACTCGAACCAACAACCCCGACATTCTTCGTCAGCACCGTGACGCCACGCGCCACGTCACCGATGCGCCGCCCGTTCTGGTCCGCGATGCGGCCCGTGGCGAAACGGATGACATCGGCCAGCGCCCGGATGCAATTCGTCCCGCGAAAATCATAGCGCCCGCCACTGCGCTCCTCACCCGATCCGCCGCCAGGAAACGCGAAATGAATTTCCACGAACCCATGTCCCACATACTCCGGTCGCCCGCGGGCGCTGCCTGACTGCACGCCGCCGGTGACGTTGATGACCACCGGCGCGCCGTTGGGGAAGCGCGCCGGACGCGGAATCAACACGCTTGCTGCGATACCTTCCGCCCCGGCAGCAGCGCCCGGGATGCGGACGAACCCGCTGTCGAAGTCCGTAGTCGGCCCGCGCTCCGGACGCTCGCGCTGCGGTGGTTTGGCCTGAGCTTGCGCGTGGCTTAGTGCGGCGAACCCCACGGCCAGCGCCCCGACGACGAGGAGGGTTTTCATGCGGTTTCTTTCATTGGTGTCATCTGACTGACTGGACGCCGGACCGTCGCCGGCGGTTTCAACCGAAGGGTCAAAACACGGAAAAAGTTTCACTTTGCGAACGGGTGAACAACGCTTGCGGAAAACGTTTCAACGGTGAGCGTCTTCAAAAAAGCCCCGAGCGCGCGTTGGTCCGCGGCATTCAGCGGCCCGCCGCCGCCGCGATGTTTTGCCAGGTTCAAATCCAGCGTCGCGCTGCGTTTCAAGCCGGTGCTGTAATGCGCGACGACTTCTTCCAGCGTCGTGAAGCGTCCGTCGTGCATGTAGGGCGCGGGCGCGGCCACGTTGCGTAGCGAGGCCGTGGCGAGGCCGTGGCGAATTTGCCGGCGTCCGAACCCCGGCCGGTGACTTTGGCGCGGCCCAAGTCCCGGTGGACGCACAACCTTTTGTCGCATATACGACAAAAGGTTGTGGGGTCAAAATCCAACCCGTTGTTGGCGAAGGTCTGGCTCTGAAACAACGGGTCGCCGTGGCGATGAAAACAATCCGCGCGGAACGGTTCTCGGCACGGGTCGTATTCCGTCATGAACAACTCGAAGCCGCGTTGTTCGAACTCGGTGCGTTTGGCTTCGCCCTTGAGCACATGGTCGAATTTCGAGTCGAACGAGGTGAACGTGAGGACGAAGGATTCGATCGCCAGGCCAATTTTCTCCGGGATGATTTCCGGCGAGCCGAAGGCAGTGGTGAAGAGCGCGGGGGATTCTGGACTGTTGGTCTCACGCGACTCGGGAGTTGGTCGTTCGTTCCTTTTCCGCTCACCCTGACCCGCAGGACCGCTCTGGCGGAGGATGCAGCGCGGCCTCCGTCGCGGAGCGCAGCGTCTTGGAGTGCGCCAGCCCTGTGGCGCTTTGAAAGTCGTGGGTAGGCGAAAGCGCCAGAGGGCTGGCGCACTCCAAGACCTGTCGGCGGTGCGGGCCTTTTATAGTGATGGGTCACACGATAATGCCCCGATAGACCGCAGACTCGAGACTGCCGCCGCCGGTCCTACTCGTAGATTTCGTAGAGCGTGTCGTCCAAAACGAACTGCACGTTTTGGCCGAGCGCGAGCCACGGCAGCGCACGTTTCTCTTTCGCTGCGAACGCGAAGTATTCCTTCGAGTTGAACTGGAGGCGTTGCCGCTTAGCGTTCTGGAATTTCTGCGCCGCCTCGTCCACCCACTGCGTGTTGTTCTGGTAGAAATTCTTCCCGGCGATGAACTGGCCTTGCTGCGAATACTGCACGAGCCGGGCTTTGGAATCCGCCGCCGGCGCGGTGCTAAGGCTGGGCAGGCTGCTGACACCTCCGAGCTCGCTGCTAAATCCGAGCGCGCGCCCCGCTTCCACACTGCCACTGGCCGAGGCGGAGGCGGGGGCGGCGGCGTTTTTCAATGCGAGTCCGTAACGCGCGCCGGCCAAGGCCCGGTCACCATCCTTTTCATCTTTGAACGCTCCCCAGTTTGCCGCCGCTTCGCGCCGGACGGATTGATCTTCACTCATTCGCCGCAGCGATTGCATCGGCGCGGGCACGCCGCGACGGGCTTCATCTTCAACGATCAGATAAGCCGTGTAGGGCGTAACGATGCCGTATTTGCGCGCCAACTCCGTGACTTCATCGCGCAACTCGGCGTTCTCGCCGCGCAACCGGATTTCGTCGAGCAAGTAGCCCACGCGGCGCGTGGCCCACAGGCGCGGGATGAATTCGTGATCATCCGCTTCGCGCGCGAAATGGACTTCGTAGGTGGATTTGCGCGTCACGCCGTTCACCGTACCTTCGAGAATGGCGGCCGAGTCGCCGCGGCCCGAATAACGGCCCACGAGCACGAGTTGATCGCCGCGGAACAAGTCCGGCAGCGGCGCGGGGTAAAGCTGCTTCACCCGCACATCGCCGGTGAACTTGAGTGTCGGATTCGTGAGCACCGGGTCTTTGATCTTCGAGAAGAAGCTGGAGACCTTCACTTCCAAGTCCTCTTCCGGTAGCACGTATTGGCTGACGGCACGGGTCTCCTCGGTGATCTTGTCGAGCAGGTGCGTGTTCACGTCCGTGCCGATGCCGAAGCAGAAGATGCGGGTGCGCCCTTCATTTTGCTGTTTCACGTTGCGGACAATCTGTTCTTCGTCGGTCGTGCCGATGGTGGGCCGGCCGTCGGTGAGGAAGATGATGACGAAGGGGCGGTCTTCGGATTTTGGATTTTGGATTTTGGATTTTAGATTGAGCGCCTGTTTGAGCGCATCGTCAATCGCCGTGCCGCCGATGGGTTTCAGGTCCTTGATGAATTCCGCGGCGCGGTCGCGGTTGCGGGAATTGGCGTCCACCAGCTTGTCAAACAGCGGCTCGACCTCGGTGGAGAACCGAATGATTTCAAACCGGTCGCCGTCGTTGAGGTTCTCCACGCAGAACTGAAGCGCCTTCTTCGCCTGCTCCAGTTTCTTGCCCGCCATCGAACCGGACGTGTCGAGCACGAACGCCACATCCTTGGGCTGGATCTTCTTGTCCTTCGCTTCCAGGCCGGGTGAGACGAGCAGGAGGAAATAGCCGTCGTCGCCGCTGGTTTTGTGCGCGAGCAGATTCACCCCGAGTTCGTCTTTCTCCGCGGCGAAATAGAGCGCAAAGTCCGCGTCCGGTTGCACGTCGCTGGCTTCGTAGCCGGCGATGGCGCGATACTGGCCGTCGCGTTTCACCTCGACAGTGTGGCTCGGCGAGTAAATGGCTTTGAGCGGGCGCTTGCTTTCGAGTTCGACTTTCACGCTCACGCTTTTGACCGGCTTGGCGGAAAACTTCGCCGTGTTAAGCGGCAGCGTGTAGCCCACCAGGCCGTCGTCGGCTTTGAGCAATTGGGTGTAGGTGAGGGTGATGTGTTTCTTGCTGTGCGGCTCGATCGGGAAGATGCGGACTTTGAAGACGTCGCGGCCGGAGTATTCGAGGAGCGCGGGGTCGCGGAGCTTGCGGACGATGTCCTCGTAAATCCCGCGCGCCTTGTCGGCGGGCAGCAACTCGGCTTGGACCTGCTTGCCGTCAATGTCCATCGTGAACTTGTCCAGGTGCGCGCCTTTCGGAACGGGGAAGACGAACGTGCCTTCGAGCCGCGCCGCGTTCGGATTGTAAAACTCCTGCTCGATGCGCGTGATGGCGATCTGATCGGTGATGCGCACGGTGGCCTTGGTGGAATTCACCTCCAGCGGCGCAAAGACATACGGGCGCGGCCAGGGAATGGGTCGCGGCGGATGGGGCGGGATGGGATGCGGCGGGTTCGGCCCGGGCCACCAATGGGCTTCATCCACGATGATCAAACCCGCCGCGTGCGAGAGCGAGACCGGAGTCACGGCGCCGAAGGCCAACAAAGCCAGAAAGAGAATAAACCGTTTCATGGGGAGTTGGACGGCGGCTTGGCGGAAATGCTCCCGAGGATCTGTGACTGGGAGTCGAGCCACAGGTGGAAGGGGGCCGGAGGGCAGAATGATGGGGGCAGAACAATGCCTGAGAGCTCAATTCCAATATCATTCAGCCCTCAATTATTTTGTATTTCCCCGCTGCGAGGGGCGGGGGTGGAGCTTTGGTTCTGAACGACAGTTGCAATCTGCCGCCGCCGGGGCAAACTGTCGGCCATGAAATCAAATGCTGCCCTCCTCGCAACCGCCGTTTTGGCCGGGTTGCTCGCGCTGGTTTTTTCTTGGGACCAGGCGCGGGCTGACGAAAAGGAAAAAGCTTCACCCGCGAACGTCACCCATGCTGATGCCAAGGAAGCGGCGAAGCTCGTGGCTAAAAACGAGGTGGTGGTGCTTGATGTCCGCACGCCGGGCGAGTTCGCTGCGGGCCACATTGCCGGCGCGACGAACATTGATTTCCAGGCGGGCGACTTTTCGGACCGGCTGGCCAAGTTGGACCGGGAGAAAACCTATCTGGTGCATTGCGCCGTGGGCGGGCGGAGCACCAAAGCCCTGGCGCAGCTTTCCAAGCTCGGCTTCAAACGCGTGGTTCATCTCGACGGCGGGTTCAAGGCTTGGCAGGCGGCGGGCAATCCGGTGGGGAAGAAATAGCGCACCGCGTTGGCGCGATGGCCAATAGGATGGACGTCGCGCCTGTCTGTATTGCGGGGCGGGTAATTCTCCCTCTCCCCCGCGGAGGGGGAGAGGGCCGGG
>CAIKLQ010000278.1 GCA_903828255.1 uncultured Verrucomicrobiota bacterium
GTGTCCCGCGCGGCGCGAAGCTTGGCGAGGTTTTCGTTGAAGCCGGTTTCGAGCTGCGTGCGGCGAGCGGTGGTGACCTGATCCACTTGCGCTGCCTGCTCGGTGAAGTCCGCCTCGACGGTCGCGAGCCGGCGGCGTTTGAGTTCCTCGTTCCGGGCGTTGACCCGGCGGGCTTTTTCGTTGAGGCGATCTGTCGCCGAGTTACGCGTCCCGCGGGCTTCGGCCTGGATTTGCTTCCATTCCGCATTGCGCGCCTGCGTCGTGCTGGAGTGCGCGAGCCGGATGCGTTCGGTTTCCGCCAACGAGCTCGCTTCGGCCTTCTGCGCGCAGGCGTCGGCAAGTTGGCGGGCGGCATCCAGCGCCGAGGTCGCGGCGAGCGCGTGGGGCGTCGCCAGGCGCTTGCCGAGCCAGTAGAGAATGAAAATCCCGGCCAGACTCGCGCCCAGAATGGCCCAGACGTTCACGGGCACGGCTTGGAAATCAAGCCGGCGCAACTCGGGCACAAGTGCAACCCCCGCGAGCAGCACCGCCGGGACACAGATCCAGATGGGCAGAAAACGAAACACCACCGGCAAGACGGCCGAACGGCAACGCCCGAGCGCGTGATCGGCGTGGTCGCGTTGCACGCGGAGTTGTTCGATGAGTTGGTGCTCGTTGGGCGACAGGTCCAGTTTCGCCGCGGCGGGCGGCTGGGCGACGAGCTTCGCGAGCGAGCGATAGCCTGCCAGCGTGGCGCGAGCGCGGGAGTTGAGTTGCTCCAGTGCGGCGCGTTCGTTGGCGAGCTGGGTGGCGAAAGTCTCGTGGTCAACTTTGTTCTTCTGCGTGTCCGCTTCCCGCACGCGGTCGGCTTCCAGGAGATCCCGCTGGATGGCAAACGTGCGCCGGCCTTCCGCGGCCTCGATGTCCGCGAGTTTGCGTTTGCGGGCACTGTCGAGCGCCTGCGCGATGCGGGTTTTGCGGCGGGCGAAGGCTGACTCCGCCGTCGTGCGTTGGGCGGTGGCGGCCGCTTTGCCGGATTCGCTGGCGGAAGCCCAACGTGCGCGTTCGTCCGCCACGGCCTGTTCGAATTGCGCTCGCAGCTTGGTGGAGCGGGCGGCGAAATCGCCTTCGAGTTGATCGGCGCGGGTGACCAGTTCGCGCACGCTGCGGCGGAGGCGGTCGAGCGCGGCCAGCGTTTCGCCGGCGCCGAGGAGCTTACTCGCAGTCGTCGTGGATTTTGGTGAGGGTTCGTTCAAGGGTGTCAATGTGGTTGACGGTCTGGTTCACACTGGCGAACAGGTCGTCGAGAAAACGCTTTTCAAACTCGGTGCTTTTGGCGTCGTTCCAGTGGTGCTTGGTTTGCTCCCAAGCGGCGTGGAGTTCCTTGGTCAGCCCGGTGAGGCGGTTTTGCGCGGCGTTCATGGAGCGGGGGCTGCGTCGGACTTGGCGGGCGAGTTGGACGAAGGGGCCTGGCCTTCGGTTTGGGGCGGCGTGACGGATCCCAGCGATAACTCCGCGTAGGCTGCCAGGGTTTGGGTCATTTCGTTCAGCCAATTCACCGCCGAACCGAGATCGTGGCTGAGGTTGTGGCGGAGCTTTTCCACCTGACGGGCCGGCACCTCCACGCGCTGGTCAAACTGCCGCTGCCATTGCCGGACCACTTGCAGTTTTCCTTCGGCGCTCTGGATGGCGCGCCGCGCTTTTTGCACGGCGGCACGTTGGACGACGGAAGCCTCCAGAAGACCGGAAAGTTCCGCGCTGAAAAGCTCTTGCTGCCGCTGCTCGAGTTCGCGCGTGAGCCGGCGGATGTCGTTTTGGAAATGCGTCTGGCGATCGCTTTCCAGCCAGACGCGAGTGCGGATGACATCGTCGCTGACTTCATCCAGGACGCGGCCGGCTTTCTCGCGGTAGAGGATGAGCTTGGCGCGGAAGTCCTCGAGGGCTTCCAGCGATGTGACTCGGGCCTGATCGGGCATGGCTCAGAAAACACCAAACACCAAACACCAAACACCAGAGAAACTCCAAGCACCAAAGGCACATACTCGATCGTCACCCCGCCGGGCCACCCGCTCGTTTTGGTGCTTGGAGTATGAAGTTTCCCTGGAGCTTGGAACTTGGAGCTTGGCGCTTTGTTTCATTGGGGAATCCTCAATGCTGATTCAGATATTCCTCGATGCGTTGCGCCTTGCGCAGCAGGAAAGGCGTGTGCTGGTTCGAGGACTCGATGAATTTCTTCAGCACCTTCATGGTGTCGCGAAACTCCTCGGAGAACTTGGTGTGTTCCTGGTCCGCCCAGGTGTCGCCCAACGCGGCGAAGCGGGCCTGTAACAGCGACATGCGGTTCTGCGTTTCAATGTTGAAGCGCTTCAACTCTTCGGCAAACCGGCGGACTTCGCCGGGATCCATGATGGCTTGGGGCATGGGGTTCTTTCGTTCGGTTGTTCGTTGAGCGGAACGTAACAGAGCGCGCGGCGAGCTTCCAATGGGAATTCGGGGAACGTGTTGCGTCAAGTGGCAGGTGACGCTCAAACCATGCTGGATGCAACCCGCAATCCGCAACCCGCGCTCATGCCGCGCGCACCGGCGGCAAAATTTCCACGATCTCCGACAACGGTCGGCCTTGCAGGTCGCTGATCACGGCTTTGCGCCCGTAGAGCGGGATGGCTTGTTCCAACTCCAGCGCGCGGGCCATAAACTCGTCCGGCTCGACCCGCAGGAAATGCTTTGCCACGGTCTGATGCCGCACGGCGCAGTCTTTGAGAATCCGGCCCAGCGGGACTTGTTCGAGCAGGATTAACTCCTGCGCCTCCTCCGGGAACGCGCCGAGGTGAATCTTGTTCGCGCCGAACTCGACCGGGGCTTCGTCGTGGTCCAGACGCAGGACCACTTCGCGGAAATAATATCCGCCGCGCGGGTCGCTGCTGAGAATTTCCAGATGAATGCGGGATTTGTGAAACTCCTCGAGCGTCGGCGTCATGTCCTTCTGGTGAACGAGCAGCTTACGGAACGGCTCGGGCACGGCGTCGCCGGGGATGATTTCGATGCGCGGCAGCGACAGCTTGGCGCGGAAGTAAAATTCCGAGAGCGGGTAGGTGGAAGAATCAGGCATAACGTCCGGTTTTGTGTTCTGGTTTGAAAAATTCGTGGAGCAATCGGTCAATTTGTAGCAATCCCTCGCGTGTGACGCCGATGCGATCGCCACTGTCGGTAAGGAAACCCCAGGCCTTCAGCGTCGCGAGCGGCGTGGCGAACTGGACGCGCGGGTCCGTGCCGAACTTCTGGGTGTAATGCGCCGCACTCACGCTGCCGAGCTTCAAGCCCAGCATGAATTCGCGGAGGTACAGTTCATCGGCGGCGGGCCGGAGCGCGCGATAAACTGGCAGCTTGCCGGCGTTCACGGCGTCCAAGTAGGGCTGAAACTCGTGGTGATTCTGGTAATGCACGCCGTTGAGATGCCCGAAGCTCGCCACGCCCACCGACAAAATATCCGCGCCGGAGAACAGCCCCTCGCGATACACGAACTTCACCTTGGCCGGATCGCGCACGACGGTCGTGCCGCTGGTGACGGTGTAGCCAACTTTCTCGAATTCGCGGTAAGCGTAATCCACCCAGGCGCGTTTCGTTTCCCAATCCGCCACGGGCGCGACGAGTTTGCCGCCGGCTTTCATTTGCTGATAGATGCCGGTGTTGAACGGCACTTCCATCTGGTAAATCGTCACCGAGTCCGGGCGCATCTCGACCGCCTTCGCCACCGTCTCGCGCCACTTGTCCTCTGTCTCCTCGACCATGCCGGCGATGAGATCAATGTTGATCTGCGGGAAGCCGATTTCGCGCGCGTAGGCGTAGGCACGGGCGATTTCCTTAGAACGATGCGCGCGACCGTTGATCTCGAGGATGTGATCGTCAAAATGCTCGATGCCCAGCGAAAGCCGCGTGACGCCAAGATCGCGGATGGCTTGCAGTTTGTGATCGGTAAGCGTGCCTGGCTCGGCCTCGAACGTGACTTCCTCGACTTCGTCCCACGGCAGCAAACGCTTCATGCCATCCGTGAGAAAGCGCAATTGGTCAGGTGAAAGATAACTCGGCGTGCCGCCGCCGAAATAGATGAAGCGCGGCTTGCGCCCGCCAATCACCGGTTTGCTGGCGTAAACGGTCAACTCCGCCAGCAACGCGTCGAGGTAGCCGCGCACTTCGGAGGAATCCTTGTCGGTGTAAACCTTGAAATAGCAGAAGTGGCAACGCTTGCGGCAAAACGGGATGTGGGCGTAGAGGCCGAGGGGCGTGATGCGTGATGCGTGATGCGTGAGGGGAGTTTCGAGTTCCGAGTTCCGAGTTCCGGGTTGAGCCGGCGGTCGCTCCAACGCGGCCTGAAAGTCCGGGACGAACTCCGGATTCCAGAACCCGAACGGCGGGTAGTTCGAGACGAAATAATTGCCGGCGGTGGTCTCGTGCCGGAGTGGTGGGGCGGTGGCCTTGGCCGGGACGTTTGTTGTGACGGGCACGCTCATGTCGCGTAAACAGCTACTACTGCACGATGAAATTTTCCAAATCTTTTTGCAGCTTCTTCAAGTCGGGCGCGTTGACATACATCATGTGGCCGGATTCGTATTCGGCGTAGGTGATGTTTTTGCGATAGGCCGCGTCGAGTTGCAGATGGTCAATGCTGTAGCGAATGCCGTCAATCGGGCAGGCGAGATCGCGCAAACCGCCCAGCACCAGAACGCGCAGATACGTGTTCTGGCTCATGGCGGTGGCGAGCCGGTCGGTCACGCTGGGATAACTGCTGCGCGCGTCAAAATTCCACGGCTGCACGCCAGTGAGAATTTCGTAGGGCAGATCGTCCTCGAACTTCAACTCGCCGCGCACGTAGGCGTTCATCGCGGCGGAAAACGGGCCGTAGGTCGCGGCGTAGGACGGATCAAAGCGCGGATAACGGCTGGCCGGGTCGGCGTCGCGGCCCGTGATGCGCGCGTCATAGCGGCCGATGATCAGGCCTTGGTCGCGCAGGAGTTCCTTGCGAAACGTCGTCGTGTCCACCTGCAAGTTGTTCTCCTCGATGAGCTGCGGCGTCAGGCCGGTAAGACGGGCGAGTTTGGCGACGATGGTTTTGCGCTGGGTCTCGGGCAGCGCGGCACCTTGCCACAAGGCGGCAGGGTATTCGGCTTTGATGAATTCGCGCGCCTCGGCCAGCGCCTTCGATAGATCGGCTTGCAGATCGGGCGGCAGTTTCTTGTGAAAATGCGCGGTGGCAGTGAGAGCCGGCAGAAACACGAGCGACGGCAAATCGTTTCCCGGCCCTTCGCGGAGCGTGGCGAAGTCCAGCAGGCCCGAGAGGAGGACCACGCCATTGAGGTACATGCCGTAACGCGAGGCCAGATGCTCCGCCAGCCCCGCCGCGCGAAACACGCCGTAGCTTTCGCCGCACAGATACTTCGGCGACAGCCACCGCTGATGCCGCGTGGTCCAGAGCCGGATGAAATCACCCACCGATTCCACGTCCGGCGACTGGCCAAAAAACTGGTCGTTCTTTTCGTCCTTGGCGGCGCGGCTGAAACCGGTGGCAACCGGATCAATGAACACGAGATCCGTGGCGTGCAGGATGGAATACTCGTTGTCCACCAGGCTAAACGGCGGCTTCGGCTGCGTGCCGTCGTCGTTCATCTTCGCGCGGCGCGGGCCGAGGCCGCCGAGGTGCAGCCAGACGGAAGACGAGCCGGGCCCGCCATTGAAGCAAAACATCACAGGCCGTGAGGCGGTGTTGGTCTGATTCTCGCGGGTGTAGGCGACATAAAACACCGAGGCGCGTGCGGTGCCGTCGGGCTTGAGCAGCGGCAACATGCCGGTTTCGGTTATGTAGCGCACCGACGCGCCGGCAAGGGTCGCTGTGTCGATGGTCACCGTGTTTGTGGTGAGCACCGGTTTGTGCGTCGCGTCGGGAATCGTGGCCACCGAAGACTTCGCGTCGTCCTTTTTGGTTTCCGGTTTCGCCGCAGCGTCAGTGGCGTTGGTCCGGGTGGTGAGGTGATCAGGTCGTCGGTCTTCCTCTGCCCGCAGTCCGGCGGCGCCCAGGAACAAAATCATCCAAGTGAGTTTCGTCATGCTTGCGTGTGGTTTATTTCGCACCGAAGCAATACACGCTGCCATCATCCGAACCAACGACAATTTTCCCGTCCGCCACTGCGGGCGAACTGTCAATCGGTTGGCCGATTTCATACGACCACAATTCCTGTCCGTCGCTCAGGCGCACGAGGTAAAGCCGCCCGTCGTCCGAGCCGACCACTACTTTGTCGCCACAAACCACGGGCGAGCTGTCCACCTTACCGCGCGTGGCAAAGCTCCAGACGGGGTGACCATCGGCGCGATTCACGCAATGCAGCTTCTTGTCGCGCCCGCCAAACAGCACGCGCGCGTGTGTCACCGCCGGGGACGAAAAGTAGGGGAACTCGCGATCGCGAAAGCTCCAGACGTTCGTGCCGCCTTTCAGATCCACGCACAGAAACTTGTTCTCGTAATGGCCGAAAAACGCGCAGCCTTCCACCAACGCCGCCGAGGCCGCGATGGGCGCGCCGATTTCGTTGCTGCTGACTTGCACGCCGCTGGCCAACGCGAGGACGTGTAGCAATCCGTCGCAACCGCCGAAGACCGTCTGCCCGTCCGCGACGGCGGGTGACCCATTAATGTAATTGCCGGATTCATAAACCCAGTTGCTCTTGCCGGTGATGGCGTCCACGCAGTGCAGTTTGAAATCGTAGCTGCCGATGAGGATGTTCGTCTGGTAGCCGCCGCCAGTCGGCGCTGAATTGCTCCTGGAAAGACTGCGCGGACTGATGTCCGCAGCTACGGACGCGGTGACAAACCAATTCGGCGCCCCGAGGATCTTGTCGCCGGTCGGGTACTGCCAGAGCTTTTTGCCCGTGTCCGCTTCCAGGGCGTAGAGGTTCGCATCGCTGGAGCCAGCAAAAACCTTTCCGTTCAGCACAAGCGGCGAGGATTCGATCGCCTCACTGTTCGTGAAGGCCCAGAGCTTCTTCCCGGTGGCGAGATCCAGCGCGTAGAGATTGCGGTCATCCGAGCCAATGAAGACGCGGCCCTGGACAATGGCGGCGGAAGATTTCACCGGCCCTTTGGTCTTGAACGTCCAGAGCAAAACCGGCTTTTCCGGCAGATTTCCGGCGGCCACGCCCGCCAGCGACGGTGCGCCGCGATACATGGGCCAGTCAGGCGGCGCTTCAGCGGCGGGCGCAATTGCCGCGCTGGCCGTCAGCGCGAGCGCGAGGGCGGTCGCCAGTTGCCTCAGTTGATGGGTCACAAGTGGGCCGAGTATTGCGGACAAACGGGCCGTCCGCAAAGGAGAAAACGGGCGGCGCGCAGCGCGCGACCGGTTGGTGGTGGCGTTTGCGTTAAGTCCTATCCAAGCTGTCCGAAGTGCGCCCATCTTCGCGAGGTGTGAGTATCAGCGGGTGGGGGAAGCCGAGTCTGAAACGACCGGCATCTGATCCTCCGCGCCCTCGGCGCGCAAGCGGGCATCGCGTTGGGCAACGTTTACCTGCTCACGGTCACGATGCACATCCTCGGCTTGCTCTCCAACCACAAGAAGGAAAAATTCGGCTGGTTCAGCCACTGAACCGGATGGGTTTTTCGCTGGTTTCAGTGGAACCGTGGCAGCCAAGTGGGTGCGGCCCGGAGTGTGGCCGTCCGCGGCCACAGCAAGGTGGAGCGGAGGTCAGCGGCCTAAACTAACCAAAACCGCCAAACGCAGGTGACTTGCCGCGCCCGAGGACGCGGCTCCGTACACGGATTCGCAATCCCAAAGGGATTGCGTCCTTCAGCCCGGCGAGGAACGAGCTACCCTGCGTTTTGCGCCGGAATCCCGCTGGGATTCTGCCAGGTTTGGGAGGCGGTAGATTCGGGTAAGTAGCCGCGCGGACCGACGCACTCCGCCACGCTGGCGCAACCCCGAATCGTCCCGCCCGCGCTTTCAATCACACCCGACGGGCCTTGGGCCGGGTTTTAATTCTTTGACCCGGGGCGCAACTTTTTTTACGCTAGGTTGTTCACACTCCGTGACGCATAAAGTCAGTCTATGGCACTAAATTCCGTAACGAGTCTGTTCGCCACCGTCGTCGGCGCTTCGCCTGACGAGGTTGGGGAATTGCGGTCGGCTTGGCAGATTGCCGCCGAGAACGGCTCACAGGAGTCGTTGCTGGCGTTCGTCTGCCGGGAGCGCGGCGTGGCGGAGGATGTGTTCCTTCAGCGGCTGGCGGCCGCGCTGAACTGGCCCTATCTCGAACTCGCCAAGCTCACCATCCAGCCCGAGGCCCGCAGCAAAATTTCCACGAAGGTCGCCTTCCAGTATTCCGTTCTCCCCACGGCCATGAACAGCAACGGCGCGGTGCAGGTGGCCGTGAGCAATCCGTTCGACACCGCCATGCTTAACGCGGTGCGATTCGACGCCCGCGGGCCGGTGGATTTCGCCCTGGCCCCGCGCGTGGAACTGGAAAAGGCGCTCAAGCGTTACTACGGCGTCGGCGCGGAAACGCTCGACGAAATGGACGAGGAAATGCCGCTCGACCTCGAACTGCCGAGCGACAAGGAAATCACCGAGGGCGACCAGGAAGCCAGCGTCATCAAGTTCGTCAACCAGGTGATCTGGGAAGCGCACAAGGATCGCGCCACGGATATTCACCTCGAACCACAGGAGGACGAGCTGCGCATCCGCTACCGCATTGACGGCATCTTGCACCAGACGCCGATGCCCCCGCAGTTGAAGCGCTTCCAGGCGGCGCTGATTTCGCGCATCAAGGTGATGAGCGGGATGAACATTTCCGAAAAGCGCCTGCCGCAGGACGGCCGTATCAACGTCCGCATCAAGGGCGAGGAAATTGACATCCGCGTGTCCACCGTGCCGACGGTTTATGGCGAGAGCGTGTCGCTGCGGTTGCTCTCCCGCGGCAAAATTTTCATGAGCCTGGACAAACTGGGCTTCTCGCCGAAGGACGAATCCGCCATTCGTGAGATCATCCAAAAACCTCACGGCATCCTGATGGTCACGGGGCCGACCGGTTCGGGTAAATCCACCTCGCTTTATGCGATGTTGAGCAGCATCAACTCGATCCAAAAGCGCATCATCACCATCGAAGAGCCGGTGGAATATGAGCTCAAGGGAATCAATCAAATCGCGGTGCGGCCGGAGATCGGGCTGACATTCGCGATGGGCTTGCGCCACATCCTGCGCCAGGACCCGAACGTGATCATGGTCGGGGAAGTGCGCGACTTGGAGACGGCGGAAATCGCCATCCGCGCGGCGCTCACGGGGCATCTGGTCTTTTCCACGCTGCACACAAATGACGCGCCCAGCGCCTTCACCCGCTTGATTGACATGGGCATTGAGCCGTTCCTCGTGGCGTCGTCCGTCGAGGCGATCATGGCGCAACGGCTGGTGCGCACGATTTGTCCGGTGTGCAAGGTCGAGCAAAAAGTCGAGCGCAGCTACCTCAAGAAGATTGGCTTTCCCGAGGACGAAATCGATTCGACGCGGTTCATGCGCGGCGTGGGCTGTGAAGAGTGCCGGCAGCTTGGGTATCAAGGGCGGCTGGCGATTTACGAACTGCTCGTGCTGACCGAGGCGTTGCGACCGCTCATCCTGAGTCGCACGTCGTCCTCAACGATCGCGCAAAAGGCGATGGAACATGGCATGCGCACGTTGCGCGTGGACGGCTGGAACAAGGTCAAGAACGGCATCACGACCATCGAGGAAGTGCTGCGCGTGACGCAAATCGAAGAACACATTGACGCGCTCGGCGACAGTGAAAAGGCCGCGATGCGGGCCAAGAGCTAGAAGCCATGACCGCCATCACACAATGCCGATTGCCGAATGCCGAATGTAGAATGTCCTGCGTTCGTTTCTTCATTCTTCATTCTTCATTCTCCATTTCCTAACAATGGCTCGCTTTCATTCCTGCAATGTCCTGCACGTCGGCCCAATCCAGCGGCGCTTGTGGCAGTTCGACGCGCGCAGTGGCGGCTTTACGACGCAGCGCGACCAGGTGGTCGAGGCGGGCGAGGCGTTGCCCTACGCGCTCGTCACCAAGACCTGGCGTTCGCTCTGGCAACCCAAGCTCAACGTCGCGTGGCTGCCGGCGGACAGCGTTTTCTTCCGCGTCGCCCAACTGCCCAAGAGCAATCTCGAAGAAACCCGCTCGATGGTGGAGTTGCAGTTGGAAAAGCTTTCTCCGATTCCGGTGACGCAGCTCGTCTGGAGCTTGCTGGTGTTGCCGTCCCCAGTGGCGGCCCAACCCGACGCCCCGGCGATGCCGACCGGATTGCAAACGGTCATCGTGGTGCTGGCGGAGCGGAAGAACGTCGAGGAATTTCTGGGCCAGCTTGAGGGGCAGGGGTACTTGGCCGACCGCCTGGAAATGCCGTTGCTCGATCAATTGCAGGCCGCGCCGGCGGGCGAAAACGGCGCGTGGATTTATCCCGCCGCCGCGGGCGGAGCCAACTCCGCGCTCGTGGCGTGGCAGTGCAACGGCGCATTGCAGAATCTCAATCTCCTGACGCGCCCGGAGACCGGCGATGCGACCGTCAGCCTCAAGGCACAACTCGCCCAAATCGTTTGGGCCGGAGAACTTGAGGGTTGGCTGATCGGGACGCCGCCGTGGCATCTGGTGGCGGACGAGGCCCAGGCGGCAGCTTGGGAGAAACCGTTGCGGGAAGCCCTGGACGCCCCGATCTGGATTGTCGCGCCGTTGCCGCCCGTGCAACTGGCGGCGCTCACCGCCAAACGTGCGACCAATTTGGACGCGAAGGCCAATCTGCTCCCGCCGGAATACGCCAAGCGCTATCAACAACAATTTCAGGACCGCCTCTGGCTGCGGGGTTTGGGCACCGTGATCGCGCTGTATTGCGTGGGGGTATTGATCTACGGGCTGGCGTTGTTCGTGCAGAATCTGCGCACGGACTCGGTGGAGAAAAAGGTCACGGATCTGAGCATCAGCTACACCAACGCCACGGAGATCAAGGCGCGGTACGACGTTCTCATGGACCGGCAGGCGCTCAAGTTCGCCGCGCTGGACTGTTGGAAAGCCCTGGCGGACACCATGCCCGACAGCCTCACGCTGGAAGGCTTCACGTTTTCGGACGGGCACAAGGTGATGCTCAATGGCAATGCCCCGGCGGGGCAGGACAAGGAAGTAATTGATTTCTACGCCAAGGTCCGCAAGGTGATGAATGAGGGCCAAGTGATGTTCGACGTCAACACCGGGGAATCGCTCCGCTTGACCACCGGCCCGGGCGGGTCACTTGCGTGGGGCTTCAGTCTGGAACTCAAACGCGTGGAGGCTCCATGAGAAAATACTTTGAACGAGCGAGTTCGGTCGAACGTCGCTTCATCAGCGTCACGCTCCTGGTACTGTTTCTGGCCCTCAACTGGATTTTCATCTGGCCGCTGTTCTCGGACTGGGGGAAATTGGACGCCCGTCGCGATAAGGCACAGCGCACGCTGAAGGTCTTCCATGACACTATTGCTCAAACGACTACGCTCAAATCCAAGGTGGACAAGCTGGAGGGCGAGGGCATGGAAGTACCGCCAGAAGATCAAACGGTTAAGTTCATGATGACCATCCAATCCCAGGCAGCGGCCAGTGGGGTCAACATCCTGGCCACCACGGCCCAGCAGCCGCGGACCAACCAGTTTTTTGTCGAAAAGGCGCAAGCCCTAACCCTCACAGCGGACGAGCGACAATTGGTGGATTTCCTTTACAAACTCGGCACCGGCGATTCCCTGGTGCGCGTGCGCGGTCTTTCGTTGCATCCGGATGCGCCGCATCACGCCCTCTCCGCCAACCTCACGCTCGCGGCCAATTACAAGAAAAAGATCGCCGCGCGCCCCGCGGCGCCGGCCAACCCGCCCGCGGCCACCACCAAACCGGCACCCGCTGTCAAACCAGCGACTGCGGACAAATCCACACCCGCGAACAAACCCGCATCGCCGACTGTGGAAAAATCGAAATCCACCCCGCCCGCCACCCCGGGCCATAGCCAGGCAGAGGCTGGCAAATCGAACAAGCCGGCGGGGACAGCTACATCCAAGCCTTCAACGCCAAACAAGAAATGACTGTGAAAACGATTTTTGCCCTCCTGTTGCTGACGTGCGTCGCACTGTCCGCGCCCAACCCACCGGGCGGAGACACCCCCGCGTCGGCTGAACCCATCCCTGCCAGCCCCGCGCCTCCCGGGGCCACCGGGACAGCTCTCCCAAGCGTGCAACCCGCCGCGCCCCAGGGCGGATTCCCAGCCTTTCCAGCTCCGCCCGGAGGGGTGCAGCGCCCGCGCGGCACGGCCAATCGCCCTGGAGCCCCAGCGGCAACTGGCACCCTTCCGATTCCAGCCCCAGCTCCGGGTGGCGCGATTTCCATCCCTGATCCCGCAGTGACGGCCGCGGCGACGGCGGCGGCGGCGAACCAAACGGCCCAGGACCGAGCCGCAGCGGCTCCGGCAACTGCCGAGGAGAAAGACTATAAAGAAAAGGAGATCAATCTGCGTGGCATGGACCTCGAGAACGTTTTGAATCTGTATGCCGAGATGGTGAACCGCTCGGTCCTGCGCTCGCCCACGCTGCCTACCCCGATTTTTTTCTTTGTGAACCAGACCCCGCTCACCAGAGCGGAAGCAATCCAGGCATTTCAGGCGATGTTCGCGATGAACGCGGTGGCCGTGATCGAAGTCGGGGAAAAATTCTTAAAAGTGGTGGGGGCCGCCGAGGCCATCGCGGCAGGTCAGAAACCCATGATCGTGACCAACGCCACCGAGTTGGGGGAACTCGGCCAGTACGTGACGCATATCGTGCAGTTGAAATACGCCAAGCCCTCCGAGTTGCTCCCGGTGCTGACCCCGTTCCAGAAGATGGCCAACGCCATTTTCCCAATTGATAGCAGCCAGATTCTGGTGCTCCGTGACTTCACGGAAAACGTCAAACGCATGCTGGAGATGATCCAGAAGGTGGATGTGACGGTGCAGTCGGAGTTCGAGTCGCGGGTCATTGCCATCAAATTCGCGAAGGCCGAAGACATTGCCAGCGCGTTAAGCTCATTGAGCGGCAGTGGCTCGGCCACCACCGTGGGGACCCGCCCGGCGGGCACGACGGGTGGTGCCGCGGGCATGGGGGCGCGGCCCGGCCTCGGCGGTTACCAGCAAGGCGGGATGGGCATGCAGAACCAGCAAGGCGGGTTCGGCTCCAATCCGACCGGGCAGCCGTCTGCGGGCGGAAGTTTCAGCGACCGCATCAACTCGATCATCAGCCGGGCGGCCAAGACGAGCGGTTCGGGCGATTTCCAGATCATCGGGCCAAACAAAATCGTGGCGGATGTGCGCTCGAACTCGCTCATGATTTTCGCCTCACGCAATGACATCATGACAATCACCAACATCATCGCCCAGTTGGACATCGTGCTGGCGCAGGTGGTCATCGAGACGATCATCATGGATGTGGGACTGGATACCTCGTTCAGCTTTGGCGTCTCAGGCATCCAGACGCCGATGCAGTTTGGGAACACCAATTTCGGGGCCGGCGGCATGAACGCGAACAAGTTTTTCGACTTCGCCGGGGCATCAAACACCAATGCCGCTGGGGATTTGCTGGGCAGCGGCCTCAAGTATTTTGGCAAGGTGAACGAGGACATTTACCTGTCGGTCGCAGCGATGGCCAGCGATGGCCGCATCAATGTGATCCAAAAACCGCGCATCCAGACGTCGCACGCAACGCCGGCCTCGATCTTCATCGGCAACACGGTGCCGTATGTGAGCAGCACCTACTACGGTGGCGGTTACGGCGGCGGGCCCAGTTCGTCCTATCAGCAATTGTCGGTGGGCATTGGCTTGAACGTGACTCCGTTCATCAACGCCGACGGCCTGGTGGTCATGAAAATTGACGAGACGATTGACGAGATCAGCAGCTACACGAAGATTGACAACAACAGCGTGCCGAACACGAGCCACCGCACCATTTCTGCCGAAGTGGCGGTCCGGGACCGGGAAACAATTCTCCTGGGGGGCTTCATCCGCAATCAGGAAAGCAAAAACAAGTCCGGAGTTCCATACCTGAAGGATATTCCGCTTTTGGGCACGCTCTTTTCGTCCAAGGATTCGACCAAGTCGCGCAAGGAATTGATGGTGCTGATGCGGCCGACGGTGTTGCGGACTCCCGAATTGGCGTCAATGCATGTGGCCGAGGAGAAGGCGGAGATGCCCATGATCCGTGCGGCTGAAGCCGACGCGGCCAAAACGGAGCGGGAGTTGGCGGGGAAATCGGCCCGTAACCGCTCCGCCAAAGGCACGCCGTTCACGCCCGAGGAAACCAAGCTCTACGGAAATCCATCGGTCACGCCCGCGCCTGCGCCCGCGTCCGATCCCACCCTCGCCCCAACGCGCGAGGCGACGCGCGCGCCGTAAGAATGGAATTGCGTTGCTGATTCAGGGTCATCGAACCTCCAAGTCCCCGAAGCTTGAGGGCCTTGAGCCTGTTTTAGAATTCGTAGCTGCGGACGTGAGTCCGCGCAAACTTCCACCGAAACAGCGGGAAAATGCGCCGACTAACATCGGCGGCTACGGTCGAGGGAATTTCTAAAATTGGCTCTAAACGGCAAAGAAGCCGGACCCAAGTGGGTCCGGCTTTCGGGAGGATTGGATTGCGGCGCTTCAGTCGAGCCGCGCGGCGGACATCTGGTTGAGGCGCGTTTGCGCCTGACGGGACATGTCCGTGAAGATCATCGAGACGTGATAGCCAGCGTGCTTGCTGCCGGTGCTGGCGATGACCACGCCCGTGCAACTCACACGGCCGTTGCCCGGGGTCGTCAATTCCACGGTCATTTCCGTCCAAGGGTTGAAGGCTGTGGGGCTGCGAAATTCAATCCCGTTTTTTTGGATGAACACCGCTTCGTGTGATAGCGAAAGCCGGGCCTGCCGCGCTTCGGCGATGATTGAGGTTGGAACCGATCCGGGGTTTGAAAGTTTTCTGGCGCTCATAAATCTTGGTTAGATTAGCACACACGCGGCAATTGGCAAATGAGCATTTATTACGACCGGCATCCAGATTGGGCCTGACGAGTTCACCACTCAATCACCGCCGCGCCCCAGGTGAGGCCGGCACCGAAGACCACCAGCAATATCAAATCGCCGCGTTTTACCTTGCCCGAGGAGACCGCTTCGTCGAGGGCGATACCGACAGATGCTGCCGAAGTATTGCCGTAGCGGTCGAGATTCACGAACAACTGATCGGTCGTCGCGCCGAGGCGTTCGCCCACGGCGTTAATGATGCGGCGGTTGGCCTGATGGGGGATGACGCAGTTGATCTGCGAAATGTCCAGTTCGCAACGGCGCAACGCTTCTTTCGCGGCGGTCAGCATCGCTTGTACGGCGTTCTTGAAGGTTTCTTTGCCGTCCATGCGCAGGTAATGCATCCGGGCATCCACGGTTTCCTGGCTCGCCGGGCAACGGCTGCCGCCAGCGGGCATGTGCAATAGGTCAGCCTTGGTGCCATCCGCGCCCATGACGGCGGTCAGCAAACCGTGGGAATTTGGGCGGTTCTGCATGACGACCGCGCCGGCGCCATCGCCGAACAATACGCAGGTGTTCCGATCCTGCCAGTCCACGATGGTCGAAAGCTTCTCCGCGCCGATCACCAGCACGGTGTCGTACGTGCGCGACATGATGAATTGCTGGCCAATTTCGATTCCGTAAATGAACCCGGAACAGGCGGCTTCGAGATCGAACGCCGCAGCGCGACGGGCGCCGAGTTTCTGTTGGACGAAACACGCGGTGGACGGGAACGGCATGTCGGGCGTGATGGTGGCAACGATGATGAGGTCCACCTGCTCTGGCGTCACGCCTGCCATTTTGAGGGCGCGCTGGGCGGCTTTGGTCGCCAGATCGGAGGTGAATTCGTCCTTGGCGGCGATGCGGCGTTCCTTAATGCCGGTGCGGGACATGATCCATTCGTCCGAGGTTTCGACCGATTTTTCGAGATCGTGGTTCGTCAGCACTTTGGCGGGCACGTAGGAGCCGACGCCGGTGATGGAGACGGTGCGGCCCTGAAAATTGTGCTGGGCGCGGGGGTTCTTGAACTTGGGTTTGGGAGTAGCGCTCATGCGGAGTTGGGGACGCCAGCGGTCAATCGTTCGTTTGCTTGCGCGATTTCGCGCCGGATGCTTTGGTTCAGGTCATGCCGAACCTCTTCGGCGGCCACGCGGATGGCGTTCATCACGGCGCGTTCCTTTGCTGAACCGTGCATCTTGACGACGATGCCATTCAAGCCCAGCAACACGGCGCCGCCATAAACTTCCGGGTCCATGCGGCGTTTGAGCGCGCGAAAGGCGTCGCGCGCGATCATCGCGCCCAGTTTGCGGATCGGGGTGGCGGATAGTTCGGTTTTCAGCAGGTGCATCATCGTGTAGCCCAAGCTTTCGGCGGTCTTCAACACGATGTTGCCGACGAAACCGTCGGTCACCACGACATCCACAGCGTCGTTAAACAGATCAAATCCCTCGACATAACCGATGAAGTTTAGATCCAGCCGCACGCATAGCCGCGCCGCTTCACGGGTAAGCTCGTTGCCTTTGGATTCCTCGGAGCCATTGCTCAGGACGCCGACGCGCGGCTTGGCGACGCCGAGGATTTCCCGGGCGTAGAGATTGCCCATAACGGCGAACTGGGCGAGGTGCGATGGCTCGCAAACCGGGTTTGCCCCCGCATCAAGCAGGAAAAAATCCCCCGTGCGTGAGGGCATCCGGGCGGCAAGAACCGGGCGCTCGACCCCTTCGAGTCGGCGCAGTTTCATCGAACCAGCGACCAGTGCTCCCGTGTTGCCGGGGGAGATGATGGCATCGGCTTTTTCTTCCCGGACGAGTTCGATGGCGCGAACCATCGAGGAATCCTTTTTCTTGCGGATGCCTTCGACGGGTTTGTCCTCCATCGTGAGCACTTCCGTGCAGTGAAGGACTTGGATTCGCTCGTCGCGCAGCCCAACTTGATTCAGGGCGGCCTGAATTTTATCCTGTTGGCCGACCAATTGGAGCGCGGTGATCTTGGGATCGGCTTCGAGGGCCAGTTTGGCGCCTCGTATAACGACTTCACAGCCGTGGTCGCCACCCATGACATCCACTGCGATTCGCATAGCCGAACATACGTCGGAAAACCTTTTCCGCGCTCACCCTCCGGAATCAGGCTCCGGCGGTGATGGTCAGAACTTGGCGGCCTTTGTAATAACCACACGCCGGGCAGACGCGATGCGGCATAGATGGGGCCGCGCATTGCGGGCACATGTTGATTTGGGGCAGGCGGAGCACGCTATTATACGCGCGGCGCATGCGTTGACGGCTGGTCGAGGGTTTACGCTTTGGAACGCCCATAAAATCAATTCTTTCTTAGTTTCGGAGCTTCAGTTTATCCAGTTCAGTCCACGCCGACGGACGCGATTCCGCAGGGCGGGACTCTTTGTTCGACGGCACACCGGGTTTCGTCCCGATCAGTCCGGCACATCGTGAATCACACACCGGATGGGCCGGAAACGCGAGCAGAATATCTTCCCGGAGGATGGTCGTCAAGTCCACGGAATCGTCCACCACGGGCACCTTGTCATCGCCTTCGAGCGGCAATTGGTCGGCCCAATCGTCTAATTCCAAGCGATACTGGAAGGGTTTCAAGCACCGCACGCACTCGCAATCAAGCATCAGACACAAGGTTCCCCGCACCAGCAGGCTGTCCTCCAGCAACTGAGCTTCCAAGTCATACTGCAACGGTTGCCGGGCTTGAACCATTTCATCGCGCGTCTCCAAGCCCAGTTCGGCGGCAGAAAGTTCCCCTTCTAGCCGGACGTTTTGCCGGGTGAGATGGCGGATATTGACGCGAAGCGGCACGGTAATTCAGAGGGGTTGACTGGCAAGTTTGAGCGCGAGTGCCGTTCGGACGTGAGCCGGGACAAAGGCGCTGACGTCGCCCCCGAGTCGGGCAATTTCCTTCACAATGCGCGAACTGAGGAAGGTGTACGTGTCTTTAGGCATCATGAAAATTGTCTCGATGCGCTCGTCCAGCTTGCGGTTCATGAGCGCGAGCTGGAATTCAAATTCAAAATCCGAGACGGCTCGCAGCCCGCGCACGACGGCCTGGGCCTTGCGCCGGGCGACATACTCGACGAGCAATCCGTCGAAGGCTTCCGCTTTCACATGCCGCAAATGGCCGACAGTCTCCCGAACCAGTTCCACCCGTTCTTCGAAAGTGAATAGCGGGGTTTTACTTTCGCTCTTGGCGACGGCGACGATCACCCGGTCGAACAATTTGGTCGCCCGCTGAATCACGTCCAGATGGCCGTTCGTCAGCGGGTCAAAACTGCCGGGATAAATCGCCGTGCGCATGACCCCAAGATAACCACCCGGGCGGAGTTGACGAGAATGAAATTGAGGCCGGGCGGATCAGGCGGGCGCGACCGGTCACTTGGGTTTCACGAACAGCATCGTGTGAAACTCCTCGACCACTTCGCCCGGCGGCATCCAGGGCACTTCGTAAATCCGCACCGGTTTGTTGAAGCCCTTGGGTGTCATTGGCTCGCGTTCGATGCAGGTGGCGGCCAGGGCCGGATCATCCCGAAGTAAATGCTGATAGGTGCTTTCACTGATAAAAATGCGCCCGCGCCCGGACATACCTTCCAACCGGCTGGCAAGGTTCACTTCGCGGCCGAAAACCGTGTAGTTGACGGAGTGGGCGTCCGAACCCATCACGCCGGCGGTAACCACCCCGGTATTGATGCCGGTGCCGAGAGTCAGCGTGGCGAGCGGCGGCTTGGGTGGCAATCCGGCAGATTCACGGGCGCGATTCTCCGTTTCGCGCCGCTGGTTTTCGACGGCGCGCTGCTGGTTGATCTGGTAAATGGCGCGCTGGGAAGCAACGGCGGCCCGGACGCAAGCCTGGGCGTGGCGCGGATGCTCCAGCGGCGCACCCCAGAAAAACATGACACAATCGCCGATTAATTTGTCGTAGGTGCCATGCTCCCGCGTGGCCGCGTCAATCACGCAGGTCAGGTAAGTGTTGACCGTGGTCAGGGTTTCCTGGGCAAATTCGTTGCTGAAAGCCTCAGCTGCTTCACCGGTAAGGTGGTGCTCGCGCACATATTCCGCCACGCGTTCCTGCGTGTAATCCGTCAATTCGGTGAACCCACGCACATCGGCAAAGAGCACCGTGACTTCCCGCCGCGCGCTGACGAGCGAAAGCTTCTCCGCCCGGAGTAATTCGTTCATGACCTCCGGAGCCACGACCTTGGAAAAGATGGATTTAACCCGGCGGCGTTCCTTCTGCTCAACCAGAAGGCGGTAGGTGACGAGGCTGAAATGTTGCACCAGCATGGCCCCAACAACGGGCAACACCAGCGGCAGCCAGTAGCGATATTGCACGTAGAGAAAAATGCCCAACGCGCAATACGCCACCATCAAAATAGCCACCGCTAGCGAGGCCACGACCACGCGGAGTTGCCAAGTGAGAAACGCCGTCAACACACCGAGCGCGACCAGCACCGCCAGTTCCGTTCCGAGTGAAGCGCGGCGCACAAACCGGCCCGTGAGCAGCGAGTTGGCCACGTTCCAATGCTTGCTGACAAGCGCGGCGTCCTTGGCCAGCGGCGTGGCCCCGCGGTCGCTGAGGTCGTTGCCCTGGGCAATCGAACCCACGACCAGAAGTTTGTTGCGCCAGCCCACGCGCGACACCGGCGTTTCGCCCTTCAGCCGCTGGAAATTTTGCAGGAGCAGGCTGTGAATCGGCTCAATCGTCAACCGGGGGTCGTGAGGGGTAAGTCGCCAGTCTATGTAAAAATAACCCTCCGCATCCACCGGGATCACACGCTGAATGGCAGCCGCCCCGCGCAAGGTGATGCGACCGTGAGCCAAGTCCACGTCCGCGTTTTCAAGATCGAGTTTGAGATGTCGCGCGGCAAGGACGATCCCCAAATGCCAGACACGCTCCTCGGTGAAGGCTTTGGCTTTAGGTGGGACACCCGGCGGCGGCGTGCCAAAGTCAGCCAGCTCAAAGTTATTGTCTGCATCCACGGGCACCTTAATCTCTTCGCCGTTGGAGCGCGGCAACACAATGAATCCCGGCTCCCGGCGCGCCCGGCTCAAATCAATTCCCATTTCTGGATCCGCTTCCACCTGCCGAAACGCCGCGTGCCAGCGCGGATACATGCGGAACGCCCGGGCACGTCGCAGAATCCCGTCGGCATCCTTGTCCGCGGAAATGTCCCCTACCGCCAAGGCGTTCGTACGAAATAATCGCGGCGGCGGCAGATCGGTGGTGGCGGCGATAACCACGTTGTTCGCCCGACGGATGGCTTGCGCGAAAACCACGTCCGATTCAAGGACCTCCCCGTTGGCCATGGCCACGGAGGCGTGGTCGTCGCGCAGTTCGCCCAGTAAGACATCGAACCCGACCGTCTCGGCTCCTTGCGCGGCTAGTTCGTCCACCAGTCGGCCATAGACTTGCCGGGGCCAGGACAGACCGAAGCGGAAACCCAGCCTGCCGCTTTTCACTTCCACGATGCTCTTATCGTCGATGAAAACAAAGCCGAGGTTGGTGGCGGTCGGCGTGGGAAATCTCAAGGCCTGGCGGGCACGCCAATCGTAGGTGATGACCTCGAACCGTTCCAAGAATTCAACGCGCAGCACCTGTGTCAGGACAAGGAGGGCCAGCACACCTACCGCAATGAGGACGGGTGACTGTTTGAGGCGTTTGCGCTTCACTGCGGCGAACTAAACAAAAAACCCAGAGCAACTCAAGGCTGCTCTGGGTTGGGAGAACGAATTGTAACACCAATTGATCGCCACCTTCACCGCTGCCACTCGTTCAGGGACTTTTGGTCGGCGACACGAAATAAATCGTGGTGTCTTGAACAAATGATGTGGCCTTCCGATATTCGACCATTTGCCCTTGGGAAATCCGCACCATTTCCTGGCTTTGAATCTCTGTAATTGGTGTCATCATTCCAGTACGCGTGTCGAACTGGTTTCCAAATCCAACCGTCTGGGTCGCCGGAGTGCCATCAAGCGCGACCCAAGAGATAACTACGCTGCCCGACAATACTTGCACCACGCCATCCGCGCTGATCATGTAAACCGTGCCACGGATACCGGCGACACCATTGGGCAGCTTGATTTCATAATGCGAAGCGGGGCTGAGTTTGTTGACGCTGCCAAAAATCTTTCCGCTGCGCAGGTCGAGTTGCGTTTCCGTGATTTGATCCGCCCCGGTGTCTGTCACCGTGAGTTTGTCGAGTGCTAACACGGTGTCATCGCGCAAGCGTATCATATCCTGCGCGGCCTTGGATTGATAGGAAACCTGATCACCCACAACGGCCCGCGGCGGAGTGACGGCCGATTCTGATTCGCCCAGCAAAACGTCCACATAAGAATCGGCTGCGGTCTGGATGATAAATCCGGATTTCAAGAGCGTTCCCGTCTTGATGGGTTGCCAAACATTATTACCGGTGGAGTATCGGGCAGACCCTTTAAGTCGCACCACTTTGGCCATCCGCTCTTTGGCGGTTTGGGCGGCCACACTTGACACCATCAGCAGCGCGAGACTGCCGGCTACCAACCAACTGAACATGCTTCGAGTTTGTTTCATAATTTTTTCTCCGTCTCAGAGGAAAACGCCATCTGCGGCTACTTTAAGGAGGCGCAGTTTAATGTCAACAATTTTTCGCGACATTTTCGATCGCTTCTAACGCACTGTTTTGGCTTTGGCGCAAAGTCTCCCGCCGTGCACTCCAAATCCCGCTTCCAAGCTGTCAATTTGTCCCATTCCGGCATCCCGAGTGTGAATAAGAGTGGATCAAGGAAGAATGGGCGTTGCCCGAGAATGGCGCAGGGAGTCACCCACGCTTGGCGGCTTGGTTAGCTCCGACTGCTTGCCTCCGCGCCACCTTGCTGTGGCCGAGGACGGTCAGACTCCAGACGCCACCTGCTTGTGGCTTCCTTTTGAACGCCCGCGGGCCTTGCGCTCCCCCGTCGGTGCGTTAAGCTGCGCCTGATTTATGGCCAGCCAGGTTCAATTGCGGCTCAACGGACGCTTGCTTTCGCTCGCCGAGTTCTCGCCCAATTTAACGTTGCTCGAATTCCTACACCGCCAGGGCCTGACCGGCGCAAAAGAAGGCTGCGCCGAGGGGGATTGTGGCGCTTGCTCCGTCGCTCTTGTCGAGCGGGACGCGAACGGCAAGCCTGCTTACCGCGCCATTAACAGTTGCCTCGTGCCGGTTTGCCTGCTGGCGGGACGCGAAGTCATTTCCGTGGAAGGTGTGGCAACTGGCAGGCCGAAGCGACCTGAAAGCCGCTACTCCTCAAATCTGCACCCGGTACAGCGGACGCTGGCCGAAAACCACGGCTCGCAATGTGGTTATTGCACGCCGGGGATTGTTTGTTCGCTCTTCGAGGGCTTTTATCGCGACGACCTCCACACGCCGGAGGATCTGGACGACCAACTTTCCGGCAACCTCTGCCGTTGCACCGGCTACCGGCCCATCCGGGACGCGGCCATCGCCGCGTTCGCCGAACGCCACGCGCAGGACAGGGGCGATGCCTTCGCCGAACGGCTGAAGCAGACCGATGCCAGCCTCGGCGCGGTTCATTACGAAGTCTCCGGCGAGAAGTTTTTCCGGCCCACCGGGCTGGGCGAGCTGTTGCGCTTGATCCAAGTGCATCCTGAAGCCCGCCTCATTGCTGGTGCGACGGAACTGGGGTTGGAGATCAGCAAGCGCTTCCAGAAGTTTCTCACCCTTATTTCGGTCGAAGCGGTAGGCGGGTTGAAAAATATCGAACTCACGAATAACGAATGGCGAATTGGCGCGGCGGTGACGCTGACAGAAATTGAAGACGCGCTGGGCAAAGAATCCCCCCCACTGGCCGACATGCTCCGCGGGTTCGGCTCGCGGCAGATTCGCAACCGCGCTACGATGGGCGGCAACTTGGCCACCGCCTCGCCCATCGGCGATTGTGCGCCCGTGCTGCTGGCGCTCGATGCGAAAGTGGTGCTCGTAGAACAGGCGGCGCGCCAATCTCCATCTGGAAAAGCCGACCAAGAGTTAGCGACCGGCGTGCCGCCTCTCCTACAAGAGCGCCTGCTACCCATCAGCGAATTCTTCACCGCCTACCGCCAGACGGCGCTGCGGGCGGGCGAGGTTTTGAAAACCATCATTCTCCCGCGGGGCGTTTCCGCGCCGGGCCGCACGCGCAAGACCGCTTGGTTCAAAGTCTCCAAGCGCCGGGAAATGGACATCAGCACGGTGGCGGCCTGCTTCACCTTGGATTTGGACGCACAAGGCCGCGTGTGCCACGCGCGGCTGGCTTATGGGGGCGTCGCGGCAACGCCGGCGCGAGCACTTCGCACTGAGCAATCGCTGCTCGGCCAGCTGTGGAACGCGGAGACGATTCAAAGCGTGCTGCCGATTCTGAGCGCGGAATTCACGCCCATTTCCGATGTGCGCGGCAGCGCCGAATATCGCCGCGGGTTGATCACGAGTTTGCTGGAGAAGTTTGTCGCCGAGACCAGCTCATTAACCCCGGGCTGGAGCCCGAGGTTGGCTCGTGACCAGGATAATCCAGCCGTTTCAACGGCTCCCCGCGAGCAGAAAGCCGTTGAAACGGCTGAAACGCCCCGCCCGCCTGGCCCCGGGCTGCTGCCCGGGGTTAATCAGAAATTTCCTCCTCACGAAAGCGCGCACAAACACGTCACCGGCGAAGCCATCTACACGGACGATCAGCCCGCCGGGAGAAATTTCCTCGAAGTCTGGCCGGTCTGTTCGCCGCACGCGCGGGCGAAGATTCTGCGCCGCGATGCCACCGCCGCGCGACGGATGCCCGGCATCAAAGCGGTGCTTCTTGCCGAAGACATCCCGGGGGCAAATGAGGTGGGCGCGGTGAAGCAAGACGAAATCCTGCTGGCCGACAAGGAGGTCTTGTTCCACGGCCACTTGGTCGCGCTCGTCGTCGGCGAAACGGCGGCGGCTTGTCGCGCGGCGGCGGAAAAAGTCGTAGTTGAATATGAGCCGTGGCCACCGGTGCTCACGCTGCGACAAGCCATCGCCACAGGGAGTTTTCACAACGAACCGAACTTCATCCGGCGCGGCGACGTCGAGCAAAACCTGTCCGCCGCGCCGCTCTCCCTCGAAGGCGAATTCGAGTTTGGCGGGCAGGAACATTTTTATCTGGAGACGCAAGCGGCGGGGGCGGAACGCGGCGAGGACGGTTCGCTGTTTGTGGTTTCCTCCACGCAGCATCCATCCGAAGTGCAGGCTCTCGTGGCGCGTGTCCTCCATCTGCCCGCGAACCAGATCGTCGTGCAAAGCCCGCGCATGGGCGGCGGCTTCGGCGGCAAGGAAACGCAGGCCGCCACACCTGCCGCGCTCGCCGCCCTCGCCGCGCATCACACCGGCCGGCCCGTGCGGGTGCGTTGGAATCGCGATCAGGACATGGCGCTCACCGGCCATCGCCATCCGTTCCTTGCGCGCTTCAAGGCCGGCTTTGACGCCGAGGGCCATTTGCTCGCGGCGCAAGTTCATCTCTGGTCCAACGGCGGCTGGGCGCTCGACTTGTCCCAGCCTGTGACCGACCGCGCGCTGTTCCACCTCGACAACTGCTATTATATCCCAGCGGTGGAGTTTCGCGGTCAAGTGGCGAAAACCAATCTATCGTCGAACACCGCCTTCCGGGGCTTCGGCGGGCCGCAGGGGATGCTGGTCATGGAGGAAATTCTGGATCGCATCGCGCGCCGGCTAGGATGGCTGCCGGAAGTTGTGCGGGAGCGGAAC